>NZ_JBIVJF010000002.1:420314-536513 GCF_044750105.1 Kitasatospora sp. NPDC088861
AAACCACAGGGGTTTCTGTCCGCCAAAAAACCCCCTGGCGCAAACCCCTTGTCACTCCCCGGCGCCCCCCCCCCCCGGCCGGCCGGCCGGGGGGGGGGCGCCCCCCCCCCGGGGGGGCCGCCCGCCGCCCTTCCGCATGATCTCGCCCGAACCCCGAACCCCGAACCCCGGGAGCCGGTAGGCCGGGCCCCTCAGGCCTGCCGTCGTACGGCGATGACCGCCGCACCGAGGACGCACGCGCCGGCGGCGGTGAGGTAGGCGAGGTGGTAGCCGGCGAGCTGGTCCGTGCCGGTCGCGGCGACCAGGACCATCACCGCGACGCCCGCACTCGCGCCGATCTGCTGCGCCACGACGTTCACCGCCCCGGCGACGGCGTGCTGCCGCGCCGGGACTCCGGTGAGCCCGGCGGACGTCATCGAGGGGAAGTTCAGCCCCTGGCCGATGCCGCTGAGCACCAGGCCGGGCAGCACGTACTGCACGTAGCCGCCGTCGTGCGGTGTGCCCAGCCACAGCGCGGCACCCCCGCCGATCAGGACGAGGCCGACCGCCATCAGCGTGCGCGGGGTGAACCGGGCCAGCAGGCGTCCGGTGGCGAAGTTGGCGGTGAGGAACACGGCCAGGGACATCGGCACCAGCGCGAGACCGGACTCGAAGGGGGAGTAGTCCAGCATCCCCTGGAGGTACAGCGGCGCGAAGAACAGCAGCCCGACCGATCCCATGTACTGGAGGAAGGCCGCCAGGCTCGCGGCCCGGACCGGCCTGATCCGGAAGAGGGCGAGCGGAAGCACCGGGTCGGCGGTGCGGTGCTCGCGCACGAGGAACAGCGCCAGGAAGGCCACCGCGGCGCCGAGGACGATCCACGCCGTCGCGCCGTCGCTGCTCACGCCGACGACGAGCAGGGTGAGTCCGAGCGTGCCCGTGATCGCGCCGGGCAGGTCCAGTCGGCCGCTGTGCCCGGCGCCACCGGGCAGTCCGGCGCGGGTCGCGGCCAGCACGGCGAGCCCCAGCAGCACCGAGAACCACAGCACCGAACGCCAGCCGAAGAACTGGGTCAGTACGCCGCCCAGCAGCACCCCGCCGCTGAAGCTCGCGGCGCCGACCGCCGCGTACACGCTGAAGGCCCGGTTGCGCGCCGGACCGGCCGGAAACGTCTCGGTGAGCAGGGCCAGCGCGGCCGGCCCGGACAGGGCGGCGCCGATGCCCTGGGCGGCGCGCGCGCCCAGCAGCACCGCGGTGTCCGGGGCCAGCGCCCCGACCAGCGCGGACACGGTGAACAGGGCGACCCCGACCTCGAACACCCGCCGCCGGCCGAGGACGTCGGCCAGTCGGCCGCCCACCAGCAGGAAGCCGGCGAACGTGACGGCGTAGGCGGTCATGACCCACTGGAGCGTGGTCTCGTCCAGGTCGAAGCGCGCTCCGACCGACGGCAGGGCGGCGTTGAGGACTCCGAGACCGCTCACGTCCAGGGCGAGCGCCCCGGCCAGTACGCCGAGTGCCAGTCCCGGCCGGAGCGCCGGCTTGACCGCGGTGTCGGTGCTGTCGGTGGTATCGGTGGCGTCGGTCATGCGGGCCTGCCGTCGACGTCGCGGCCGGTGGGACCGGCTAAGGAACGGTCGGCATCGACTGACGCCGCATCAAGATTCTCAACTGCCATGGGGGTCAGCTTGCATGGGTCACTCAGCCGCTGTCTACCCCAATCGCGTGCCGGTGGAGCGCGCCTTTCGCGGGGTCGTGCGCCTGTCCCGGCCGGGGCGCGGTGACGCGGGGGCGCTGCTGAGTCGAGGCGCCATTTCGGACCGCCGACAGCTCCAACTCGAACCGGACACTTGGAGATCAAATCTCGCCACTGCCTCAACCGGCCCTCGAATGGCGCTTGTCTCACCATTAACAAACTGGCACTCTGCTGTCCGCCGGTCGGATTAGCACTGACGATCCATTTTGCCTCCATCAGCATACTCGTCGCGCTTGACCAAATGGACCTTGGAGCCCATCGACAGTAGCCGTGCAGGTGAAGAATCCGCGTACGCGATCCTGTCGTCGATGCACCCGCGGACCGATGTGACCCAGAGATGCCCGTGATTTCTCCCGCGGTGAGAGCGAGCTGCGCCGCCAGCCGAAACAGCGGTACACGAACGGGAGTTCTCACTCGCTGTGAACGCGGAGATCGGAAACGCCGATCCCATCCGCATGCCAACCGTCGGCCCCACCCAGGAACGTGATGCGGCGAAGGGGACCCTCCGCGTCATGAGCCGCCCCCGTGTCCGGCTGCCCGGGTGCGGACCGAACCCCCCCGACCGGTCGGCCGTGAAGCTCCACCCGTCCATTCCATCCGCCCTGTTGAGGGAGTCGCCGTGCCCCGAAAGCGCGCAGCGCGAGACATTTCCGCCGTAACGGATTTCCTGCTTTCCCGTGTTGTCGAGCTGTTGGACGTGTCCGCGAGCGCGGTGGACCGCTCGGCGCCGCTGCACCGGTACGGACTGGACTCGCTGAGATCGGTGACGCTCGCGGCCTCGCTGTCCGAGTTCCTCGGCTGGCAGGTCCCGGCCACCTGGATGTGGCAGTACCCGACCGTCGACGGGCTGGCGCGTGCGCTCGTCGACGGTCCGCGTGCCGCGGAGCCCGCCCCGAGTGCCGAGCGCCGCCGCCTGCCCTCGCACGAGCCCGTCGCGATCGTGGGCATCGGCTGCCGGTTCCCCGGCGGGCCGGACCCGTCGTCGTTCTGGCAGCTGCTGGTCGAGGGCGGCGACGCCGTCGGGCCGGTACCGGCCGCGCGACGCGAGCTGCTGAACGACAGGGTGCGCTGGGGCGGATTCATCGACGGCATCGACCGGTTCGATCCGCTGTTCTTCGGTATCTCGCCCCGCGAAGCCGTCCAGATGGACCCGCAGCAGCGCCTGATCCTGGAACTGTCCTGGGAGGCGCTGGAGGACGCGGGCATCGCGCCCCACAGCCTGGTCGACAGCGACACCGGCGTGTTCATGGCCTCCTGTTGGGGCGACTACGCCGCCCTGGCGCACTACCGCGGCCCCGACAGCCAGATCACCCCGCACACCGCGACCGGCATGCACGACGGCATCATCGCCAACCGGGTCTCCTACGTCCTCGGCCTCCAGGGCCCGAGCATGGCCATCGACGCCGCCTGCGCCGGATCGCTGGTCTCGGTGCACGTGGGGTGCCAGTCGATCTGGCTGGGCGAGAGCGACCTGGTGCTGGCCGGCGGCGTGAACCTGAGCTTCGTCTCCGACTACTACACCGCCATGGACGCGATGGGCGCGCTCGCCCCGGACGGCCGCTGCAAGTCCTTCGACGCCCGCGCCAACGGCTACGTCCGCGGCGAGGGCGCCGGCGTCGTCGTGCTCGCCCCGCTGAGCGTGGCACTGGAACGCGACCTGCCGGTGTACTGCCTGATCAAGGGCAGCTCCTCCAACAACGACGGTCTGAGCAACGGCATGACGGCGCCGAACCCCCAGGCGCAGGAGAAGATGCTCCGCACCGCGTACCAGCGGGCGGGCATCGCCCCGCACCTCGTGGACTACATCGAGTGCCACGGCTCCGCGACGCCCCTCGGCGACCCGATCGAGGCCAACGCGATCGGCGCGGTGCTGGGCGGCGGCCGTACGGAGCCGCTGCGGCTCGGGTCCGTCAAGTCCAACGTCGGGCACCTGGAGGCGGCCGCCGGCATCGTCGGCCTGGTCAAACTCGCGATGTCGATGCGCAACGGTGTGCTGCCGCCGAGCCTGCACTACAGCGCGCCGAACCCGCAGATCATGTTCGACGAGTACAACCTCACCGTCCAGGACCGGCTGACGCCGTGGCCGCGACGCTCCGACGCCCGCCGGGGCGGCGTCAGCTCGTTCGGGTTCGGCGGCGCGATCTGTCACGTCGCCGTCGAGGAACTGCCGCGCCCCGAGAGCTCGCTGCTCCTGCTGGCCGCGGACTCCCGGGAGGCGCTGGCCGAGCGGGCCCGGGCGCTGCGCGACGAGAGCGACCTGCGCGAGCTCTGCCGCCGGACGCCCGGCGACGGCCCGTTCCGGCTCGCGGCCACCGCCCGCGACATGCCCGAACTCCGCTCCCAGCTGGACGCCTTCGGCAGCGGGGCGACGGCCGCCGGGCTGAGCGTCGGGGAGCGGGCCGGACGCAGGCCGCGGGTGGCCTTCCTGTTCTCGGGCAACGGCTCGCAGTGGGTGGGCATGGGCCGGCAACTGCTCGCCGGAATGCCCGTGTTCCGCCGGTCCATGATGAAGTCCGACCGGCGGATGCGGGAGCTGCTGGGCTTCTCGCTCGTCGAGCAGCTGATGTCCCCGGACGGCCGCATCGACGACATGGACGTCTTCCAGCCGCTGCTGTTCTCCCTCCAGGTCGCGCTGGCCGAAGCCTGGCGCTCGCTGGGGGTGGAGCCGGACGTCGTCGTGGGGCAGAGCGTCGGCGAGTTCGCCGCCTCCCACATCGCCGGCGCGCTCGACTTCGACGACGCCTCCCGCCTGGCCGCCCACCACGGCCGGCTCCTCCAGCAGCTCGCCGTGGGGCGCGGCGAGGGCATCGTGGTGATGACCGCCGCCGACGAGGTCGGGCCGTACCTGACCGGCCGGCTCACCGTCTCCGGCCACAACGGCCTGAACTCCACCCTGGTCACCGGCACACCGCAGGAGATCGACGACCTCGTCCAGCGGCTGACCGCGGCGGGCGTCACCAACCACCGGGTCCGGATGGGCCACGCCCCGCACTCCCCGCTGGTCGACCACGTCCTCGCCCCGCTGAAGGTCGAACTCGACGGCATCAGGCCCCGGACCACCCGCATCCCGATGATCTCGACGGTCACCGGCGAACGCGTCGACGGTGCCGAGCTCGGGCCGGACTACTGGGCGGACAACCTGCGCCGGGAGATCCGGGTGGTCGACGCCCTGACGAAGCTGCGCGACCACGACGTCGACGCGGTGATCGAGATCAGCCCGCACCCCGTCCTGCTCAAGTCGGTGTCGGAGATCCTGACGGCGACCACCCTGCCCTCGCTGCGCCGCGGCGCCGACGAGGCCTCGACCCTGCTCGGCTCGCTCGGCGCCCTGTACACCGCCGGCCTCCCCGTCGCGGCCCACCCCTTCCTCGCGGGCGACCGCGGGCGGCACGTCACGCCCGGCCGGTGCGACGCCGCCGCCGACGAGCAGGTGCACCTCGTCCCTGTCACCGCACGTACGGCCGGCGCGCTGGCCGACACCTGCCGCGAGCTGTCCAACCACGTCGAACGCGACGCGGGCCTGCGGGTCTCCGACCTCGCCTACACGCTCGCCGCCAGGCGCACCCACCACAACCACCGGATCGCCCTGTTCGCCCGCAACCGGCAGGACGTCCTGGACGGCCTCGCCAGGGTCGCCACCGGCCAGCCGCACCCCGACGTCGTCACGGGCACGGTCTCCGGCACCGTCGACCGGCGGGTCGCGCTGGTGTTCTCCGGCGGCGGCACCCAGTGGGTCGGCATGGGCCGCGAACTCCTGCGCTCGCACGCCGGCTTCCGCACCTGGATGACCGCCTGCGACGCCGCCGTGCGCGCGGCCGGCGGCTGCTCGGTGCTCGACCGGCTCGCCGCCCCGGCCGACGAGGCCGGGTACGAGGAGATGGACTTCCAGCAGCCGGTGCTGTTCGCCCTCCAGGTCTCGCTGGCGAAGGTCTGGCTCGGACTCGGCATCCAGCCGACCGCCGTCGTCGGGCACAGCCTGGGCGAGGTCGCGGCCGCCTGCGTGGCCGGCGCGCTGTCGCTGGAGGACGCCGCCCGCGTGGTGGTCGCCCGGTCGCACCTGCTGGAGCGCAAGGCCGCCGCGGGTGCCATGATCTCGGTCGACCTGCCGGAGGCGGAGCTGCTGCCGCGGCTGGCCCCCTACGCCGCGCACGCGGCCGTCGCCGTGGTCAACAGCCCCACCAGCGCGGCGGTCTCCGGCTCGCCCGAAGCCGTCGACGCCCTGGAAGCCGACCTCAAGCGGGACGGGATCTCGACCCGGCGGATCCGGGTCGAACGGCCGGTGCACAGCCCCGGCATGGACCCGCTGCTCCAGCCGCTGCGCGCGGGCATCGACGGCATCACCCCGCTGACGCCCGGCATCGACTTCCACTCCACGGCACTGGCCGACACGGTGAACCCGGTCGCCGACGTCGACTACTGGGTGCACAACCTGCGCAACCAGGTCCGGTTCGCCGAGACGATCGGCGCACTGGTCGACCAGGGCGTCGGCACCTTCATCGAGATCGGCCCGCACGAGACGCTGCGCGGCGCGGTCGAGGAGATCGCGCTGACCCGTGGCGCCGAGGTGCACGCGATCAACTCCCTGCGGCGCGACGAGAGCGACGTCCGCTGCCTGCTGGGTGCCGCCGCGTCGTTGTACGTCAGGGGCCTGCCGCTGACCTTCGACCCGCTGTTCGCCGACGACGTCGAGGTCGTGGAGACGCCGCTCGTCCAGTGGCAGAAGGACCGCTACTGGATCGACACCGAGCCCCGCCCCGTCCGGGCGCCGGCCCCGGCCGTCGAGGCCGCGGCCGCGCCCGTGGCCCGTGTGGTGGTGGAGGAGCAGCCGACGGAGATCCGGCCGGTGGCGGAGGTCGTCCTCGCCGAGCTCGCCGACGCGCTGGGCGTGCCGGTGAGCAGGTTCGACGTGAACGCCAGCATGCTCGACTTCGGCCTCGACTCGATGCTGGCGATCCGCCTCGTCAACAGGCTGCAGTCGCTGTTCGGGCACCGGGTGTCGCCGGTGGTGTTCCTGGACGGCCGGTCCATCTCCGAGGTCGTCGGCCACTTCGTCGAGCTCACCGCCGGACCGGCCGCGCCCGCGACGGCACCGCCCGTACCGTCGGCCGCCCCCGCCCCCGCCTCGGCCCCCGAGGCCGAGCCGGACCGGACGTACCTCGACGAGCTGTCCGAACTGGACGCCGAGGAGCTGGTGGACGAACTGGACGCGCGCGGACTGCTGGAGGCCACCGACGCACCGGCCCTGGACCAGTTGCGCGCCGACGGCCTCGGCCTCGCACTGGCACCGGCCTCGCACGGCCAGGCCTCGCTGTGGTTCATGCAGATGGTCGCGCCGGACGCCGTGCCCTACAACTTCATGGTGACCGCCCGGATCCGGACCGCCGTCGACGAGAAGGCCCTGGACCGCGCCGTACGGGCCGTGATGGAGCGCCACCCCGCGCTGCGCACCCTCTTCGTGGAGGCGGGCGGCAGCCCGTACCAGGTCATCCTGGACGAACCGGTGTACGAGTTCGTCGTGGCGGACGGCACCGACCTGGACGACGAACAGGCCCGCGAGGAACTGGCCCGCTACGGGCACGAGCCGCTCGACCTGGACAACGGGCCGCTGGTGCGGATCGTCCTCATGACGCGCGGTCCGGCGGACCACTACCTGCTGGTGCTCGTCCACCACATCGCGTCGGACGCGGCGTCGGCCGACGTCATGATCCGCGAACTCCAGGAGTTCTACGAGGGCGCCGACCCCGCCGACAGCGCACCGGTCGTCCCGTACACGGAGTTCGTCGCGTGGGAGCGGCAGTGGCTGGCCGGGCCGGCGGCCGGCGCGGCCCTGGACTGGTGGTCGCAGAAGCTGGCCGACCCGCCCGCCCACCTCGACCTGTCCACCAAGGAGCGGCCGCCGGGCGTCACCTACGAGGGCCGCGACCTCGCCTTCCGCTGGAGCGCCGAAGAGACCCGCCTGCTGCGGGAGTTCGCCGTACGAGAAGGCGTGTCGATCAGCACCGTCGTGCTGGCCGGGTTCTTCGCCACGCTCAACCGCGCGGTCGGCGCCGAGGACGCCGTACTGGCCACCGCCATCGCCCAACGCGCCGAACCCGGCTGGGAATCCGCCATCGGCTACTACCTCAACACCGTGCTGGTGCGGGCGAACCCCGCCGGTGACCGCAGCTTCCGCGAGCTGCTGCGCGAGGTCCACGCCTTCTCGCTCGGCCTCCTGGAGCACATGAACTACCCCCTCGACCTGCTGGCCTCCCAGCTGCGGCCGCCGAGGGCCGAGGGCCGCTCCCCGTGGTTCGACGTGGTCGTCAACTGGCTGTCCTCGGACGCGTTCCCCCGGTCCGTCAAGCTCTTCCACGGCATCGGCGACACCATCACGCCCGACGGCGCGCTGCCGCTCGAACCGCTTCAGGTGCGCAGGCACCTCGCCAAGTTCGACCTCGAGATCTCGATGGCCGACATCGACGGCGAGGTGGCCGGCCACGTCCAGTTCAAACCGAGCTACCTGGAAAGGCAGACCGTGACGGCACTGCTCGCGCTGTACCGCACCGTGCTCTTCGACGCGATCGCCCAACCCGACCAGGCCATCGGCGACTTCGCGCCGACCGGCCTCCCCGAGGAGACGGACCGGTGACCGAAACCCTGCACTCCGCGTTCGTCGAGCAGGCCCTCAAGAACCCCGACGCGACCGCCGTCTACTCCGACGCCGGCGTCCTGACCTACGGCGAACTGAACGAGCGCTCCCGGGAGTTGGCCGAACGGCTGGTCGCCGACGGCGCGGGCCCCGGCGTCCCGGTCGGCATCTGCGTCGAGCGCACCCCCGACCTGCTCGTCGGCATCCTGGCGGCCCTGCGCGCCGGATCCTGCTACCTGCCGCTGGACCCGAACTACCCCGCCGACCGGCTGACCTTCATGGTCCAGGACAGCGGGACCCGCCTGCTGCTCACCACCCCCGCGTCCCGGGCCAGTTGCCCGCCCGGCCCGACCGTGGTCGTGCTCGGGGAGAACGTCACGACCGAGCCCGGCGCGAAGCCCGTGGCGGTCGTGCCCGGCGACACCGCGTACGTCATCTACACCTCGGGCTCCACCGGCAGACCCAAGGGCGTGGCCGTCCGGCACGGCGGCTGCGTGGCGATGCTCGCCGAGATGGACCGGGTCCTCGACGGCTGCGACCTGAGCGGAGTCTCGGCGGCGAGCTCGGTCTGCTTCGACCTGTCCGTGATGGAGATCTTCAACGCGCTGTGCCGCGGCGGCGCCGTCGTGCTCGTCGAGAGCGCCGTGCACCTGCCGGAGAGCCGGTACGCCGACAGGATCACCCACCTGAACGTCGTCCCCTCGGTCATGAACAGCCTGCTCGACGCCGGTGCCCTGCCGCCGAACGTGCGCACGGTCGTGTTCGGCGGCGAGGCCCTGCGCCGCAAGCTGGTGGACCGCACCTACCGGGAGACCGGCGCCGACCGGGTGTTCAACGCCTACGGCCCCACCGAGGGGACGGTCTTCTGCTCGTTCGGGCCGGTGCCCGAGGACGGGACCGACGAACCGACGATCGGCCCGCCGACGACCAGCGACCGGGTCTACGTGCTCGACGAGCAGCTGAAGCCGCTCCCGGCCGGTGAGCCCGGCGAGCTCTACCTCGGCGGCGCCGGCCTCGCGCACGGCTACGTCAACCGGCCGCGCACCACGGCCGAACGCTTCGTGCCGGACCCGTTCCGCAACGGCGAGCGGATGTACCGCACCGGGGACGTCGTCAAGTTCACCGACGGCGGCGAACTCCGCTTCCTCGGCCGCACCGACCACCAGGTCAAGCTGCGCGGCTACCGCATCGAGCTGGAGGAGGTCGAGGCCCGGCTGACCGGCTGCCCCGAAGTCCGGGAGGCCGCCGCCGTCGTCCGGGGCAACCGGCTCGTCGGCTACGTCGTGCCCGCCGGCGACGACGCGCCGCAAGGCGGCCCCCGGCTGGACGCCGCGCTCCAGAGCGCCGTCACCGGCAGGCTCGCCGTCGAACTGCCCGACTACATGGTGCCCGCGACGCTCGTGGTCCTCGCCGCCCTTCCGCTGGGGCCGGGCGGAAAGCTCGACCGCAACGCGCTGCCCGAGCCGCCGGCCGCCGACAGCGGCGGGCCCCTGACGGCCGCCGGCACGCCGACCGAGCTGGCCCTGTCGGAGATCTGGGGCCAGCTGCTCGACCTCGAACCGTCGAGCATCGACGTGCAGTCCGCCTTCTACGACCTCGGCGGGGACTCCCTGCTGCTCATCCGCCTCGCCCGGCTGATGACCCGGCGCTTCGACCGCCGCGTCCGGGTGCCCGACCTCTTCAGCTTCCGCGACATCTCCTCCCTCGCCCGCTGGCTCGACGACGAGAGCGGCGCCACCCCCGAGGCGGTCCAGTCCGCCCGTGCGCGCGCCAACACCCGTCGGGCCGCGCTGCGCGGCCGCGGCGGCGCCACCGGCCGCTGAGCCGCCGGCGTCTGCGTACAGCGGCCGCTGAGTCACCCTCACTCGAAACGAAGCAGGAGCCTCCCCATGACCGACAACCCCGAGCAGGACTACGACCCGGGCGACGTGGCCGTCATCGGCATGTCCCTGCGGGCGCCCGGAGCCCGCACCAAGGAGCAGTTCTGGGACAACCTCGTCCACGGCCGGGAGTCCGTGTCGTTCCTGGCCAAGGACGACATCCACGTCGACGAGACCCTGATCCACAGCCCGTTCTACGTGCGGGCCTGCGGCGTGCTCGACACGTACGACAAGTTCGACCCGTCGGTGTTCGGCATCAGCGACCGGATGGCGGCCGCGATGACCCCGGAGAACCGGCTGTTCCTGGAGAGCGCCTGGGAGACGCTGGAGGACGGCGGCTACGACCCGGACCGGCTCAGGGCCGAGATCGGCATGTACGGCGCCAACAACCCGCAGACCGCCGCGCTCTACAGCTCCCCGCCGGACCGGGTGTCGGTCGGCCCCGAGGCGATCGAGGCCAGCCTGGCGTGGTCGCCGGACACCATGACCTCCAACGCGCTGTACTACATGGGGCTCATCGGTGAGGCCGTCACCGTCGCCGCCGTCTGCGCGGGCTTCCACTACGCGGTGCACCTGGCCTGTCAGTCGCTGCTGCTCGGCCAGACCGACCTGGCGATCGCCGGCGGCGCGATGGTCCGCCTGCCGCACCCGCGCGGCCACCTGTGGGAGGAGAACCGCATCCTGTCGAAGGACGGCCACTGCCGCCCGTTCGACGCCAACGGCACCGGCACCGCGCTGTCCAGCGGGGTCGTCACCGTGCTGCTGAAGCCGCTGGGCCACGCCGTCGCCGACCGCGACCACATCTACGCCGTGGTCAAGGGCTCGGCCGTCAACAACAACGGCGTCAGCGCGATGGCGTACGGCCTGGCCCAGCCCGAGCGGCTGAGCGCCTGCATCGCCAACGCCATGGAGGTCGGCGGCGTCACCCCGGACACGGTGTCCATGTACGAGGCCAACGGCCTCGGCCTGCCGATGACCGACGAGCTCGAAGTGCACGCGGCGACCATGGCGTTCGGGAAGCAGACCGCGACCACCTCGATCGGCGGGGTCAAGGGCAACGTCGGCCACGGCGGCGTGGTCTCGGGCGGCTTCGGCGCGATCAAGGCCGCGCTGGCGCTGCACCACAAGACGCTCCCGGCGACGATCAACCTGACCGAGGTCAACCAGGACCTCGACTTCCCCAGCACCCCCTTCGTGCCGCAGATCGAAGGGGCGCACTGGGAGCCGGAGGCCGGCATCCGCCGCGCGGGCATCACCTCGATCGGTGGCGGCGGCTACAACGCGCACCTGCTGCTGGAGGAGGCCCCGACGGCCGCCGGACGCGCCCCCGAGGACGAGGGCCGGCCGCGGCTGGCCACCCTGTCCGCCCTGGACGACGACGCGCTGGCCCGCCAGCGCGCGCGGCTCAAGGACCGGCTGGAGGCCGACCCCGACCTGCGCCTGGACGACGTCTGCTTCAGCCTCAACCTCGGCCGCAAGGTGATGGCCCGCCGGTGGGCGGCCGTGGTCCGCAGCCGCGCGGAGCTGATCGCGGCGCTGTCCGACGACGCCGCCCGCGGCCCCGCCACCACGACCGCCGCCGCCCCGCAGGCGGACCCGGGCTCCTTCTCCCGCTTCTCCCGCAACGACAACGGGATCGTGCCGTCCGGCCAGGACGCGCGGGCGCTGTCCGAGCTGGCCGCCGCCTGGGTGACCGGCCAGCAGGTGGACTTCGAGGCCCTGCACCTGGGGGAGGCCAGCCGCCGCGTGCCGCTGCCCACCTACCCGTTCCAGCCGCGCCGGTTCTGGCGCACGGACTGGTGACCATGAGCACGCCGGCACCGGACACCGTGGACCTGGGCGACCCGGCCACCTTCGCGGACCACGACCTCGACGGGTTCTGGCGCACCCTGCGGGACACCGCCCCGATGCACTGGAACCCGCCCGTCGACGGCCGCCGGGGGTTCTGGGTGCTCTCCCGCCACGACGACATCATGGCCACCTACCGGGACAACGCGAACTTCACGTCCGAGCGCGGCAACGTGCTCGTCACGCTCCTGGAGGGCGGCGACGCGGGGGCCGGCCGGATGCTGGCCGTCACCGACGGGCCCCGGCACCACGAACTGCGCAAGATTCTCCAGCGGGTGCTCTCGCCGAGGGTGCTCGACGAGGTCGCGCGGACGGTCCGGGTCAACACCCGGCAGTGGATCCGCGAGGCCGTCGAGTCCGGCGGCTGCGAGTTCGCGGAGGAGATCGCCGGCCGGATCCCGATGACCACGATCTCGAACCTGCTCGGCGTGCCCGAGCAGGACCGGGACTACCTGCTCGGCCTGACCAAGACCGCGCTGTCGGCCGAGGACGAGGACGTCGACGAGGTCGACTCCGAGATGGCCCGCAACGAGATCCTGATGTACTTCCTGGACGTCGTCGAGGAGCGGCGCGAGTCCCCGGGCGACGACGTGATCAGCATGCTGATCGGCAGCTCCATCGACGGTGTGCCGCTGTCCGACGAGGACGTCGTGCTCAACTGCTACAGCCTGATCATCGGCGGCGACGAGACCAGCCGGCTGACGATGATCGACTGCGTCCACACGCTCGCCGCCAGGCCCGAGCAGTGGCGGCGGTTCAAGCACGGCGAGGTCGCGGTCGAGACCGCCGTGGACGAGGTGCTGCGCTGGGCCTCTCCCACGATGCACTTCGGGCGCAGCGCCGTACGGGAGACCGAACTGCACGGCGTACGGCTGCGCCCGGGCGACATCGTCACGCTCTGGCACGCCTCCGGCAACCGGGACGAACGGGTCTTCGCGCGGCCCGGGGTGTTCGACCTCGGCCGCACCCCCAACAAGCACCTGGCCTTCGGCTACGGCCCGCACTTCTGCGTCGGCTCGTACCTGGCCAAGGTGGAGATCGCCGAACTGCTCACGGCCCTGCGGGACTTCACCACCGGGTTCGAGCAGACCGAGGAGGCGCTGCGGATCCGGTCCAACTTCCTGACCGGGTTCTCCACGATGCCGGTGCGGTTCGAGCCCGACCACCGCGGACTGAAAGAGGTCGACTGATCCGGATGAACATCTACATGTCAGGACAAGGGGGATTCGCGGTCGCGGTCGCGGAAGCCCTGTCGGACGACGGGCACAAGATCGTCGGCGCAGCCGCCCCCCGGCTGCGCAAGGGGAAGTCCGACGAGGGCGACGCGATGTGCTGGGACCGCCTGCGCTCCTGGGCGTACCACAAGGACGTCCCGTGGACGGACTCGGCCGAACTGCGCGCGCGGCACATCCCGGACGGGGTGGACATCATCGTCGCCGCGCACTCGCACGCCTTCCTCGGCCGCCAGACCCGCGCCCGGGCCGCCGTCGCCACCATCGGGTACCACCCCAGCCTGCTGCCGCTGCACCGCGGCCGGGACGCCATCCGGTGGACGATCCGCGACGGCGACAAGGTGACGGGCGGAAGCGTCTACCACCTCACCGAGCGCACGGACGCGGGCCCGCTCGCCGCCCAGGAGCACCTGTTCGTGCCTCCGGGCTCGACCGCGCAGAGCCTGTGGCGCGACCACCTGGCGCCGCTCGGCGTGCGACTGCTCCTGAAGGTCGTCGCCGACCTCACCGCGGACCGGCGGATCGAGGTTCCGCAGGACGAGAAGCTGGCCACCTGGGAGCCCGCGATGGGCGCGCCACCGCTGTTCAAGCCCGAACTCATCGCGCTGCCCGGAACGGTGCAGGTCGACAGCAGCAAGTGGGCCCTGCACGAAGGGTGACGGCCGGGCTGTGACGCCCGGGTGACCCTGGAGCCGGTGCCCCGCACACCACGCGTGTGCGGGGCACCGGACTGGACCGCCGAGCCCGTCGTCGGAACTCGGCAGCGTGAACGTGTACACCAGGGACGGCGATTCCGAGCGCCCCCCGTGTACCTCTGCACCTTCACCGCGAAGGAGTCCCGACCATGCGGAAGTTCATCATCGACCTGGCCGAACGCACCGTCGCCACCTACGCCGTGGCGTTCCTCGGCCTGCTGCTGGCGGACGGATTCGACCTGACGTCGATCGGCGCGTTCAAGGCGGCGGCCGTGGCGGCACTGCCGGCCGCGCTGGCCGTGGTCAAGGGAGTGGCCGCGACCTTCGTCGGCGACCCGAACTCGGCCGCCCTGCTGGCCCGCCCCCACGACTGACCGGCCCGGCCCGGGTGCGCCAAGCCGGGAACTCCCCCTGGCGAACGGCCGCGGCAAAGGCGCCCCATACGGCGGCGGGGAAGGCGACAAAGCCTGCCCGCTCCAGGTGCTGGACGTCCTCGCCGCCGAGCGTGACGGTCATGAAATGCGGACTGGGCTGCTCGCTTCCCTGCACGGTCAACGACAGCATCCGCCGCTTGCGCGGGCGCTGGATCCGGGAGGCCACCGCTACCTCCACCGGGGACGGGACTTGAGCGTCACCGTGGTCATGCGACCACTGTCGGCGCGACGCTCTGCGCGAGACCACCGGTAAACTGACGCCCGATGCCGACAACCCGCCATACTTCACCGCTGCCCGCCGATGCAGACGAGGAGATCCTGAAAGGCGGTGCCTGGCTGCCGCACGGCTTTCAGCTCGATCCACACAGCCACGTCCACGGTCAGCTGGTCTACGCCGCCGCCGGCGCCTTGGTCACGGCGACGGAGCGCGGCACGTGGGTCGCCCCGGCGGACCGGATCACCTGGACGCCTCCGCGCTTTGCCCACTCGCACCGCTTCTACGGGCAGACCGACGTACGGCTGGTGTCCGTCCCACTCGACTTGTGCGCCGTGCTCATCGATCACCCCAGCGTCTTCGCGGTAAGCCCGTTGCTGCGCGAGGCCCTTCTGGCGCTCACCGACGAGCCAGAACGGCGGCCTGGCGCCCACCGGCGCCTGCTCGCCGTGATCGTGGACGAGTTGGCCGACGCCGCCGAGACCTCCCTCCACCTTCCCGAAGCGAGCGACGACCGGCTGCGCGCCGCCACCGACCTGCTGCGCGCGGACCCCGCCCGGCCTTGCACCCTGGCCGAGCTCGGCCAGGCGGTGGGAGCCAGCGAGCGCACGCTCAGCCGCCTGTTCCACGCCGAGCTGAGCATGAGCTTCCACCGCTGGCGGACCACGCTGCGCATCCACCACGCCTTGGCGCACCTGACCGACGGGATGACGGTGACGGAGACCACGGTCGCGTGCGGATGGTCCAATCCGTCCACCTTCATCGACGCCTTCACCGAAGTCGTCGGCCAGACCCCCGGCCGCTATCAGGCCGGCCTGCGCTTCCACGCGCGCTAGCCCCCACCCGGGCGGTTCGCGCTGGTCAGGTGCACAGCGCGCGACGCCAGAGCCAGCTTGGCGGGTTTCCGGTATCGGGTGTCGACTTACCAGTGGTTCGCGGCCCGCCGGGTCTTCCATAGTGGACAGCGAGCGAGCGCCGGCCCTCCGACCTCACGGCCGCCGCCGCGACGTACGCGCTCGGCGCGTACCGACCACTGCACGGATCATGAAGGGCTCGCACGCATGACTGAGACACACGACGACACGGCCGTCGTCATCATCGGGGCCGGCGTCGCCGGTCTGACTCTCGGCAACTTCCTGCTGCGCAACGGCGTCGACTGCGTCGTGCTGGAGAAGCACCCTCGCGCCTACGTCGAGAAGCGCCAGCGCGCCGGAACGATCGACACCTTCGGCGTGCGCCTCCTCCGCGAATGGGGCCTGGAGGAGGTCCTCGCAGGCGACCCCATCCCGTACAGCGAGGGCGGCTTCTACATCGACGGCCACGCGATGCCGATCGACGTGGACGAGGACAACAACGAGAGCCTGTACTGCCCGCAGCAGGTCCTGGTGCGCAACCTCACCGAGGTCTTCCTCCGCGAGGGCGGTGACCTGCGCTACGAAGCCGCAGACGTCACCCTGGAAAACCTCACCCAGGGCCACCCCGTGGTGCGCTACCGGGACGCCGACGGTGCGGCGCGAGCCGTCGACTGCGACTTCATCGCCGGCTGCGACGGCTTCCACGGCGTCTCCCGCCGCTCCATCCCCGCCTCCGCGCTGACCGAGTACTCCCACGAGTACGGCTACTCCTGGCTCAGCGTCCTGGCCGCCACCGAGACCAAGCCCTCGGGCATGGCGATCCACGAACTGGGACTGGCCGGGATGATCCCCCGCGGCCCCGAAGCCAGCCGGATCTACTTGCAGTGCGCGGTCGACGACACCCCCGAGCAGTGGCCGGACGAGCGGATCTGGAGCGAGCTGGAGGCCCGCTTCGGCACGCCGCCCTCGCGCGGGCAGATCCTGTCCAAGCAGATCGTTCCGCTGCGCAGTGTGGTGTTCGACCCGATGAGCTACGGCAGCCTCTACCTCCTGGGCGACGCCGCGCACATCGTGCCGCCGATGAGCGCCAAGGGCATCCACCTCGCTCTGCACGACACCGAGGTCTTCGCCCGCGCAGTGATCCGCCACGCCAAGGAGGGCGACTCCGGCCTCCTCGACAGCTACTCGCAGACCTGCCTGCCACACATCTGGAACTACCAGGCGTTCGCCACGTGGATCACCGACACCATGCACAACGCGGGCTTCACCGGCTACGAGGGCGAGTTCAAGAAGCAGATCGCCCGCGCCGAGCTCCAGCGCCAGTTCGCCTCCGAGTCGGCAAACAAACTGTTCAGCGAGCTGACCGCCGGCACCAACTAGGGCGTGAAGGTCCGGGTCGGGGCGCGGGGGAGGAGCCACGCGACCGCGACACGCGGGGAACGCTACGTCGACGAACGGGCCCTTCCCGATAATGCAGGGGCCGCGTCACCGGGCCGCGCAGGTCCCCGTTTCCAGGAAGGCGCACGACCATGGAAGGCTCCTCCTCGACCGCGCTGGCCGACATCGCGACCATCCTGCTGATCGGGCTCGCCCTGTCGCCGCTGCGCACTCGCCTGCGTCAACCGGTGGTGGTCGGCGAGATCGCGGTCGGGGTGATCCTGGGGCCGAGCGTCCTCGGGCTGCTGCCGGGCGACCTCCCGCACGTCCTCTTCCCGCCCCAGGTCCGTGAGCACCTGTCGGTGATCGCCCAACTGGGCATCGCGCTCTTCATGTTCGCCGTCGGCTGGGAACTCGACCTGAAGCAGCTGAACGGGCGGGTCCGCACCGTGGTGGCGGTCACCGCGGCCTCCGTCGCCGTGCCCTTCGCCCTCGCGGTCGCCCTGGCCGCCGTCCTCGCGGCCAGGTGGCCCCGCCTCATCGGTACGGAGACGTCCCCCGTGCTGCTGGCCGTGTTCCTGGGCATCGCGCTGTCCGCCAGCGCGCTGTCGGTGCTCGCGCGCATCGTGGGGGAGAACCAGCTGCAGGCGACCCGCACCGGGGCCATGGCCACGGCCTGCGGGGCGCTCACCGAGATCACCGCCTGGTGCGGCGTCGCCTGCATCGCCTCCGTGGCCCGGAGCGGCGGCTCGGACCACGTCCTCCTCTCGCTCGCCGAACTCGCCTGCTACGCGGCGGCGATGGCCTTCGTGATCCGCCCGCTGCTGCGGCGCCTGCTGCGCCGGCCGGTCCGCGCCGACGGACATCCCCTGCTCGTCCTGCTGACCCTCGGCAGCGGGATCCTGCTGTCCGCGTGGACCACCTCGTGGCTCGGCATGCACGCCGTGATCGGCGCCTTCGCCTTCGGGCTGGCCATGCCGCGCGACGCCGCCGAGGAACTGCGGCACGCCGTCGAGGCGCCGATGCGCCACGCGGGGGCGCTGCTGGTGCCGGTCTTCTTCGCGCTCACCGGGCTGTCCGTGGACATCGGCGGGCTGGGTTCCGGAAGCCTGGTCGCGGTGGTGGTGTTCCTGGTCGTCACGTGGGGCGGCAAGTTCGCCGGCGCCAGACTGGGTGCCCGGCTGATCGGCGTGCCGCGCGGTGAGGCCACGACGGTGGCGGTCCTGCTCAACACCAAGGGCCTCGGCGAGGTCCTCATCCTGACGCTGGGCCGTGACCTCGGCATCATCGGCGACCGGCTGTTCACCGTTCTCCTCGTCACCGCCTTCGCCGCGACCCTGCCCGTCAACCCGCTCGTGCGGCGCCTCATCCGCGCTCCTGACGCCCGTCCCGGGACCGGGCCGGTCGCTCTGCCCCGTCAACAGCAGGACGCCGCCGCGAGATCGGGCATCGAGGAGGCCAGCGGCGCGTGACGCACCGCGAGACCCGGAGCACCGGTGGGGTGGACACTTCCTGCGCCTGTCCGACCGGCATCACCGCTGAGATGACCTTCGGTGTCTCAATTAAGTCTCATTATTGGCCGCTGCCTGGCGGCCGTTCTCGTGTCCCCGGCTACGTCGGCAGGTGGCGGTAGACCGTCGCCCGGGAGACTCCGAGTGCCGCCGCGATCTGCTCGGCGGTGCGGCCGGCCGCGTGCAGGCGCCGGGCGGTGTCGACCATCGCCGGGCTCATCGCGCTCGGTCGGCCGCGCCGCTCACCGCCGACGCGCCCAGGGCCGGCGGCGGGCGGTTCGGGGCCGTCCAGCAGCCGGTGCACCCCGGCCAGGACGCAGGCGCGCAGGTCCTCGGGCGGGGCGTCGGCGAGCAGGATCACCGGGTCGGAGAGCATGGCGATCGTCTGGGCGGCGCGCACCCGGGCGACGAAGTCCGGGTGGGGCCCCGCCACCAGGACGTTCGCGCGCATCATCCCGTCGCGGAAGCGCGTGAAGCCCGGGCCCGAGAGGCCCGGCGCCGCGTCGTACAGGCTCATCCGCAGCAGGTCGCGGTGGCGCAGCCAGACGTCGAGCAGCCCCTCGATCGCCGCCCAGCGGACTGCGGCCGGATCCGGCGGGCCGGTGGGCGCCAGCGCGGCGTCCAGGTCGTCCAGCATCGGTTCGATCAGCGCGCCGAGGATGTCCGCCTTGCTGGGGAAGTGGTACAGCACCGCGGCCTTCGTCACGTCCACCCGCTCGGCGATCCCGCGTACCGAGGTGGCGTGGTAGCCGTGCGCGGCGAACTCCTCCAGGGCCACCGCGAGGATCCGTGCCCGGGTGTCGGGGTTCTCGGCAGTCATACGGGGAGCCTAGTCGCTGTCCCTTGCCTGACCGGCGGTCAGGGCGTAGCGTCGAATTACTGACCGATGGTCAGTCCGGGAGCGCCGGCGCGACCGCTGACCGGCGACGGCTGCCGCGAGTCGGCCTGACCGCGATCAGGCGATGACACGCGATCAGGCGATGACAGAAGGAGCGTCCATGAACGCCTCGACCAAGACGGCCGATCGCACCGTGCTGATCTCCGGGGCCGGCATCGCCGGACCGACGCTCGCCCACTGGCTGGCCCGCCACGGCTTTCAGCCGACCGTGGTCGAGCGGGCTGCGGCCGTGCGCTCCAGCGGCAGCCCGGTCGATGTCGCCGGTCGCGCGATGGAGGTCGCCGAGCGGATGGGGATCAGGGACCGCCTCCGTGCGGCCGCCACCCAGGTGACCGGTGTGGGCTTCTACAACGGCGCGGGCCGCCGGGTCGGCAGGATCGACCTGCGGGGCCTGTCGGGCGCGGCCCGGGCCGACACGGTCGAGCTGCCGCGCGGCGATCTCGCCGCGATCGTCCACGAAGCGAGCCGGGACGACGCCGAGTTCGTGTTCGGCGACTCGATCGCGAGCCTGAGCCAGGACGAGGCGGGTGTCGACGTCACCTTCGAGTACGGCCGCCCCCGCCGCTTCGCCCTGGTGGTCGGCGCCGACGGCCTGCACTCCGCCGTCCGCCGGCTGGCCTTCGGCCCGGAGTCCGGGTTCGTCCGCCACCTGGGGATGTACGTGGCCACCATGCCGTTGGCCGGGGCGGCGGGCGACCTGCGGGAAGTGGCGATCCACAACGCGCCGGGCCGCGCCCTCTGCGTGCATCCCGGATGCGGCAGGCCGCTGGCCGCGTTCATGGTCCGGTCCGCCGCCGTGCCGGACTTCGACCACCGCGACACCGAGCAGCACCGGCGACTGCTGACCGCCGCGTTCGCCGGGATGGGCTGGCGCGCGCCCGAGGTGCTGGCGCAGGTGCGCAAGAGCGAGGAACTGTACGTCGACGCGGTGAGCCAGGTCCGGCTGCCGCAGTGGTCGCGGGGCCGGGTCGCGCTGCTCGGCGACGCCGCGTCCTGCGTGTCGCTCTTCGGCGGCGGCTCCAGCCTGGCCATGGCGGGCGCCTACGGCCTGGCCGATGCCCTGGCCGCCGATCCCGCCGACCACCGCGCGGCCCTGGCCCGCTACGAGGCCGCGCACCGGGGGCTGGTGGACCAGGCCCGGCAGTCCGTACGAGCGGCCTTCGCGCTGCTCGTCCCGGCCGGCCGCGGCGGCATCCTGGCCAGGAACCTGGCCACTCGGCTGTCGCCGGCCGTGCTCGCGACAGCCCGGGCCGGGAGTGTGCTCAAGTCCCGTGCCACACCCGGGGATTACTCATGACTGGGCCCGGGCTTCCCTCATTCGGCCGGCTGCGCGCAGGCGGCATCGTACGAGTGGACATCTCCGGCCGCCTGGCCGTCGTCGACCACTTCGAGGACGCCGTCACCACCATGGCGGCAGCCGGTGTGAACCGTTCGTGGGGGACCGGCCGTATCCACCGGTGAGGTGGCGACCGGGCGATGTCGCCCAGTCAGCTCGGGCCTGGTGCGGCCGTGTTGGCGAGGGGCGGCGGTGTCACGGCGCGGGACCGTGCGGCACCGCGCGTCATGTCCCGGAAAGCTCGTCACCGGCCCTCGCCGCCCGTCGATTTCGGAGAAACTCCTTTGCGCAACAGCAGGTTCACCTCGGTCCTCCTGGCCGGCGTCACGACGCTGGCGGCCCTCGCCGTCGGCGTCGGCCCGGCGGTCGCCGCCCCGTCCGAGCCGGTCGACGTGCCGTCCGACCCGGCCGCCGTCACCGCCTTCCCGGACGCCTTCCCGGGCGCCTTCCCGGGCGACCAGGACGTCGAGGTCTTCGCCGAGGACGGCGCCATCAGCCGGACCAAGGTCCCTTCGGCGTCCCCCTTCGTCGCCGAGCAGTCCATGAGCGTGGACGCCGCCGGGGCCGCTGCCGGGGACGGCGCCGTCACGAAGGTCGTCAACAACGGGAGCACGGACAGCAAGCTGGACGTGGTCATGATCGGCGACGGCTACACGGCCTCGGAGCAGGACAAGTTCCGCAAGGACGCCGCGGCGAAGTGGAAGGACATCAGCGCCGTCGAGCCCTACGCCACCTACCGCAAGCTGTTCAACGTGTGGGCCGTGGGCGCGGTCTCCGCACAGTCGGGGGTCTCCGGGGACCCGAAGCAGAACACCGTCCGCAAGACCGCCCTCGGCTCGCACTTCTGGTGCAACTCCATCGAGCGGCTGCTGTGCGTGGACGTCAAGGCCGTCGACGCCTACGCCGCGAAGGCCCCGCAGGCCGACCTCGTGATCGTCGTCGCCAACACCGCCAAGTACGGCGGCGCCGGCTACGGCAGCACCCAGTCGCCGCTCGGGTACGAGGGCATCGCCACCGTGGCGGGCGGCAACGGCGCATCCGGCCAGATAGCGGTGCACGAGACCGGCCACTCGCTGGGCAAGCTCGCGGACGAGTACTGGGCCGATGGGGCCGGGCCCTACCAGGGCGCGGAGCCCGGGCAGCCCAACATCACCACCCTGAGCGCCGACCGGATGCGCCAGGACAAGACCAAGTGGTACCGCTGGCTCGGCAAGACCTCGCCCGACGGCGGCAAGGTCGGCGCCTACCAGGGCGCCAGCAACTACCCGTCCGGCCTCAACCGGCCGACCGACAACTCGGTGATGCGCTCGCTCGGCCGCGAGTTCAACCTGCCCGGCCGCGAGGCGATGATCGCCGGCTTCTACCGGCGCGCCTCCACCCTCTCCAGCGCCACGCCCGTCACCACCCGGCTGACCGCGACCGACCGCCTCACCGTCGACCTCCCGGTCTCCGGCACCAAGCTGCGGTGGTACCTCGACGGCAAGGAGGTGACGGCCCTGCGCGACCGCAAGACGATCGCCGTCTCCGACCTCGGCCCCACCGGCCCCAAGCCCGCCGCCCACGAGCTCAAGGCCGTCGCGAACGACCCCACCTCGGCCGTCATCGACCCGGCCCTGACCCCGGCGCTGACCCGCAGCCTGGTCTGGAGCGTCACCCGCTGACCACGGGGCGTGGCCCCTCGTGCCCGGCCCGTCGTGTCCGGCCCCTCCTGCCCGGCCGGGACGGGAGGGGCCGCGCCCACGGCGGAAGCCGCACCGGCCGGAGATCGCCCCGGCCGGGCCCGCACCGGCAGGGGCCCGCGAGGCCCGGCCGGTGCTCGGCCCGGCCTTCATGCCGACGGCGATCTACCATGGCTGGGAAGGCTTCGTCTCCAAGCCCGCGCCACAGCGGCGGGGAGGTCGGCATGGCGTTCGACACGACGGGTTTCGAGCAGGCGGACAGCGGCCGGTACCTGCCGATCTCCGAGCACGGCCTGATCGGCGACCTCCGGACGACCGCCCTGGTCGGCACGAACGGCACCATCGACTGGTACTGCTGTCCGCGCTTCGACGCGCCCAGCGTGTTCGGGGCCATCCTCGACGCGGACCGGGGCGGATCGTTCGAGCTGGCCGCGGACGTCCCGACCCGCACCCGGCAGTTCTACTTCCCCGACACGAACGTGCTGATCACGCGCTTCTTCGCCGCGGACGGCGTGGCGGAGATCCAGGACTTCATGCCCGTGGCCGACGAGTCGCCCGAGGTCGCCCGGCACCGGCTGATCCGCCGGCTGGTCTGCGTCCGGGGAATCCTCCCGTTCCGGGCGCGGATCGCCCCGCGCTTCGGCTACGGCGCCGAGGCGCACACCGTGTCCCTCGAAGGCCACGTCGCGGTCTTCCGCTCCCCGTCGCTCACCCTCGCGCTGACCGCCACCGCGCCGCTGGAGACCGACGGACTGGACGTGTGGTCGCACTTCAAGCTCCTGGAGGGCGACTCCGTCGTGTTCGCCCTCGACCAGATCGGCGACGACGTCCCGGCCCGGTCGTGTCCGCGCGCCGAGGCGGAGGAGCAGTTCGAGGCGACCGTCCGGTTCTGGCGCCACTGGCTGGCCGGGTCGCGTTACCAGGGGCGGTGGCGGGAGATGGTCCACCGCTCCGCCCTGCTGCTCAAGCTGCTCACCTACGCGCCGACCGGCGCGATCGTCGCCGCACCCACCACCAGCCTGCCCGAGCAGGTCGGCGGCGAGCGCAACTGGGACTACCGGTACATGTGGGTCCGCGACGCCGCCTTCTGCGTCTACGCCATGCTGCGCCTCGGGTTCACCTCGGAGGCCGAGGCGTTCATGGGCTTCCTCTTCGAGCGCATGCGCGACACCGCCGCGAACGGCCCGTTGCAGATCATGTACGGCATCGACGGGCGCACCGAGCTGCCCGAGTACGCGCTGCCGCACCTGGAGGGCCACCTGGGCTCCGCACCCGTCCGGGTCGGCAACGCCGCCACCGGCCAGCTCCAGCTGGACATCTACGGAGCCATGATCGACTCCATCTACCTGTACGACAAGTGGGGGCAGCCGATCAGCAGCGACGGCTGGGAGGACGTCGGCATGGTGGCGGACTGGCTCTGCGACCACTGGGACCAGCCCGACGAGGGCATCTGGGAGACCCGCGGGGGCCGCAGGAACTACGTGTACTCGCGGCTGATGTGCTGGGTGGCGCTGGAGCGGGCGATCCGGATGGCGAACCGCCGCGGCCTGCCGGCCGACCTGCCCCGCTGGCGGCAGACCCGGGACGCGATCTACCACCAGATCATGCGGCGCGGCTGGTCGAGCGAGCTGGGCGCGTTCGTCCAGTCCCTGGACGACGGCGAGCTGGACGCCTCGCTGCTGATGATGCCGATGGCCAAATTCATCTCGCCCACCGACCCCAAGTGGCTCTCCACCCTGGACGCGCTCACCAAGGGCCTGGTCTCCGACTCCCTGGTCTACCGCTACAACCCGGCCACCAGTCCGGACGGCCTGAGCGGCTCGGAGGGCACCTTCTCGATCTGCTCCTTCTGGTACGTGGAGGCACTGGCCCGCGCCGGTCGCCTGGAGGAGGCCCGGCTCGCCTTCGAGAAGATGCTCACCTACGCCAACCACCTCGGGCTGTTCGCCGAGGAGATCGGCCCGACCGGCGAGCAACTCGGCAACTTCCCGCAGGCCTTCACCCACCTGTCGCTGATCAGCGCGGCCTTCAACCTCGACCGCGCGCTGGGCTGAGATTGCGTCAATTCGGCTGGATCCAGTCCCTGTTCGGCTCCTGTCCGGCTCCCGTCCGGCTCCTTTTCGGCTCCTTTTCGGCTCCTTTCTGGTTCCCGCCCGGCGGGAACGAGCAGGTCGCGGATGAGCTGAGGTGAATGGCGACATCTCGTCGGCTCACATCCGTTGACGACCCCAGGTGGCACTGCAATGCTCATGGCCAAACCTGCGCAACATCTGAGCAGTGCCATCACCCTGTCATCACGGAAAGGGCCCAACCCTCATGCGCCGTACCGCTGTTGTCATGATGACCACGCTGCTGGCCTCCGCCGCAGCACTCAGCGTCCCCGCCGCCGCCCAGGCCGCATCCACCGCCGCGCGCCAGGCCGCGCCCGCCACTGCCCAGGCACAGCAGGCGAGTTCGGGCGCGTCGCTGGCCGGCGGGTGTAACGCCATCGCCACCGGCGGCGGCCAGGTCATCGGAACCTGTACGGACATCAGCCCCCTGCAGATCTGGCGCGTGCAGGCGCAGTGCCAGTACTACGTCAACCACACCGGCCCGTACATGCGCATGGCGATCGGCGGAGCCGTCGTCGGCAGCGGGATGAGCACCGCCATGTGCAACTTCGGCGACACCGTCATGTTCCCGCAGGTCGTCTTCCTCGGGACGGTGCCGCCGCCGGTCTCCGGGCCGCAGGGGCAGATCAGCGGCTACGCGAGCAAGTGCATCGACGTCCAGGGCGGTGAGAACAAGAACGGCACCGCGGTCCAGATCTACGACTGCAACGGCACGAACGCCCAGAAGTGGACCGTCGGAGTGGACGGGACACTGCGCGCCCTCGGCAAGTGCATGGACGTGCAGGGCGGCAACACCGCCAACCACACCATGGTCCAGCTCTACGACTGCAACGGCAGCGGCGCCCAGCAGTGGAAGGCCCAGTCCGACGGCTCGCTGCTCAACCCGCAGTCCGGCCGCTGCCTGGACGACCTGGGCTTCGCCACCAACAACGGCAACCAGCTCGGCATCTGGGACTGCAACGGCGCCGACAACCAGAAGTGGAACCTCCCGCACTGATCCCCCCCGCATGACCGGGCCGGCCGTGAGCGCCCCCCACGGCCGGCCCGACGGGGCCCCTCGAATCCCACCTCCGGAGCCACGGGGTCCGGAAGCTGGATTCCCGCTGACAGCTCGGCTGCTGGTGGCCGGTGGTCCCGTTGTGCGGCATACCGCACAACGGGACCACCTCTTGTCGGCCACAAATAGTCTCGCCTATAAGCCAGTTGCCCACGCTGGCGACGGGGGTGTCATACCCCGACCTGGAGGTCGACACCTTTCCGAAGGAGAGAGAAGCACGCGTTCGATTGAGCCCGTGTGGGCACCATGGCGGCTTCCGAAGACCCGGATGTCTCCCCAGAGATCACGCCATGGGCCCGAATCCGGGCCCATGACTGACCGAGCACCAGAACTAGCGGGATACGACGGCATGCCCCAAGGTCAACCGGGCGTTCCCGTCGACCAAGGACCACGCGAACGTGGCACACGGGACGAAGGAGCAGCACCAGAAAGTCCTGGCCTCCACCGACGACGGCATCCCCCCAACTGCCGGGAGGGCCGGAAGCCGTCGCCCAGGTAGCGAGCCGACCAAGATCCCCCTGATGCCGACAACCCCCACCCGGAGGCGCGAGGCGGAAACGGCCTGCGGGCCGGGGAGCCGGGCCTGGAGCGATCCCCGCGAGCGCGGGGCCGACATCGACAGCGGGGCCCTGGCCCCTGGCGACCCGGAGCGATCCCCGCGAGCGCGGGGCCGACGTGTCGCCCGACTCCCACCCGACCAACTCGCCGGAGCGATCCCCGCGAGCGCGGGGCCGACGCGCGGTCTGTCAGACCGAACCCCGCGGGCCAGGAGCGATCCCCGCGAGCGCGGGGCCGACAAGATGGCCCCGGGCGGCCGGCCCAAGAGCGTGGAGCGATCCCCGCGAGCGCGGGGCCGACGGGGTCGTGCCTAGCTGGGCTTGGATCTTCCCGGAGCGATCCCCGCGAGCGCGAGGCCGACACTTCCTGACCTGCGGCGATTCGTGTCAGGGACCGTCAGTTGATTCAGTTCGATTAGGCAGGCGGCGCGTGACGGACTTCATGCCTCTTCCTCTCGACGAGACCAGCTTCCGGTGGTCACCGGTGTGATGGGCTGGTCTCCCGAACCATCCCCGCGAGCGCGGGGCCGAGCTCTCCCAAGCCGTCCCCTTGGCCTTGTTCGGGGAACAATCCCCGCGTGTGCGGGGCCGACACCGCGGCCTTCGCCTTGATGGTGCCGAAGGTGGAGTAATCCCCGCGACAGTGGGGCCGACCCGTGCCACTGAACCGGCACTGATGCTAGCGGAGAGCAACCCCCGCGAGCGCGAGGCCGACTGCTGCTGAACGAGGAGGCGCGCCGCGTCACAGTTCTGCAGATCATCAGCCTCTCCTGACCGGCTGCGCAGCCGTGTCCTGGCCTACGCAGGGAGGGCTTGGGTGGACGCGTCCCCGAAGCAATGACGTGCGGCGTGGTCTGTACCAATGATTGCAGCGGCCATTGCCGATCTGGCTCGCCACTGCGCCTGGCGGCGCCCAATCACCGTGTGGCCGCGATTGCATCTCCACAGGTCAGGGTGCCTGTCGAGGCGTCGCCGTCAGTGCGCGCCGTGCACTCACTCAGGCGGGTGAACCCCAGGTCACAACCTGGTCATGTCGATTGCGAGAATCGCAACGCGACTGTACGGTCGCAGCATGGATGCCGGACTGATTGAACGCGTGCGTCAGGTCATCGGCTCAACGGGTGAGACCCAGGCCGTCATGGCGGAGCGCATTGGAATCTCCCCAGACAAGCTGTCGAAGTCTCTTGGCGGGAAACGCCGCTTCACCTCCCTCGAACTAGCGCTGATCGCCGATTTCGGCGGCAGAACCGTTGACTGGCTGCTGCGCGGCGTCGAGCCGCGCTCGGCGCTCGGCGCCGCCGCGCGGAAGGCGGGCGCCTGCGAGCACACCACCGACGAAGTGCGCACACTCCTGGGCCGGTACGAGCAGGTGATCGACGCCTTGGCGCGGATCGGGAGTGACCTGCCGAGGCGCGCCCACAACCGCCCAGAGGGAATCGACGGCACACAGCTCGCCCAGGCCGCCCTGGAAGCAGTGGGAACCGACCCCTGGACCCTCTCGACCCAGAACCTCGCCTCAAGTTTCGAGCAGGCCTTCGGCGTGGAGATCGCGGGCGTCGATCTTCCCGACAAGCTGGACGGCCTGTCCTGGTCGACCGACAGCTTCGACCTCATCCTCGTTGCCAAAACCAATGTGTGGACACGCCAGCGGTTCACCCTTGCCCACGAACTCGGCCATATCCTCGCCGGCGACGCGCATGACGAGGCAGTCGTCGAGAAGGTGCAACCGGGCCGGTCGACCACTGCGATGGAAGTGCAGGCGAACGCGTTCGCCGCGGAGTTCCTGATGCCGCGTACCACTGTTCTGGCCGACGCCCGGGACCGAACGGCCGGCGGTGACCTGGTGGCGGAGCTGGCCTGGAAGTACCGCGTGTCGCCGAGCGCGATGGCAACCCGGTTGAAGGTGTTGGGAGTCCTGACTGCCGATCAGCGCAGGCAGTGGGGAGCGATGTTGACAGCCGACGGCGCCAGGATCGCCGGCGCCGCGGGGGCCCTGGAGCAGCACATGGTCAACACCGAGCGCAGCCAACGTGGTTGGCATCCTCGACGACTAACAGAGCTGGCAATCAAGGCTTATGCTTCGGGTGATACGACAGTCCGGCCGCTGGCAGCCCTCCTGGACCTCGACCCGGACGTGCTCCTGGACCTCCTGGAGCCCGCCCAGCTCGAGCCTGAGCAGCAGCAGGCGGCACCGTCCGATCCCGGAACGGAGCTCGCGTTCAGCCCATGATCATCTGCTTTCCCGACAACACGGTCCTGTGCAACTTCGCGTCCGTCTCCAGGCTCGACATCCTGGAAAACGTACTGAGCGGCCGGGGTCGATGGACGGAAGCAGTGGCGTACGAAGCCAAGCGATCATCTCGATTTCTGCCGGCCCTGGACCCACCTGACGTCTCCCGCTGGCTGGGGGATCCGATCGAAGTCGACGACCCCGAGGCCGTGGAGCGGATTCGACAGGGTGTGTTCTTCGGCAGCCCGTCGGATCCGCTCAAGCATCTCGGGGAGTCCGAGACCCTGCACGTCATCAGCACCCGGGTGGAGTTCAAAGAGGCCACGTGGATCAGCGACGACAAGGCGTCGCTGGACCTCGCGCGGCACAGAGGGATCCCGACGATGCGGACCAAGGACGTGATGGCGGTGGCGTGCGTCGGGTTCATCGTCTCGAAGCAGGAGGGGTTCGCCCTTCTCCAGCGAATGGTGACGAACGGTCGGTCCATACGCTTGCCCGCCACCGCAGATGATCTGATGCGCTGAACACGCCGCTGCGCCCCACCTCGAGTCTCCGGGGTGGGGCGCAGCGGTGTCCGGCGTCGCCACGCCGAACACCCCGATCGGATCGCACGACAGTGGCTTCTTGAAGCCCTCGCAGGTGCGGGGCCGGTTGGGCCGCCGAGATCACCGGCCGGGGGATGCCAAGGCGCAATCCCCGCGCGCGGGGCCGACCAGGTTGCGATCATGCCCGCCGAGACGACGTCGGAGCAATCCCCGCGTGTGCGGGGCCGATCTGAGCGCGGCGGCGTCCGCCGCGAGCGACTGGGAGCAATCCCCGCGTGTGCGGGGCCGATTCTACGGCGACGGCCTGTACCGGATCGTGCGCGGAGCAATCCCCGCGTGTGCGGGGCCGATACTTTCTGACCTGCGGTGATTAGCGACTGAGGGGCTTGATTGATTCAGTTCGATTGGTAGAGGTCCCGTCGAACAGCCGATGTGCTGTTGTCATTTCTTCTTGTCCCAGGGCTGGTTGTCAGTGTCGTGGCCTGACTCCGCGAAGCGTACCCGCGCGTGGAGATTGAGACGATGATTGAGGACTGCTGGCATCGGTACCTGTCCGAGGTCAGGGGCTGGCTGGGTGCGCTGTGGGGTAAGTCCGCCGGGTGGGTTGGGGATCTGCCACGGATCAGTCCCCACAAATGTGGCGCCAACAGCGTGAGTTCGGCGATGGCGATGTGCCCCGCAGAGCAATCCCCGCGAGCGCGGGGCCGACGGAATGCGCTCCCACAGAGCTTCATCCGGGATGGAGTAATCCCCGCGAGCGCGGGGCCGATCGCATCGGCAAGTACCGGACGTTCAAGGAGATGGAGCGATCCCCGCGAGCGCGGGGCCGATTTCGACGGTCACGAGAGCGGCCGGCGGTGCGGGGAGCGATCCCCGCGAGCGCGGGGCCGATACTTCCTGACCTGCGGTGATTAGCGGCTGAGGGGCTTGATTGGCTCAGTTCGATCGGTAGAAGTCCCGTCGAACAGCCGATGCGTTGTTGCCATCTTTCCTTGCCCCAGGGCTGATTGTCAGTGTCGTGGCCTGACTCCCCGAAGCGTACCCGCACGTGGAGATTGAGACGATGATTGAGGACCGCTGGCAGCGGTACCTGCCCGAGGTCAGGGGCTGGCTGGGTGCGCTGTGGAGTAAGTCCGCCGGGCGGGTTGGGGATCTGCCGCGGAGCAGCCCACGCAAGTGTGTTGCCAGCAGCGTGAGTTCGGCGATGGCAATGTGCGGAACAATCCCTGCGAGCGCTGGGCCGACGAGACTGTGAGCAGCTGGGCCCGGGTCAGGTCGGAGCAATCCCCGCGGGCGCGGGGCCGGTATGGCGTAGGTGGCGCTCAGAGTGTGCTCCCGGTTGGTCCCTTCGGGCTGCGGTGGGTCAAGCCTGTCGAACGGATGCTCTATAAGTGGCGGCATATCGGTACAGACTTTTGATCATGATCCGGTCAGCATCAAGGGGTGCCTGCCCCGTACCAACCCGACGAACAGCAGATCCGCGACCGGCGAGACGTCGGGGCCCGGATTCTCTCGCTCAGGCGACAGGCGGACCCCATGCAGGAGCGGCTTGGGGAGCGCGCCGGACTTGACCGGCGCACGATTGGGCGGATCGAGAACGGCCTCGCACCTGCGACGCTCGACCAACTCGGCGCCATCGCGCGGGCAATCGGCGTGCCACTCTGGCGCCTGGTCCGCGACGAGTAGCCCTGGCCGGCCATCGGGCCGGTCAGGGCCTTGACCTGCTGCTACTCGTCTCGAAGCGGCTCCATGACGAACCCGAGCCGCGGGGGTACAGTCTCGCCGTCGGGACGTTCGAGCAATGGCCCGAAAGCTTCGAAGTCCTGCTGCCGGTAGCACGCGACCAGGTCTGCGTACCGCGGATCGATCCACTCCATCGGATGCCTCCTACTCGTGTGCCGGCAGCCTACGCGTTCCGAGTCCGCTATTCAGCGGGCTTGGTGCAGGGCTTCTCCGGTTTCTTCATCGGCCTGATTGAACAGCTGGGCGAGTGCTGACAGCTCGCCGCTACGGTCACCAGGCTGTCGTCCGTCGGCGGCCGCCACAGTTCCTGGTCGACCTCGAAGCCCGCCTCCCGGATGGCAGCTTGGGTCTGCTCCATGATGTCCTGGTCGAAGTTGCCCGGGTCGAATCCCGGGCTGTGGTGCACGAACCGGCCCTCGCGCTCGCACAACTCGGCGTACGCCTCGGTGTGGACGAGGAACGCGTGCCAGCCCTCGTCCACGATCCTGGACGGCGCCATGGCCAGGTGCGGGCGGCGGGCGCCCACAACCACGAACGCGATGGCTTCCCGGGTGATCCGGGTGGCCATCGCGACGTCCATGCCCTCGTTGTTGGAGAGCACGGTGGAGATGACGGAGTCGAACGTCGCCGCGCTCACGAACTGGTCCGGAGCGGTCGGGGGCGGCGCCAGCGCCGGGGTGGTTCGGGAATGATCATGGTAGTGCTCCTCTCGGTGTGTCGAGTGGTGCAACCTCCTGGGCCGACGTCGTCGTCAGGCCCGGGAGGGGACGGAGGGTTGATCAGGGCGTTTCGACCTGATCGCGAGGGGCTGGTTCGGGCCACCGGTGGGAGATCCGCTCGGCAGGTTGCGAACGCAGGGGCACCCCGACGGGTCGCAGAGGCATACCAGCACCCGAGCACCGCACTCGTCCCGCAGGCCGTCGGGACACCCGTGGTGGGCGTCGAGTTGACACTCTGCGCTGACGTAGTGCCCGGCCCGGGCTGTGTCCAGAGTGATGACGATGCCGGACGGGACGTCCGGTCTGGCGATCATTGCGGCTCCTCCAGTTCGGCCCAAACGACCACCGCGCCAGTTGCGTCCGTGGATCCCCATGAGGTGCAGGACTGCACGATGGCCAGGACATCAGCCCAGCGTTCGACTGATTCGTCGACAGACGCGGGGACGCTCAGGCGCACTACTCCAGCGTTGGGGCGCGTAACGCGTACGTGGGCGCCTGTGGCCTGACCGAGCGCAGCCTTCACGGCTCCTGCGCACATGCCGATCTGCACCGATCCCTCAGTACATGTAAGGATTAGGGCTACACATACAGTAGAGCCTGGCCGCATACTCTGTCACCCACCGAGCACGGAACGTAGGAGGACATGCATGGCAGGCGACGCCGAATCCCCCTACCTCCGCATCGCAGACCACATCCGCGAACGGATCCTCACCGGCCAGCTCGCAGCCGGAGCCCAGTTGCCGTCTCTCGCTGCACTGCGTGAGGAATTCGGCTACTCCCACGGCGTCGGCCAGAACGCCTACCGGCTACTCGAATCCGAGGGCCTGGTCGTCGCCCGCCATGGCCGCGGCTACTACGTCCGCAGCCAGGAACCGCCCACCGTCCTGGTGCGCCGTCAACGCGTACCCCGCGGCGACGGCAGCCCGACGGAGGCCACCCTCGCCAGACAGGGTGTCGCCGGTACTTGGCGGCACGAATCTCAGCCTCGTGCCGCCGAGGCCCGCATCGCGGCCCGGCTGGAAATCCAGCCCGGCGATCCGGTGATGCACACGACCTACGTGTACCTGGCCGACGGAGACCCGGTGCAGCTCGCAGAGAGCTGGGAACCGATGGCCACCACTGGCGGCAGCTTGGTTGTCCTGCCCGAGGCCGGTCCACACGCTGGTATCGGCGTCGCCGACCGCATGGCGATCCTCGGCATCGACGTGGGCGTGCCCGTTGAGCGCGTGAGTGCCAGGGCTGCCACGCGACCTGAGGCTCAGACCCTCGGCGTTGCACCCGCTGTCCCGGTGATGGCAATTGAACGGACCTACTACGACCAGGCCACCGGGCGCCCAGTTGAGACCGCAGACATCGTGCTCACCTCGCGCTGGGTTGCTGAGTACGGGCGCGCCCCACGTTCCTGACCTGAATGGTCCGATGCCGGTCGTACGGTGGCGGCATGGCCGGTACGTCGACGGACGGTCCTGGTATGAGCCGGACGCGGACGGCGTGTGGCAGTGGACGCACGACACCCCGTAACGACGAAGCGCCCCCGCCCGGCCGAAGCCGAGCGGGGGCGGAGCGATCCCCGCGGGCGCGGGGCCGATAAGGAGCGCAAGGCCCGATACCGGCCGGCGGAGGAGCAATCCCCGCGAGCGCGGGGCCGACTGGGCCGTGCTGTTCCCCGGCGAGCCGGTGCTGGAGCAATCCCCGCATGTGCGGGGCCAACCCGTACAAGGTGGAGCAGGACATCGAGCGGCGGGAGCAATCCCCGCGTGTGCGGGGCCGATGGAGTTGGAGCCACCCACCATCGCGACCGATGGGAGCGATCCCCGCGAGCGCGGGGCCGATGCGTGGAAGTCCGCCCACGCGATATCCGAGCGGGAGCAATCCCCGCGGGCGCGGGGCCGATTTTGCGTGGATGCAGCGCGAGATGCAGCGGGAGGAGCAATCCCCGCGGGCGCGGGGCCGATTCGGTGCCGTGGCCTTCGCCCTTGCACGGGCAGGAGCAATCCCCGCGGGCGCGGGGCCGATCACGGACCTGCTCGGCGGGTGGGGGCTCGGGCAGAGCAATCCCCGCGGGCGCGGGGCCGATGGTCCGATGATGGCGGACAGCTCGGTGCGGAGGGAGCAATCCCCGCGGGCGCGGGGCCGATGCGGCAGAACGGAACTCGATCATGAACCCCGAGGAGCAATCCCCGCGGGCGCGGGGCCGATGCCCCGCCTGGATCTGCCCGCACGCTGCCCCGGGAGCAATCCCCGCGGGCGCGGGGCCGATCTGACGGCAGCCGCCGTGCTGGAGGCCCACCCGGAGCAATCCCTGCGGGCGCGGGGCCGATGCTTTTTGACCTGGGGTGATTATCGGTCGAGGGGCCTGATTGGTTCAGTTCGATTGGTGGAGGATCCGTCGAACGGCCGATGTGTTGTTGCCATCTTTCATTGCCTCAGGGGTGGTTGTCGGTGTCGTGGCCTGAGTTCTCGAAGCGTACTCGCACGTGGAGGTTGAGGACCGTCGGCAGTGATACCCGTCCGAGGTCAGGGGCAGCCTGTTGCTGTCGTAGATGCTGGACGCTGGGGCAGTGGCCGAGATTATTCGGGGCCGCTGCCTGCCGATGGTGACGAGGCGGCGCCCGAATGGTCTTGCGGGGCCAGGTCTGTTCGCCTGGTTGTGCGGGATGCGTGGCTGAGGAGGTTGTCCGCCGGGTGGTGTTCATGTGGGACAGGTGCGCGGCGGGTGCTGCTGGGCGAAGCGAAGTGGGGCGGGGCAGGTCGCCGGTTGCCACGGTGAGTGTTGCTGGCCTTGGGGTAGTCGGCCCCGGGCATGGGGAAGGTCGTAGAGCTTCAGCGCCGCCGCAGTGAGGCCTGGAAGTCGGCGCGTGGGAGCACGGCTATCAGGGGGAGTTGCCACTTACCGCGGTGGAGACCGTTCTGGTGTGTGGAGTTGGTCCTCGACGGGGTGCGTCGGATGGGCGGGCCCGGACCGAGCAGGTGATGTGCTCGGCCCCCACCGGCGCTGGGCGGGTGGGGGCCTGCCGGCGTCAGTGCAGCAGTAGCCGCAGGCTGAGCAGCCCGCGGTGCCTCGGGTTGTCCTGCCACTGCGCGGTCTCGGCCGGTTCGGCCAGGCGCAGGGCGGGGAAGCGGCGCAGCAGTTCGGTGAACGCTACCTCGGCCTGGAGGCGGCCGAGTTGTGCGCCGAGGCAGTGGTGGATGCCGTGGCCGAACGCGAGGTGTCGGGTGGCGTCCGGGCGGGTGATGTCGAAGCGGTCGGGGTCGGTGAAGACGGCCGGGTCGCGGTTGGCGGCGAGCAGGGCGATCTGGACGAACTCGCCGGCCGGGATCGTGGTGCCCGCGATGGTCACCGGCTCGGTCGTGCGGCGCAGCGAGGCGATGCTGAACGGGCTCTCGTAGCGCAGGACTTCCTCGATCGCGCCGGGAAGCAGTGCCGGATCCGCGCGCAGCGCCGCGAGTTGCTCGGGGTGGCTGAGCAGAGCGTGGATGCCGTTCGCGATCAGGTTGACGGTGGTCTGGTGGCCGGCGATGGCGAGCAGGAACGCCATCGAGGTGATCTCGGCCTCGGTCAGCCGGTCGCCGTCCGCCTGGGCGGCGAGCAGTTCGGAGATCAGGTCGTCGCCCGGGTGGGTGCGCTTGTGGTCGACCAGGGCGCGCAGGTAGTCCGCCATACCTTCGGCGGTCTCCACCGAGACTTCGCCGTCCGCTCCGCCGTCCGCCTCGCCGCCGTCCTCCGGGGCGGCATCGACCGCGTTGCCCCGCACTTGGAGGTTCTCCCGTTCGGCCTGCGGCGCGCCGAACAGCTCGAAGACCACCGCGAGTGGCAGCGGCAGCGCGAACTCGCTGATCAGCTCGATCGAGTCGGGGCCGTCCAGTTGGTCCAGCAGTGCGCCGACGTGGCGCTCGACCATCGGTCGCAGGGTTGCCACCTGCCGCGCGGTGTAAGCCTGTTGGACCAGCTTGCGCAGTCGGGTGTGCTCCGGGGGGTCGGAGTTGAGCATGTGCGACATCAGGTCGCGGCCCGGGCCGCCCTCGGAGTTCCCGATGTGTCGGGCGAACGCCTCGGTGACGGCCTTCTTGCTCAGCCGGGGGTCGGTGAGGGCGGCCCGGCACTCGGCGTGGCCGGTGACGACCCAGCCTTCGAGCCCGGCCGCGCCGCCGAACCGGACCTTGCGGGCGCCGCCCTCGGTGCGCCAGCGGCGGTACGCGGCGTGCGGGTCGGCGTAGAACTGGCCGTCGGCGAGCTCCGGTTCGGCGGCGCTGTGTTCGGTGGCGCTGTGTTCGGTGCGTATGTGATCGGCGTGCATGTGATCAGTGTGTATCGCGTGGCTTCAGGACGCGGACCTCGCTGACGCCGAGCAGGCCGAGCAGCGGCACCTTGGCGGTCCGCTGCTCGGGGTCGACGACCAGGCCGGCCGTACGGATCTGGTCCAGCAGCAGCTCGGCGAGCGGCATCACCATGTGCCGGCCCCAGCAGCGTTCGGAGGAGTGCCCGAACGGCAGGTAGCCGGGAGTGCTGTCCGGGTCGAGGTGGTCCCAGCGCTCCGGGCGGAACTCGTGCGGGTCCTCCCACAGGGCCGGGTCGCGGTGCGAGAGCAGCGGCAGGACGAGGACGTCGTCGCCCGCGCCGATCCGCGGGTCGATCGCGGGGTACTCGGGCGAGGCGCGGCGCAGGATGTTCCAGGACGGCGGCAGCAGGCGCAGCGACTCGAAGATGATGTTCCGGTTCGGCGTGCTGTCGTCGAACGGCGCGCCGAGCCAGAGCGCGTTCGCGACCAGGGTGGAGATGGTGAAGCAGACCGGTGCGGCGGCTCGGCGGTACATGCCGAGCGCGTACCGTCGGTCCTGGTAGTTGGCGGCCTTCGCGGTGAGCTTGCCGAGTTCGGTGAGGTCGTCGCCGGGCTTGGGCCTGCCGGGCAGTGCGGCGCCGGCCGAGATCACCAACCAGGTGAGCAGGGGCGTCAGTTCGAGGTTGCGGCTCATCAGGATCCGCAGCCGGCGCGGGTCCCGGCCGAGGATGAGGTCGCGCAGGAAGAGGTGTCCGGTGAGCGGCCACGGGCCGGACAGGTCGATGTTCGGCGGCAGCGGGGCCTTCAGTGCCTCGCGCACGTCGCTGCCGATCGTCCGCGTCACCGAGGACGCCTCGGTGCGGGTGATCGAACGTCCGTGCAGCGGTTTGAAGGTGGGCCGTTCGATCTCGGTGGCGCGCCGGGCGGCGAGGATCCGGTCGGTGAGCTCGGGCCCGGCGACCCCGATCGTGTCGGGTTCGAGCCGGACGGCGTCCTTGCCCAGATGGTCCCTGAGCAGGGCCTCAAGTCGGGGGGAGAGCACGGTGGTTCGCGAACGGGCGGAGGCGGGGGAGAGTGCCATGTGATGTCTCCGAGACTTTGCCGGGACCGGTCTCCGCCCCCGCCCCGGGCCCGATCTCCCGGCGGAGGCCGCGAGGGGGGCAGGGGCGGGGGCGGATCAGCTGTTCAGGTACCGGAGGTACCGATCAGCCGGCTTAGTACCAGATGTACCAAGCGCTGGCCTTCAGGCTCTTCTTGGCGAAGGACGCGTCACGGATGGCGAACAGGATCTTCATCTTTGGGTCTCCCTTTCGTTACCAGGTGGCTGAGCGAACGTAAGCCGACTCTGCAGTCGCCCTACAGACGTAGACACGCAGCCGGCTCCCCATCGGGTTCACTGTCGGGGGAGGTTCTTGTCGAGAGGCTCGGGGAGGTGGGGGGATTTGCCAGCGGATTTCCTGATTCGCCCCCCGGCTTTCCTGGTTCGCCCCCCCCGGCGGCTGGCGGTGTCAGTCGCCGGAGCAGTCCGCGCACCGTCGCGGGCGCAGTCCGTCGAGGATGATGCCCAGGTAGCGGCGCCAGTCGGTGACCCCGGCCTGCACGACGTGGCAGAGGCCGATGTAGAGCGGTGACACGTCCGCGACGGTCAGGTCCTCTCGCACCGAACCCTCGGCCTGGGCGCGCTTGAGCACCTTGTCGGTGAGTTCGTTGAGTTCGGCGATCGCCGCTGCGTCGAACGTGCTGCCGCCGACCATCGCGGTGACCGTCTCCGCGTAGCCCCGGTCCTGTTCCTGCATGGTTCCGCAGAACTCCAGGGAGCGGGCGAGGCCGTGCCAGGGGTCGGGGTCGGGGAGCACCTCGTTCCTGAGGAAGTCCAGGGTCTGCTGGAACCGGTGCTCCACGATCGCTTCCGCCAGCGATTCCTTGGTCGGGAAGTGGCGGTACACCGTCCCGACGCCCACCCCGGCCCGGCGGGCGATGTCGCCCATCTGTGCGTCCCGCCCGGACTCGGAGAAGGCGGCTCGGGCGGCGTCGAGCACCTTGAGCCGGTTGCGGGCGGCGTCGGAGCGCAGCTTGCCGCCGGTGGGTGTGCTGGAACGGGAAGGGGGAGGGGAAGGGGTGTTTGACAAGGGGAACCGCGCCTCCGTATCGTCGCCATCCGGAACCGTGAGTCCGATTCCGGTTACCACTTTAACCCACAGGAGCGTATCCCTCCCATGGCCGTGCCTCCCACTTCCTCCTTATCGACCTCGACCTCGACCTCGACCTCCTCCCCGGATCCTCTCCGCTGGAAGGCGCTCGTCGTCCTGGCCGTCGCCCAGTTGACGGTGGTGCTCGACGCCTCGATCGTGAACGTCGCGCTGCCCTCGATCCAGCGGGACCTGCACTTCGCCGACTCCGACGTCCAGTGGATCGTCAACGCCTACGCACTCGCCTTCGGCGGCTTCCTGCTGCTCGGCGGCCGGACCGCCGATCTGCTCGGACGGCGGCGGGTGTTCATGACCGGACTCGGCCTGTTCGCCGCCACGTCGCTGCTCGGCGGTCTCGCACCGACCGCGGGCCTGCTGATCGCCGCGCGGGTGGGGCAGGGCCTCGGCGCCGCGATCATCGCGCCGGCCGCCCTGTCCATCGTCACCACGACCTTCACCGAAGGCGCCGAACGCAACAAGGCCCTCGGCATCTGGGGCGCGCTCGCCGGAGCGGGCGGTGCCATCGGCGTGCTGCTCGGCGGTGTGCTCACCCAGTGGGCGGGCTGGGAGTGGGTGATGTTCGTCAACGTGCCGATCTGCGTCGTCGCCGCCGTCCTCACGCCGGGGTTCGTCCGCGAGAGCCGCGGCCACGAGCGCACGGGCATCGACTTCGCCGGTGCCGCACTGGTCACCGGCGGTCTCAGCGTGCTGGTCTACGCGCTCGTGGACGCCGAGCGGGCGGGCTGGGGCTCGGCCAGGACCATCGGGCTGCTGGGCCTCGCGGCCGTCCTGCTGCTGGTCTTCGCCCTGGTCGAACTGCGCCTCGTCAAGCACCCGGTGATGCCGTTGCGGATCTTCCGCAACCGCAACCTCTCCAGCGCCAACGCGGTGTCCCTGCTGGTGGGCGCCGCGCTGCTGTCGATGTTCTTCTTCATCTCCCTCTACCTCCAGCAGGTGCTCGGCTTCTCCGCGCTGGAGGCCGGACTGTCCTATCTGCCCTTCTCGGTGGCGAGCATCGTCGCCGCCGGTGCGGCCTCGCAGCTGGTGACCAAGGTCGGACCCAGGCCCGTCCTCGCCTGCGGTCTGGCGCTCACCGCGGTGGGGCTCCTGCTGTTCACCCGCATCCCCGCCGACGGCACGTTCGCCGGGGACGTGCTCCTGCCCTCGGTGGTCGCGGCACTCGGACTCGGGTTCTCGTTCGTGCCCGTGACCATCGTCGCCGTCTCCGGTGTGACACCGCAGGAGTCGGGTCTCGCCTCCGGCCTCATCAACACCACCCAGCAGATCGGCGGCGCGCTCGGCCTCGCCGTGCTCTCCTCGGTGGCCAACGCCCGTATCAGGGAGCTTCTTGAGGGCAAGCAGGCCGGTGGCCCGGCCACGGCCGACGCGATGACGGAGGGCTTCCGGCTCGCGTTCGCCGTCGGGGCGGGCTTCGCCCTGCTCGGCGTGCTCATCACCCTGCTGGCCGTACCCAGGGGCGAGCGCTCCGTGCGCGAGGACGTGCCGGTCACTCCGGTCTGACGAACGGCGGCCTCCGGACGCGCGACCGAACAACGGCGACCGAACAACGGCGACCGAACGGCGGCCTCCGGACGCACGAAGGCGCTCACCCTGCCCTCGACGGCTACGGGGTGAGCGCCCTCGCGTGCTCCCTGTACGACGGTGCGTGGCGGTGCGCGGCGTTGTACGGCGGTGCCTCGGTAGGGACGGTGCCTCAGTAGGACAGCCCCGGGCAGTACACCCCCTGCTGCGGCGCCGTGTACGAGCCGCGCACCACCAGCGTCTCCAGCCGCTCCAGGGCGATGCCCCGGGTGCGGAACGCCCAGCTCAGGGTCTCGGGCAGCAGCCGGCCCGGGATCCGCAGCCGGGGCGGTGCGCCGTCGGGGACGGCCCGGCGCATCAGCTCGCCGGCGCCCGTGTACAGCGCCCGTGCCGCGGCCTCCGAGGCCGCCGTCAGATGGCCCAGGTCGGACAGGCCCGTGGTGTAGCCGGCGAGCGTGCCGCTCGACCGGTCCACGACCACGTACGGCTGCGACCAGCCGAAGGCCCGCTTGGCCGCCATGTGGATCTCTCCGTCCCGCGCATGGCCGTTGACCGAGCGGTACAGCTCCTGGCACGCGGGCACGTCGTCCTCGGTCATCGCGCGCACCGTGAAGCCCGCCATGTTCGCCGGGGTGGGCGGTGCGTACCCGGCGACCAGGGACAGCTGCTCGTACGGGACGAAGCCGAGCGAGGAGTAGAGCCGGTACGCGCCCAGGTTGTTGGTCACCTGGACGGCCCGGACCGAGTCCCGGTCGTGCCGGGCGGCCGCGCCGATCACCTCGTCCATCAGCAGCCGGCCCACACCGCCGCCCTGCGCGCCGGGCGCGACGCTGAGCGGGCCGAAGGCGGCGACGGACTCGCCCAGGACCAGGAAGTTGGAGCCCGTCACGGAGCCCGCGCCGTCGACCGCCACGTAGGCGAGGCAGCCCGGGGCCGCGAGCCGGTCCCGGAACATCTCCGTCACCTCGTCCACCGACGACCACTCCGGAGCGAGACCGAGCGAGGCGTTCAGGGCGTTGAAGGCCTCGAAGCAGATGCCTGCCATCGCCGGAAGGTCCTCCCGCGCCGCCTTCCGGACCCGGAAGGCCTGTGCACCGCCGTCCACGGCGTCGCCGCCGGGAAGGTCGCCGGCGCCCGGTTCGGGGAAGCGGCCGACGCCCGGTTCGGGGAAGTAGCCGACGCGGACGAAGAACCCGACGTACTTCTCGAAGAGTTCACGCGTCATCGGCGGGCAGTCGACGCCCGTACCGGCCAGCAGCTCCCGGGTCTGCGAGGTGTCGACGGACAGGTAGTGGTTGCGTCCGCTGTAGATGGTCGATTCGAAGGCGTCGATCATCGGGACCATCGCGTTGTCGCGGTCGGCGCGGATGCGCCGCACCCAGGCGTCCCAGCGGAGTTCGTCCAGGTGGTAGCCGAGGGAGCGGAGGGATTCCGTCATCGCGGAGAACGGGAGGTGCGTCCCGTTGGCGAGGTGGTGGTTGCGGCCCGCCGCCCGGTCGTCGCGGGACAGCCGCAGGATCGCCGCGCTGACGTGGTCGACCGGCACCAGGTGGAAGATGCCGGCGGGATCCTGCGGTACGGCGCCGGCCTGCACGATGCCCTTCATGCTCAGCCAGACGAAGTCGTGGGTCTGGCAGAAGCCGCGCTCCGAGTCGCCGGAGATCTCGTCCACCCGGTAGACCGAGACCGGCAGGCCCCGCCCCCTGGCGAGTTCGATGATCTGCTCCGCCACCAGTTTCGTCTGCCGGTAGCCGGACGACAGCGCCTCGGCGGGGCCCGGCGGATCGGTCACCTGGAGGGCCTGCCCGGGGACCGCCTCCGCGGCGAACACACCGGTGGACGAGACGTGGTGGACGGGCACGGTGCGGTGCCGTGCGGCCAGGCGCAGGATCTCCGCGGTGCCCGTGACGTTCGCGTCCTTCAACGCCGAGTACGGGTAGAGGCCGTTGACGGTCGCGGCGGCGTGGTAGACGCTGTCCACGCTGCGGGCGAGGGCGTCGAAGCGTTCGGGGGCCAGCCCCAGCAGCGGCCGGGCGAGATCGCCGACGACCACGGACAACCGGTCCGGGTCGATGCCGTCCCAGAACTCGTACCACTCCAGGTTCTCGCGCAGCCGCGCCCACGCGTCCGCCTCGTCGGCCCCGCGGACCAGACAGTGCACGGTCGCACGGGTCGTCCGCAGCAGGTCGCGCAGCAGGTACGCGCCCAGGAACCCGGTCGCACCGGTGAGGAGCACCTCCCGCGGGTCGTCCGCGACCCAGATCACCTCGTCGGCGGGGGAGACGTCCGCCGCCAGGACGACCTCGGCGGCGAAGTCCACCGCGTCCTCGTCGACGCCCGGCGTGGCGGACACCGCGGCCAGCACCTTCGCGAGCAGGTGGTCGGCGAGCACCGCCGGGGTCGGGTGCTCGAAGACGAGCGTCGGGCGCAGGCTCACCCCGCAGAAGTCGCTGAACTGGTTGCGCATCTCCACGGCCATGAGGGAGTCGACGCCGAGTTCGAGGAACGGCACGTCGGGGTCGATGGCGTCCGCGCTGTCATGGCCGAGCACCGCCGCGATCCGGGTGGCGATCCGGTCCACCATGTGGAGCAGCTGCTTCTCCTCGTCCAGTCCGGCGAGCACGCCGGCCAGACGGGCGGCGACCTCCGGGCGCTCACCCGGCTTGAGCACCCGCCCGGACGGGGTCGTCTTCTCGGCGGTCTCCCCGGCGGTCTCCCCGGCCGTATCCCCGGCCGCCGACTCCACGGCCACGGTCGGTACCGGTGACGCGGCGGGGGCGGCGAGTGCGGGCAGCCAGTAACGCTTGCGCTGGAAGGCGTAGGTCGGCAGCGTGACATGGCGGGCGGCGGTGCCGTCGAAGAACGCCGCCCAGTCGACCGGGACGCCGGCGGTGTGGAGCGCGGCGGCGACACCGACGGCGGTCGCGGCACCGGGCCGGTCACGCCGGGAAACCGGCAGCGCACGGTGGCCGCCCGCGCGGCCACCCCCGTCACCCCCGTCACCCCTGTCGGCGTCGTCGGCGATCTGACGCACCAGGGCCGTCAGGGACGCGTCCGGGCCCAGTTCGACGAAGGTGTCGGTGCCCCGCTCCCGCAGGGTCCCCACCGCGGCGGCGAACCGGACGGCCGAGCGCAGCTGCCCGGTCCAGTACGCGGGTGTCAGCAGTTCCGCACCGGCGAGGGCGCCGGTGACCGTGGAGACGATCGGCACGTCCGGCGCACGGTAGGTGACGGTCCGGGCCACGGCCTCGAACTCCTCCAGCACCGCGTCCATCCGGGGCGAATGGAAAGCGTGACTCACCGTCAGGCGCTTGGTCCTGCCGCCCCGTTCGGACACCGCCCGGGCGACCTCCGCCACGGCGTCCTCGTCGCCCGACACCACGACGGACCGGGGCGCGTTCACGGCGGCGATCGCCAGCCGGGACTCCCGGCCGGCGAGCAGCGGCAGGACCTCGTCCTCCGTGGCCTCCAGCGCGATCATGGCACCGCCTTCGGGCAGCGCCTGCATCAGCTCGCCCCGGGCGGTGACCAGCCTGGCCGCGTCCGCCGGCGAGAACACCCCGGCGACGTGCGCGGCGGCCAGCTCGCCGAGGGAGTGGCCGACGAGCGCGTCGGGACGCACCCCCCAGGACCGCAGCAGCGCGAACTGCGCGACCTCCAGTGCGAACAGGGCGGGTTGGGCGATACCGGTGCGATGGATGCGTCCGCCGTCCGCCGCGTCGCCGGCGGTGAGGAGCAACTGCCTTACCTGCGGTGCCAGATGGTCGCACACCGTGTCCAGTGCTTCGGCGAACACCGGGAACGCCTCGTACAGTTCACGGGCCATGCCGGCCCACTGGGAGCCCTGGCCCGTGAAGAGGAACGCCGTGGTCCGGGCGGCACCGGCGTGATCCGTGGTCAGCCCGGCCGCGGGCTCGCCCTCCGCGAGCGCGCCGAGGGCGCGTAGCAGGCCCTCCGCGCTGCCCGCCCCGTCCGCGCCGCGACCGAGGTCCGCGACGACGGCGGCCCGGTGTTCGAGCCCGGCCCGGGACAGTGCCAGGGTGCGCCCCACGTCCACGGCATCCCGCTCGGGCGCCGCGCGCAGGAACGACTCCAGCCGGCGGGCCTGGTCGCGCAGCGCGGCCGGGGACTTCGCGGACAGCAGCCACGGTACGGCGGTGAGCGCCCGGACCGGGGCCGGGGTCTCCTCGGCCGAGGGGGAGCGCGGGGCCTCCTCCAGGACGACATGGGCGTTGGTGCCGCTGATGGCGAAGGAGGACACCCCGGCGCGCCGGGGCCGTCCGTCGGCCGCCGTCCACGGCCGCGCCTCGTCGAGCAGCCGTACGTTCCCCGACGACCAGTCGACGTGCGGTGACGGCCGGTCCACGTGCAGGGTCGCCGGGAGTACGGCGTGCCGCATCGCCTCCACCAGCTTGATGACACCGGCCATGCCCGCGGCGGCCTGGGTGTGGGCGATGTTGGACTTCACCGAGCCGATCCACAGCGGCCGTTGAGGGTCCCGGCCGCGCCCGTACGCGGCGAGGATCGCCTCGGCCTCGATCGGGTCGCCGAGCATGGTCCCCGTGCCGTGGGCCTCGACCAGGTCGACCTCGTGCGCGGCCACCCGGGCGTTGTCGAGCGCCCGGCGGATCACCCGCTGCTGCGCCCGGCCGTTGGGCGCGGTGAGCCCGTTGGACGCGCCGTCCTGGTTCACGGCGCTGCCCCGGATCACGGCGAGCACCCGGTGGCCCGCCCGCTGCGCGTCCGAGAGCCGTTCGAGCAGCAGCACCCCCGCGCCCTCGCCGAAGGCGGTGCCGTCCGCCGCGCCGGCGAAGGCCTTCACCCGGCCGTCCGGGGCGAGGCCCCGGTGCCTGCTGAAGGTGATCATGTCGTCCGGGGTGGACATCACCGTGACCCCGCCCGCGAGCGCGAGCCGCGACTCACCGGAGCGCAGGGATCCGCAGGCCAGGTGGAGGGCCACCAGGGACGCGGAGCAGGCCGTGTCGACGGTGACGGCGGGGCCGTGCAGACCGAGGGTGTAGGCCACCCGGCCGGACATCACGCTGCCCGAGGTGGCGAAGCCGAGATGGCCCTCGTACTCGGATCCGGGCGCGGCGAGCGTGCTGTACGTCTGTCCCTTGGTGCCGACGAAGACGCCGGTCTCCGAGCCGGCCAGGCCGGTCGGGTCGAGGCCCGCCCGTTCGAAGACCTCCCACGCGACCTCCAGCATCAGCCGCTGCTGCGGGTCCATCGCGGTCGCCTCGCGCGGGGCTATGCCGAAGAATCCGGCGTCGAACGCGGACGGGTCGGTCAGGAAGCCGCCGCGTGAGACGTAGCTGGTGCCGTGGTGGTCGGGGTCGGGGTCGAACAGCGTGTCCAGCGCCCAGCCCCGGTCGGCGGGGAAGTCCGAGGTGGCGTCCCGGCCTGCGGCGACGAGGTCCCACAGCTGCTCGGGCGACTCCACCCCGCCGGGGAAGCGACAGGCCATGCCGATGATGGCGATCGGCTCGGCGCCGTCCGGGTCGGGCCCCGCGGGGGTCGTGCGCTCGGCCGGGAACGCTTCGGCGGCCGTGCGGGTGCCCGTCGGCTCCGTCAGCTCCGACGGTTCTGTCGGCTCCGATGGCTCCGTCAGCTCGGAGACCAGCCGGTCCGCGAAGGCGGCGGGCGTCGGGTGGTCGAACACGGCGGTCGCCGGGAGCCGCAGCCCGACCAGCGCGCACAGTTGCCGCCCGACCGCCACGACGGCGAGGGAGCCGAGGCCGAGGTCCACGAACGGCCTTGTGGGCGTGACCCGTTCGGCTTCGACGCCGAGCGCGAGCGCCACCTCGGCGCGGACCAGGTCCAGCACCGTCCGGGCCCGCTCGGCCGCCGTCAGCGCCGCGAGACGGCTCGCCCACTCGCCCCGGTCGGGCTCGGCCCCGCGCTCCCCGCGCTCCCCGGGCGCGCCGGTGGACGCCGTACCGAGCAACCGGGCATCCGCGTCCGCCAGCAGATGCCGGGTGACCTTCCCGGACGCGGTGCGCGGAACGCGCTCGACGGCGTACACCTTCTCCGGCACCTTGAAGAAGGACAGCCGCGTCCGGCAGTGCTCGAACAGCGCCTGGACGTCGACGCCTTCGGGACCGGGCACCACGTACGCGACGGGCACCTCGCCGAGCACCTCGTGGGGCTCCCCGCCCACCGCCGCGTCGGCCACGCCCGGCGCCGTGCGCACCACGTCCTCGATCTCCACGGGGTGGATGTTCTCGCCGCCCCGGATGATCAGCTCCTTGAGACGGCCGGTCAGGGTCACCTGCCCGAGGGCGTCCCGGCGGGCCAGATCGCCCGTGCGGTACCAGCCGTCCCGCAGCACCTCCGCCGTGGCGCCGGGCTGCCCGTGGTAGCCCAGCATCAGGTTGGGGCCGCTGACCCAGACCTCGCCCTGCTCGCCGTCGGGCACCTCGGCACCGGAACCGCCGTCCACCAGGCGGATGTCCACCCCCGGAACGGGCGGCCCGGCCGCCCCGGCGACCCGGTCGCCCGTCGGCCGGTTCGAGGTGATCGCGCCGGTCTCGGTCGATCCGTACTGGTCCACCAGCGGGACCCCGAACGCCTCCTCGAAACGGCTGCCGAGGGAGGCGCCGCCGGCCGAACCGGCGACGAACCCCAGCCGCAGCGAAGGCAGCCGGGTGTGCTCCTGGTGGGCGCGGTCCAGCAGGTAGTGGTACGTCGTCGGCACCCCGGCGAGGAAGGTCACCCCGTCGTCGCGCAGGGCGTCCAGCACCTCGGAAGGGGCGAAGCCGCTCATCAGCCGGGCGCCGGCGCCCACGGCCACGACCGCCATGACGCACAGGTTCTGGCCCAGGCCGTGGAACAGCGGCATCGGCCACAGCAGCCGGTCGTCCTGCGTCATCCCGAGCACACCCACGTGGCAGGCCTCCACCAGCCACAGCGAGCTGCGCAGGGAGTAGAGCACCCCCTTGGGACGGCCGGTGGTGCCCGAGGTGTAGAGCATCCAGGCCGGAGCGTCGAGCGGGTTCTCCTCGGGCACCGGCCCGTCGTACGGGGTGGCCGCGAGCGTCTCGTACGCGGTGACGTCGTACCCGGCGGTGTCCGCGGTGTCCGCGGTGTCGTGCGCGGCGGCGCCGGGGGAGTCGCCGGTGAGCACGATCGAGGGCCGGGACGGGCCGGACGCGGCCACCGCGCGCAGCAGCACGTCGAGCCGTGCCGGGTCGCACAGCACCACCGACGCCCCGGAGTCCCGCAGGAAGTGGACCAGTTCGGCCTCGGACGCCTGCGGATTCAGCGGCACGGTGATGCCGCCCGCCCGGATGACGGCGAGGCAGCTCTCCACCATCTCCACGCTGTTGCCCATGAGGACGGCGGCGCGGCCGTCCTTCTCCAGTCCCAGCGCGGCAAGCCGGCCGGCGAGCCGAGAGGTCCGCAGATCCAGTTCCCGGTAGCCGACGCCCCGCCGGGCGTCGGTGAAGGCCACCTTGTCCCCGATCCGGGCGGCGTGTCCGCCGAGCAGTTCGGACAGCGGACGGATCAGCGAAGGGGTCGTGTCAGGAGCCATGTCATCGCACCTCTCGGCTCTGTGTTCAGCGCTTGGTAGACGGTTGCGGTCGTGCCGTCAGCGAACGGCCAGCACGGTCCTGGTCGGGCAGGAGAACTCCAGGGAGCCGTCCGGCCCCGCGAGCACCCGCAGCGCCTCGCGCGCCTCGTCGGTCGCTTCGGCCACCCGCTCCGCGGGCACCAGGTCCCACTGCACGCGGGTGGTCACGGTCTTGGTCCACGCCAGGTAGTCGTCGATGGTCTCGAAGCGGGAGTCCGCCGGGACGTGGCGGATCCGCACATCGCTGAAGCCGGCGGTGAGGAAGGCGGCAGCCGTGGACTCCTCACCGGCCAGCGGGCCGCCGAGGCCCAGGACCACCTGCCACGGGTCGTCCACACCCTCGGGGAGGTGCTTGGCGAGCACTCCGGCGAGGATCTCGGCGGACTCCCAGCCGGCGGCCAGCCTGCCGTTCTCGGTGGGGAAGGTGGTCGCGGCGAACCTGCCCCCGGGGCGCAGCGCCGCGACGGCGCAGGACAGGGCCTTCTCCGCCTCCGGCAGCAGGAACAGGACCATCCCGGCGCTCGCCGCGTCGAACGGCTCGGCGAAGGCGAAGTCCTGGGCGTTGCCCAGCTCCGCGCGGGCCCAGCCGGACACCCCGCGGGCCGTGATGTCGGCCGTGCAGGCGTCGACCATGCCCTGGGCCTGGTCGATGCCGAGCACGAAGCCCTCCGGGCCCACCGCGTGGGCGATCGGGAACAGGCAGGCGCCGCGCCCGCAGCCGATGTCGAGCACCCGCTCGCCCGGCGAGAGCTCCAGGGTGTCGGCGATCATCTTCCCCAGCGGGTGGAAGATCATCTGACCGGCGGACTCGTACTGCTCGGCGGCCTTGTCGTAAGCGTCCCTCACCAGTGAGGTGATGCGGAGGTCCTCGGTCATGACGCGCTCTCTTCCTGTTGTTCCGGGGTCAGCGGATTGTCGGACGTCACCGGCCGCACGATGCAGCCGAGACGGAATTCGGCACAATGCGTTTCGTCCGCCACGCGCCACCACAACTGATCCGGGGTGGGCAGCATCTCGGACACGACGACTTCCCCTCCGGGAAGTCGCGCGATATCGATCACCGACAGCGGATCGGCGAAATCGACGTACAGCGGCTTGGGCTCGGCCGGATGCTTCACGTAGACGTGGCGCGGCATTCCCCGGGCGGCCCGGAGTCGCTGCACGGACAACCACTGGGTGACGGTGTCCGCGGTCTTCTCCGGAGCCCTTTCCGGAATGCTCAGCCGCCAGCGGGCCCGCTGGACCACGACACCGTCCACCACGATCCTGGGGGTGTACGCCCCGAGGTCGACCGGCACCGGGACCAGCGCGGGCCGGGACACCGCGCGGTGCAGCGTCGACGACAGGTCACCGGGGTAGAGCAGCCGCCGCCGGCCGTCCACCACCACCGCGTCGGCCGAAGCGGGCACGACGGCATCCGCGATCGGCACCACGTCGGCCCGGTCCTTGCCCGAGAGGCCGCTCAGTTCGATGGCGGTACCGGGGAGTTCGGGGGTCACGTGGGCGCTGCGCCGGCGCGAGACGATGGTCGCGGCGGTCCCGGACGGCACGGCTCGCGCCACCCGCTCGGTGAAGCCGGCCCACAGCCCGTCCGGGTCGCTGTGCAGCGGACGCTCCAGCCCCCCGAAGATCGAGCTGCAGTCGTCGTGCAGCTCCGAGAGCACCCAGTCGGCGGTGGCCGGGTCGGGGCCCGCCACCATCAGGTCGGGGCTCGGCAGGCACGCGTCGTCGGGGCCGTACGTCACGGTGTCCCACAGCGGCGCCAGCGCCTCGGCCAGTTCGCTACGGCTCAGCTCCACGACCGGGGGGCGGCCGTCGGTCGTTCCCGCGGCCTCCACGGCCCGCCCGACCAGCCGGCGCAGCACCGCGTCCAGCCGGTCCCGGCGCGGTGAACGAGCGGGTATCTCCCGTGCGGCCAGTGCGGCGAGCGGCGCCGGGGCGCCCGCCAGCTCGGCGCGCAGGGCGTCGCGGGCGTCCTCCCTGGCCAGCAGCGCCGCGAGGAACACCAGCGGGAACACCGCCTCGGTGACCTCCCGGATGCGCTCCACGACCGGCGCCCCGAAGCCGACCCGCTCGCTCAGCGGACTCGACCTGTCCTCGTGGAACAGCTCGCGGTCGGCGTAGTGCCGTCCGCTGTCCTGCGAGACCCGCCCGCCGTCCGCCGCGCGGGCCGCCCGCACGGCGAGGAGGTGCGCCGCCCGCTCGGGCCAGGGCGCCTGCGCGTACGTGTCGCGGACCTCCGCCAGGTCCACCACCGTGTCCGCGGGGTGCTCGGCCGCCAGCCTGGTCAGCGCGTGCAGCTCGGTCGCCGGCAGCCGCCAGGGGGAGACGACCAGCGCCGGTCCGAGTGCCTTCACCAGCCCGGCGGCGTACGCGTCGTCCGCCCCCGCCCGATGCGGGGCCGGCACGGGGCCGGCGGCGCCGACGAGCGAGTCGAGCCGGCTCCCCGGCGCCGCGGCGGCGGCACTCCACAGGGCCAGCGCGGGCGCCGCGACCCTGAACCTGCGCCCGTCCACGGCCCGTTCCAGCACCGGGGACGAGTCCGGCCGGCGGAACAGCGGGCTGGGCCACACGCGCTGCCGCGTCAGCGGCACCTCGCGGGCGGCCTGCTCCCGCAGCTCCTCCACCAGCCAGGCACTCGCCTCCACCACGACCTTCTCGCGGCCGGGCGCGCCGACCAGCAGGGTCTCCTCCTGCTCCGGCACCAGACGGCCGAACAGCACCGGGCCGAAGAACGAGACGGTCTCGCACTTGGTGGCGAACCGGCGCAGATAGCGGTGCAGGGTGTCGACCCGGCGGCGCAGGGTCTGCGGCAGGGCGCCGCCCTCGTCCCGCGCCTGCGCCCAGCCCGGGTGCGTCAGCGGCGGGGTCTCCAGGGCCGTGTGGTGGAACGAGGGGTTCGACACGAACACGGCGTGCCCGAAGTCGTCGCGGCCGGCGGCCCGTGCGGTGTGCAGCCGGGCCCGCAGCAGGGCCGCCTCCAGCGCGGTCCCGGCCGCCGCCAGCCGCTCGTCGAGCGCGGCGACCAGGGCGTTCCAGCGGGGCGCCCAGTCCGGCGCGCCGGTCGCCGCGAGGACCGCTGCGCACCGCTCGTCCAGGGGCGCGCCCCCGTCCACCAGCCGGCGGCAGCTCTGGAGGGCGCGCAGCGACCGCTGGCGCGGTTCGACCGTCCGTACGGCCTTGCGCAGCCCCGGCCACAGCAGGTCCAGGAAGTGCGCACGCTCGGCGGCGACCGCCTGCTCCGCCGCGAGCACCCCGGCGGCGGTGCCGAGCAGTTCCTCGGACGCGAGCCCGTCCAGGAGCCCGGCGGGGAAGCCGGTCGCGCGCAGCAGCGACCAGGGCATCATCTCGACCGAGAGTTCCCCGTCGCCCGCCCGCACCTTCCATGTCAGTGACGCTGTCAGTGACGTTGCCGGTGACGTTTTCAGTGACGTTTTCAGTGACGTCATGTCAATTCTCCAGACTGGTCTCGCTTTTCGTCGGAGACTCCGGTAGGAAGGAAAAGGCCAGGGAATTGTCCGGCCATCCGGCCGGCGGCGATCCAGGTCATTCGGAGGGGAAAGAGAAGATGCGAATCTCGTCTCGGATCATGCGTGGTTGTCGCGAAAGCGTTGAACGCGCCGAACACGAACTGATCGCGCTGTCGAGGAGTATTCACGCCGAGCCGGAGACCGCGTTCAAGGAGCACCGCAGCGCCGCCAAGGTGAGCGGCCTGCTGCGGGACGAGGGGTTCGAGGTGGTGCACGGCGCCGGCGGCCTGGACACCGCGTTCACCGCCCGCTACGGCAGCGGCCCGCTCACGGTCGGGCTGTGCGCGGAGTACGACGCGCTGCCGGGCCTCGGCCACGCCTGCGGCCACAACATCATCGCCGCCTCGTCGGTGGGCGCGGCCCTGGCGCTGAGGGACGTGGCCGACGACCTCGGCATCACCGTCATGGTGCTGGGCACCCCGGCCGAGGAGGAGGGCGGCGGCAAGATCGCCATGCTGGAGGCCGGTGTCTTCGACGAGGTGTCGATGGCGATGCTCGTCCACCCGGCCCCCGAGGACAACTGTGCTCCCCGCCCCCTCGCCCTGGTCGAGCTCGAAGTCCGTTACACCGGACGCGAGTCGCACTCCGCCCTCGCCCCGCACCTGGGCGTCAACGCCGCCGACGCCCTGACCGTGGCGGAGGTCGCCGTCGGCGTGGGCCGCCAGCACTTCGAGCCGCGGCAGCAGGTGCACGGCATCGTGACCAGGGGCGGCGAGGTGCCCAACGTGGTCCCCGCGCACACCAGCGCGCTGTACAACCTGCGGGCCGCCGACATGGAGTCCCTGGGGCGCCTGGAAGCACGCGTCAGAGCCTGCTTCGAGGGCGGCGCCGTCGCCACCGGCTGCACCCACGAGGTCCGCTCGACACCCGCGTACGCCGAACTGGCGCACGACCCGTTCCTGGTGGCGGCCTACCGGGCGGCGGCGACCGAACTGGGCCGCCCCCTGGTGTCCCCGGAGGAGGAGCGCGCGATGCCCACCGGCAGCACCGACATGGGCAACGTCAGCCGGGTCCTGCCCAGCGTGCACCCCAGCATCGGCATCGACACCGGCGGCGCGGTCAACCACCAGCCGGAGTTCGCCCGGGCCTGCGTGAGCCCGGCCGCCGACCGGGCGCTGCTCCAGGCGTCCGTCGCACTGGCCTGGACGGCGGCGCGGGCCGCCGAGGACGACCAGGCCCGGGAGCGGCTGCTCACGGCCCACGCGGCTCGTCGTGACGCGGGCCGCACGGCCGGCTGACCGCCGCCGTCCGGACCCGCCCGGCCGGGCGGGTCCGGACGCCCCGGCCGCGGCGGTGCTGCGGCGGAGGCCGCCCGGTGCCCCCGCGGGTGCGGGGCGTGCGGGGGTCACGGAAGCCGCACCACCGTCTCGCCCTCGGCGGTGTCGATGTGCACCGCCGAGATGCGGGGGCCCGCCGCGGGGTCGACGAGGACGTCGAGCGCGGCGAGTCCGGGCCACCGGTCCGCCCAGTCCCGCTCCGGCGCCGGGCCTGTCTCCAGGAGCCGTAGCGACGTCGGGCACACCCGGTGCCCGGCCGCCTCGAGATCGCCCGGCACCCGTGCCGCGCGCGCCTGCGGGTCGCCGTAGCTCAGGAAGAACGGCAGTACCCGGCTGCGCCACGACAGGTCGAACGCCGCCTCCGCCCACGGCACGCTCAGGCCGTCGGCCCGGACCGACTCGCCGCGGAAGAGGTCCGGATCCGCTCCGGTGACCGTCTCCACCTCGCGCGCGGTGGACTCGATGTCGTCGGTCAGTGCCGCCCAGTTGAGGAAGTCCGGCCCGTCCGCGGTCCGTTCCAGGAACAGCCGGCCGAAGTCCTCGCCCGCCAGCCGCCGTTCGTCGTGGGTGACGAGCAGTTCCAGGTACTGCACGTCGGGCGTGTCGAAGGGCACCACCCAGCTCGCCGTGCCGTCCGGGTTGGGACTGCCGTCGGTGATGCCGAACCCGTACTGGTCCCACAGCAGTTCGCGCAGCGGCTCGATGGTCCGCGCGCCGAGGATCACGTGGTCGATGCGCATCAGGAGGCACCGCCCAGGGCGTGCGAGGGGCACATGCTGTACGGCAGGGCCTCCCAGTCGTCGCCGACCAGGCCGGCGGCCATGCCCTTGCCGGTGGCGCGCGCCGAGAGCAGCCCGTGCCCGGCGTGGCCGGCCGACAGGAAGATCCGCTCGTGGCCGGGCAGCGCGCCCGCCAGCGGCCGTCCGGTGCCGGACACCGGGCGCAGTCCGGCACGGAGCTCCACGGGCACCGAGTCCGCGAGCCCCGGCATGACGGTCGTGGCGAACCGCAGCAGGTGCGCGATGCCCTGGGTGGTCACGTGCTCGGCGAACCCCGTGTCCTCCTCCGTCGCACCGACGATCACGTCGTCACCGACCCCGGGCGCGAGGTAGTAGGCGGAGGACAGGATGCAGTTCAGCTCCTCGTCGGTCCGCAGCACCGCCATCTGCCCGCGCTGCGGCCGGACTCCGGTCGCCTCGGCCAGGCCCTTGCCCGAACTCCAGGCACCGGCCGTGATCACCACCCGGTCCGCGCGGAGCGTCCCGTCGGAGGTCACCACCGAGACGGCCGCGCCCTCCTCGCGCACCTCCCGGACCGTGACGCCCTGCCGCCAGTCGACGCCCCGGGCCAGGCACCGGCGCCGTACGGCGTCCAGGTAGCGGCGGCCGTCGATCATCAGCCCGTCCGGGTCGAGGAGGTAGCGCCTGCTGGTCGGCAGCTTGAGCCCGGGCGCGGCCTGCGCGAGGGCGCCGCCCTCCACCCAGTCGCCGACGCCGAGCCCGCTCAGCACGTCGCCGTGGGCCTCCACGTCCGTCTCGCGCAGGGCGCGCAGGATGGGCCTGGCCACGCTGAACGCGCCGTACTCCGGCTCCAGCCGGGCGACGTCGGCGTCCAGGTCCCGCTTGGCGGTCCGCAGCCAGTCGTAGAACTCCCGGTCGGTGAGGTAGCGCAGCGAGGGAACCGCCACCCCCGCCGCGCGGTTGGTCGCGTGCCCGGGTTCGGCACCGGAGTCGAGCACCCGGACCGACGCCCCGCTGTCGCTCAACTCCTCGGCGAGGCAGGCGCCGACGATCCCTCCGCCGATGAGCGTGAAGTCAGGGGGTGATGACGGTGACGACGGCATGTCCTGCACCTTCCATTTCGGCCGCGCCGGCGAGTACCAGCGAGCGGGTGGTCACGTCGCTGTCGCTGTGGACAGCCATGGGCGGGCCGGCCAGGCCGCGGGCCTGGCGCAGCAGGTGGACGGGCTTGCCCCGTAGGGCGAGGCGGAACCAGCCGCCGGGCCGGTCCGCGACCCTGGCCAGGCACTGGAGCCGGACGGTGCCGTCGCCGTGGTAACGCTGGAGGCCCTCCACGCACCAGACGAGTTCCACCGCGTCCGGGGGCACCTCGGCCCGGGGCCCGCCGAGTTCGAGCCGGGCCAGCGGCGGCGGGCCGAACCCGCCGGTGTCGTGGTCCCACACGGCCCGGCCGAGCGCGATGCCCTCGGCGAGCGGGGGCGGCGGGCAGATCCGGCCGCCGTCGACCAGGACGGTGGCCGCCGCCGGGTCGCCCCGGTCGTCCAGCCCCGACTCGGGCGGCGCCGACGGCAGATCGGTCAGGGTCAGCTGCGGCAGTATGCGCCGCCCCGCCAGCCGGGCAGCGGTCGCGCGACCCCCGCGCGAGGTCAGCGAGAAGGCCGCACCGGCCACCAGCACCGCCGCCGCGGAGGGCCGCAGCAGCAGTGGCCGCTCGCGCCAGTCGTCCGGCGGGTCGGCCGGCACGAACGGCTCCGAGAGCGCCCCGAGTTCGCCCCAGGGCAGCGCCTCCACGAGCCCGGCCGGATCCCCCTGGCCGCTGGTGCCGAGCAGCACCGGACCGCCGGGGGTCTCGACGCGGGCCAGCAGCTCGGCCCGCCTCGACACCGGCAGGCCGTCGCCGTCACGCCACTCGTGGACCTGCGCCACCGCGCTCTGGAGTCCGGCGACGGCCGACGCCGTCCGTTCGGCCGCCTCGGTGAGCAGCAGCCCGGTCTCCTTGCCCGCGTCCTGGTCCGGCGACCCGGCGACCCGGCGGGAGCCGGTGACCCGGCCCTTCGCGTCCCGTTCGAGGCGCAGGGTGTCGAGCGAGACGGTCAGCCGCGCCGCGCCGCGGGTGGGCGTGACGATTCCGGAGGCACGTGTCCTGGTCTCAGCCACGGGCCACCGCCCGCAGCCCGACGAGTCCGGCTGGCAGCCGGAATCCGGCGTTGGCGAACGACACCGGCACCGGGTACTGCCCCAGCTTCCCGCAGCCTCCGGTGGCCCGCAGGTAGGCGGCGACCCGGTGCTCGTAGGGCCGCAGGCCCGCGAGCACCCGCGCTCCGTCACCGGTCACCGTCAGCGGGCCCAGCCGGGCGGTGCTGCCGTCGGCGCGGTGCAGCAGGGAGAACGGGGCGTGGAAGACGAAGGCGCCCGAGGCGATGTTCATCATGTCCAGCCGCAGCCCGTACGGGGCGATCCAGTCGCCCGAGGGCGGCTCCGGCTCGGCCGCGGGCTCGATCAGGGCCACGGTGTGGGTCATCCGGGGGATCGCCGGATGCCGGTAGCTCTGTTTGCGCCCGTGGCCCGTGCCGGGGCCGCCGCCGAGCAGGGCGGCGAGCGCCCGGTCGGTCATCGGCCGCCCCACCGTGCCCCGGTCGATCAGCCGCAGGGCGCGGCACGGGGTGCCCTCGTCGTCGAACGGACTGCGGTAGCCCGGCCCGTCGTGCGCACCGCCGTCGACCACCGACAGCCACGCGGGTGCGACCCGCCGCCCGGCGCGCGCCCCGAGGTAGCTCGTTCCGGACGCGACCACGTCGGCTTCCATCGGGTGCCCGACGATCTCGTGGAAGAACGCCCCGGCGAGACCGGGCAGCAGCACGAGGTCGGCGCCCTCCGGGAGTTCGGTGGCGAGCGGCAGTGCGAGGCGTTCGCGCACCGCGTCGGCCGTCCGCACGGCCGCGTCCCTCAGCCCGTCCGGGGCGGAGCCCGCGGGGGCGCACAACAGCGACCGGGAGTGGACGGTGCCGTCGTCGCCGGTCAGCCTGGTCTCCAGGGTCGTGACGATCCGCTCCGTGGTGGCGACGCGGTCCGCGCTGCCGGCGGCGACGTGCTGCTGGGCCACACCCAGGGTCAGCTCCGCGCCGGTCTCGGCGGCGATCCCGGCGAGCTCGGCGCGCAGCTCGGGGGTCAGCTCGAACAGCGGCCGTTCCTGCACCTCGCGCAGCGCGTCGGCGGCCTCCGGGCCCGCTCCGGCGGCGCCCGAGGCCAGCAGGTCGTCGCCGTCGGCGAAGCGGTGCTCGGTGAAGCCCCGGTCGAGGTGCCGTTCGACGCTCATTCCGCGCACCGAGGTCCGCTCGGTGGAGACGGCGCCGTCCGGGAGCACGTCGGCCCGCATCCGCAGCGAGTGCTCGGCGAAGAGCGTGGTGTGCGTCATCGCGTGCTGCTCCCGTCGCTGCTGGTGCTGCCGTCGCTGTTCCTGCTGCCGCTGCTGCCGATGATCTGCATCCGCAGCTCGCTGGTGTAGCGCCGGCCCTCGCCGTCGCGCAGCCACAGCTCGTCCGGCCCCGGCGCCATCCGCTCCACGCCCAACTGCTCGGCGCCGCGCGCCACATGGCTGACCAGGTCGGCCGCGAGCGGTGAGGCCAGGTCGATCAGGTACGGCTTGCGCTCATGGGCGCTGCGGCAGAAGACGAACCGCGTTCCGGTCTCCCGGGCCAGCCTGCGCAGCGCGAGGAACCGCGCTTCGGGTTCCGGTGCCGCGAGCGCCGCGGTGGGCACCTGCCACCGGGACCGCTGCAGGACGACCGACCCCAGGGCCACTTCGGGCTGCGCGTCCTCGGTGGTGAAGGTGGGGTGGAGCACCTGCGGATGCGAGAGGGCGGCGATCGGGGCGTACTTGACGAAGTCGCTCAGCGGGACGTACGCGCTGACCGCCTTGCCGTCCGGATCGTGCAGGGTGACGTCGTGCGGCCCGATGCGGACGGTGAGGTCCTCCGGCTTCAGCAGCTCCGGCTGATCGTGGTCGGTCCAGGTCAGCGGGCGCATCGCGACCTCACGGCCGGGGAAGCGGTAGTAGCCCTTGTTGCGGCGCCCGAAGTCGAGGCCGACGACCGCGCCGTCCTGCGCCGCCGTCCAGGCGGCGGCGTCCGCGCCGAGCCGGTCCGGATCCGGGTGCATCGTGCCCAGCCAGCTGTGCACCAGCAGGTGGTGGTGGGCGCGGGAGAGGACGAGCGGGGCGGCGGCGCCGAGCCCGGAGGTGTCCGGCGCTGCGGGGCACAGGTCGATGACCGCGTACCGGTCGCCGTCCAGCGCCCCGGCCTCCTCGGTCAGCCGCTCGACCTCGGCCCGCCAGTCGGCGCCGGGGTAGACGGGTGCGTGGGCTGCCTGGAAGGTGCTGGTCGAGTCGGACCGGCTCGCGGCCGCTCGGGTCGCGTACGTGAGGAGGTCCAACTCCGTGGCCGCCGGTGGCCCGGATCCGTCGCGGCCTTCGGCGCCCGCCCCTCCCGCGGTGCCGTCCGTGAAGGCGTCGCGCACCGCGGCCGCCGCCGCGCGCTGGGCGGCTTGCCCGTGCGCGGCGCACACCTCCATCACGGGGGCGAGCTGCCGCTCCCAGTCGCCGACCAGCCCGGCTCCGAGGGTCAGCGCGAAGGGCGACGCGCACTCCTCGAAGAACACGGCGCGGTCGGCGTACGCCGCACCGGCGCCCCGCCTGGCCGGCCTGCCGGTGAACTCGGTGAACCGCTCCTCCAGGGCGGCGACGGCGGCGGCCTTGCGCTCCAGCGGCACCTCCGCCAACTCGCCGATGAGGGACGAGAGTTCGGCTGTCCGGTCGAGCCACAGCTCGCGGGCCGGCGAGGCGGGCAGCGCGGAGAGCTGGTCCCGCAGGGTCGCGAGGGGCTCCAGGTCGTAGTCGCCGCCGCCGAGGCCGATGGTGACGGCCTCCTCGGCCACCAGCCGCATCAGCGTCCTGGCCACGTCGCGGGCCGGTTGCCCGGCGGCGCGCACCACGTCGCGGAACACCGTTCCGTCCGGGGCCACGAGCGGCAGCAGCGGCTCCCGCGCCGCGTCACCACGTCCGGTGGAGTGGAACGCGAGATGCGGAAGGATCTTGGGGTCCCGGGCGATCGCCGTGGCCAGCGCACGCGCCGCCCAGTGCGAGAAGAACACCCGGCGGACACGGGGCACGTCGTCGCGCAGTACGGCGCCCTCACCCTCGCCCACCGTGCCGTACGCCATGGGCCCGAAGAAGCTCACCGTCTCGTTCTTCGCGCAGAACCGCTGCACGTACGTGAACATCTGCCGGCGCACCCGGCGCCAGCGCGAGGTCAGCGGGCCTTCGTACGCCAGCAGCGGGAGCAGCATGTTGCGGTACGCGTCCGGGTTGGACAGGAACACGGCCTCGGAGACCCCCGGATCCGCCAGCAGGTCCCGCAGTCGCTTGCCGGCCTCGTCGTCGGCCTGCCGGCAGGCGAGCGCGTAGCGTTCCCAGGCGTCGGCCCAGGCGCTCACCGCCCGGCTCCACTGCGCCCCGCCGGACGCCGGCAGCTGCCGCGCCCGTCCGCGCAGCACGTCGGAGCGCAGCGACTCGGCGCGGGGCCCGCTGAACTGCGCCTCCACCAGCTCCAGTACGGTCCGCTCGCGGTCGAGCAGCTCGTCCGCGAGTTCCAGCAGGGAGTGGGGCGCGCCCAGCTCCTCCAGCCAGTCGAACGGCATTCCCGCATGGCGCAGGATGAACTCCCGCCCGATGCGCCACTGTCGGCTCACTGGCTCCTCCGCATCACACCGGCCTGGACCAGCCGGTCGGTCAGTTTCCTTCGGGCACCGTCGCTGATCCGGTCCAGGACGGCGGTGTCGCCGGACGAGAGCCGCTCCACGACCGGCGTCAGCTTCGGATGCAGCCGGAACGCGCTGCCCGTCCGCAGGTTCACCACGAACGAACCCGGGCCCTGGCCGTCCGGGCCGGGTCCCTCCCCGGCCACGACGGCGGCCGACGGCTCCCACACCGCGGTCCCGTCCGGTGCGGCGAGCACGCAGCAGGCGAACCGGCCGGGGAACAGGTCGGCCACGGCACCGAGTTCGGCGTTGAGTGCGCCGATCGCCGCGGCGCGCGCCGCTTCGTCGAGCGTCCCGGGCCCGCTGAACCGGTCCCAGCGGGGCAGATCGTGCCCCGGGGCCGGGTGCCGGATCAGCGGCACGCCGTCCCAGGCCTGCGGTGCCGCACCGCCACCGGCCGTCGGCAGTCGGAACGGGCTGAGCCCCGCGAGCCGGGGTCCCGGCCCGGACAGCAGGCTCCGCACCGCGGCGCCGGTCTCCTCGGCACCCACCCCGGGCGCCCCGACGAGCAGTTCGACCCGGAGCAGGGCCCCGTCCACCGCGTCCGCAGCGTCCAGGACGGCCCGCAGATCGGTACGGCTGCCGTCCGCCCCCGTCACCTCGGCCCAGGACGCCAGCCGTGCCACGGTCAGCGCCGCGCCCCGGCACTCGCGCCACGCCCCGGCGGGCAGCGCCGCCGCCTCGTCCGGGGTCAGCCAGCCCGCCCAGGGGGCGCTGGCCTGCCAGTCGGCCGCGCGGCGGACCCAGCGGACCGGCGTGTCGTCCCCCGACCACTCCTTGCCCAGCCGCCAGGCCGGAGCCCAGTCGTCGAAGCCCGCCGCCGCCGAGAACGGGGCGAGCGCGCGCAGCGCCTCCCGGTGCGCGGTGGCGAAACGCCCGCACAGCACGACCCTTCCGGGGCCGAGCGCCTCCAGGAGCACCGCGGCCGCCGGGAGTTGCTGGTCGGTCTCGATCACCAGGTGCACCCGCCCGTCCGGGGCCGCCGCACGTGTCCACCGCGCCTCGGGCCCCAGCAGCTCGGTCCGCTGCGCGGCCAGCACCACATCGGCCCCGCACTCGGTGGTGCCGTCGACGAGTTCCACGTCGTCCGCGGCCAGCCGCAGGGCCGGATCGGCCTCGCCCGCCAGCCGCAGCGCCATGCCCATGGCGCGCAGCCGGCCCGCGCCATGGCCGCCCCGCGCGGTGACCAGCGCGGTGACCCGTGCGGCGGCCCGCGCGAACAGCGCCCTGGTCCGGTCCTCCGCGGGGTCGCTCCCGCCGCGCCTGCCGAGGGCGTAGTCGTCGGCCAGCGCGGCGAGTGCCCCGGTGCCCGCGAGGCGTGCGACGAAGTGCGCGTTCACGTCGATCAGTTCGTCGTCCGGCCCGAGTTCCGGTTCCAGACTCGGATCGAACAGGGGAGGGAGCACCACCCGGCGCGTCACCGCTCACCACCGCCCCGCAGATACACACAGCGCAGCTCGGAGGCGAAGCGCAACTCCCCGTCCCGCAGCCAGGCGTCCTCGGGTGCGGGCAGCGTCTCGGACAGCAGGAGCTGTTCCGCCGTGCCCGCCAGCCGGGCCATGCCCTTGAGGAGTTCGGGGCTCGCGGTGTCCACGTACACCGGTTTGCGTTCGGCCGGTGACTTCGCGAAGAAGCGGTCGGGCAGGCCCCGTTCCCGGAGCAGCCGGGCCGAGGCGAGCAGCCGCTCGGCCTCCTGCCGGCTGCCGTGCGCCTCCAGCAGCGCCGCGCTCGGCAGCGCCCAGCGGCGCCGCGAGAACACCACGTTGCCCCAGCGCAGCCGCGGCACGTGCGGCAGGTCCGGCAGCACCGGGCGGCGGATCCGGGGCAGTGCCAGCGCGGTGTGCACGGCGGTGTCGAGCTCGCCGTTGTGGAACAGCAGGCTCCGGCCGGGGTGGGTTTCGCCGCGCAGGACGACCCGTTCGCCGTCGCTCTCCAGCCACAGCTGGTCCAGGCCGATCCGCTCCCGGTCCGCGCCGGCCCTGCCGCCCAGTTCGAGCACCACACCGGGGAACTCCAGCGGCGGCAGCCCGGTCGTACGACGGGAGATCACGTTGACGGCCAGCTGGTCGCCCAGGGCCCTGCGCACCCCGGCGTCCCGCTCGGCGAGCAGCGCCGCGGCGTCCGGATGGCCCTGCAGCGCCCACGGGGTGAGCAGCGCCGCGTCGTGGATGTCGCCGAGCACGAGCGGGGTCACCCCCGGCTCGTACCCGGCCAGGTCGGGCGCCGCGATCAGGACGTCGATGGAGCACAGCACCGGGGCGGCAGGCGGTGGCGGTGCGGCGAGCAGCCCCGCCACGTCGAGTTCGGCCCGGTCCGCGCCTTCGGCCTCGACCACCCGGCTCAGCTCGGCGCCGAGCTCTCCACCCGGCTCGATGGCGAGGTCCGCGCACTCCCGCAGCGCCCGCAGCAGCGGGATCCTTCCCGCTCCGAGCCGGGCCGCGACCGCCCGGTTGGTGCGTACGCGGGTCGCCTCGGCCTCGTGGGCCAGCAGGTCGAGCACCGGCGCGACGGCGTCGCACATGTCGCGGGCCAGCGGTCCACGGACCTCCAGCCCAGCCGTGCCGACGGCGGCCTCGTGGATGATGACCCGGTCGTTGTAGAAGCGTCCGCGTTCCGCCGAGCGGTCGGTGACGGGCAGCAGCGACTCCAGTTCGGCCTGGACGGTCAGTTTCCGCTCGGGCGGCGCCGACGGGTAGCCGTCGAGCAGTTCGAGCACCTTCATCAGCAGGGCCCGCACCCCGGCCGCGCGGGCGGCCGTCTCGGTGTCCGAGGCGTCGATGCGCTCCAGGGTCCAGCGCAGCGGGTCGACCACGGTCGCCGGCGGACACAGGGTGTGCGTCAGCGTCCCCTTCGCCACGGCGGCCGCGAACGCCTCCACCGCCTCCAGGGCACCGGCGCCGCACCCGGACGCGATCCCGGCCACCGTCCGTACGCCGTCGGCCTCCCGCAGCAGCGCCGCGCCGACGCCCGTGCCGCGGGGCGGCCCCGTCATCGTCTTGCGCACCGGCGCCAGCCGCTCGGCCAGCGCCGGGTCGCCCAGCAGCAGGTCCTGCACGGCGTCGTTGACCCGGGCCGCGGTGTGCGCCTGGCGGACCCGGATCGCCGTGTGGCCCTCCCAGTCCAGCGCCGTGGCGGCGTCGGAGCCAGGGCTGAGCCTGCCGTAGTTGATGGGCCCGAAGAAGCTCATCGTCTCGCTCTTGGACGCCAGCCGCTGTGCGTAGGAGGCGAGTTGGCGCCGGATCCGGCCGCCGGTCGCACCCCGTGCGAGATCGCGGTGGACGGCGGGCGATGAGCAGACGATGGCGTCGTTGACCCGCGGATCGGTGCGGACGGCGGCGAGCGCCTCGTCGACCGCCGCCGTGTCGGCCTCGACGGTGGCGGCGAGCCGCTCCCGCGCCGCGCTCACCCGCTCCGCCGCGGCGTTCCACTCGGCCAGCCAGTCGGCGGGCAGGTTGTCCGACGCGGGCAGCGGCCGCAGACCGCGCAACTTCGCCTGCTGGCCCCGGGACAGCCGCCCCGCCGGGTGCAGCCGTGACGCCACGTCGGCCGACCGGGCCTCCAGGGCGAACAGCTCCTCGATGAGCAGACGGGTCCGTTCGCAGGCCAGTCGCTCGACCATCTGCCAGGGGAACCCGGCGCTGCGCAGGACGACCGTGGGCAGCAGCTCCCAGCCGTGCCGCCGCGGCGCCGGCGCCGACTCCTGCGGCGACAGGTCGGATCGGTCGGGCCGGTGGGGCCGGTGGGGCCGGTCGGATCGGTCGGATCGGTGGGTCATGACGATGCCCTCTTCATGGCGATCCGGAACTCCGAGGTCACGGGGGCCCCGCCGTGGCGCAGCCACAGCGCGTCCGGCGCAGGCCTCATCTCGGCCAGCGACACCGTCGCACTGTCACCGGCCAGCACCATCGCCACCAGTGCGTCGACGGCCAGCGGACTGTCCAGGTCGATTCCGACCGGTTTCGGCTCGTGCGCGAGGGAGGCGAAGCAGAACCGGGGCACTCCATGCCGGGCCCGCAGCGACTGGACGGCGAGGAAGGCGGCGGCGGGGTCGCGCGCCGCGTCGACCCCGAGGTCGGCCCGGTCGAACCACCAGCGCGCCCGCTGCACGAGCAGGTCCCCGACCACGATCCTCGGCGCGAAGTCCCCGATCCGCACCAGCGGCAGCCCCACTCCGGGTGCGGCGAAGGCCCGCAGGTGCACGTGGTCGTCCTCGCCGGCGTACAGGGTCAGTTCCCCGTCCGGGGTGCGCAGCCGGGGCGTGCCGTCCACCAGGACGACGGTCAGATCGGTCAGCGGCACCGTCCGCTCCCGGTCGTCGGTGGCCACCGAGGTGATCTCGATGAAGCGGCCCGGGAACCAGTCGGCCACCAGGCCCTTGTGGCGCCTGCGGCGGATCACCGTGGCCAGCCGCTCGGGGCCGCCCCACGGTTCGAGACCCGCCGCGAAGTCGCCCAGCATCCGGTCCTGTTCGTCGCTGAACAGCCCCTGTGAACCCCAGGCGAAGACGTACGGGTGCAGCTCGCCCAGCACCAGCAGTCCGCCGCCGTCCTCCCGGCTCTCCAGCATCAGGTCAGGGCTGACGAAACGGGGCCGGCCGGGCTCGGGCGCGAACCCCGCGAGCTCGGCGGGGGAGAGCCGGGCCTCCTGGCCCCGCACGGCGGATTCCACCAGTGCCGCGTAGTCCCGCTTGAACCCGATCAGTGGCCCGGCGAGCCGGTCCAGACCGCCCGCCTCGACCGAGGCGCGCATCCGGCGGATCAGCTCGTCGTACGGCATGGCGCCGCCGCCCGCCTCGCGCAGGATCCCCGCGCACAGCTCGGCCGCCGCGTGCTGCTGGAGCTCGCCGTAGCGGGCGGCCACGTCCAGCACCGGGCTGAGCTCGGACTCCCAGCGCCCGGCCACGTCGCCACCGACCACCACCGGGCTCTGGTCGCCCTTGGCGTCCAGGGACACCACCAGCCGGTCCGCGTACATCCGGCCGCCGGCGCGACGTGCGTCGACTTCGGTGAGCCGGGTGAAGCACTCCTCGACGCGCTCCAGCGCGGCCGCCCGGGCGCGGTGGCCGTCGGCCGCCGCGTAGGCGTCGCCCAGGTCGCGCAGTTCCCGCAGCCGCACCGGCCAGGCGGTGCCCTCCGCGTAGCGGTCGGCCCAGGAGACCAGCCAGTCCAGCGGCCGCGCCGCCGTGGACGGCGGCTCGGGCCAGAGCCGGACGGCCCCGGCCTGCCGCAGCCGGTCCAGGACCCGGCGCGTCTCCGCGAGGTCGAGCCCCGCCAGCGCCGCCAGTTCGACGGGGGAACGTCGCCCGTCGACGGCCTCGGCGAGCTGCCACCGCACCCCGGACAGGGTGATCCGGCGGCCGTCGGCGGACTGGATCGTCCCCGACGCCGTCCCCGGCACCTCGCCCGACCCCGGTGTCCCGCCCGGTGTCCCGCTCGGTGTCCTGCCCGGTGTCCTGCCCGGTGTCCTGCGGCAGGACGGCATCCAGGCCACGGGCGGGCGGTCCCGCACCTGCGGGTCCGTACCGATGAGCTTGGCCAGCTCGCACACCGCCCAGAACGCGGTCTGCGCCTCCAGGACGTGGTAGCCGCAGGCCGTCTCGGGGCCGAGGACGGTGCCCTGGGCCCCACGGTCGACCCGGCCGTGCACCAGCGGACCGAAGAAGCTGGTCGTCTCGTTCTTCGCGCCGAGCCGCTGGCCGTACAGGTAGACCCGGCGGTAGAAGGATCGGTCCTTGGCGCGGTTGCGGCCCGTCGCGCTGTCCTGCTGCTGCCAGCCGTCGACCCAGCGCACCGCCTCGGTGTGGAAGGACGGCGACAGCTGGAGCAGGGCGTCGCACACCCGCTCGTCGCGGAGCAGGTCGCGGACCCGCTCCGGCCGCCGCAGCACCTCCTCACCCAGCGCGGCGGTCAGCCGCTCGCCCGCCTGCTGCTGAGCGGAGTGCGCCGCGCGGTAGCCGTCGACCGCCGATGCCACCGCCGACGCCACTGCCGATGCCACGTCGCCGCCGCGCGGGTCGGGCTCCACCGGCAGCCGGCGGCCCACCCGGCCGCGCAGCTTCGACAGTTCGCGCAGTCCGGCCCGGTCCCGCTCGCGGTCGGCGCCGGTGACGGACTTGGCGATCGCCTCCTGGAGCCGGGCGCGGCTCCGCTCGAACCGCGCCACCGCCTCCCGGTACTCCGCGGCCGCGGCACCCGCCGGCCCGTCACCGAGAGCGGTCAGCAGGCCGATGCCGAAGCCCGCCCTCCGCAGCAGCAGCCGATCGTAGAGCTGCCACCTGGCCCGCTGTCCCGTCTCCCCCTGGGTCGCATGGTCGGTCATGGCCTCAGTCCTGAAAGTTGATCAGGTCGAACGGGCGGTTGAGCTTGGTCCGCGGCTTGGGCAGCAGCCCTTGCAGGTCACCGCCGTCGGCGACGGCCTTGGCGAGGGCGTCCGCCGCACCGGGACGGGTGAGGCTCAGCGGCGCCATGGCCGCCACCGACCCGGCCGCGGCCACGGAGCCGGTCGTCATCACCCGACCCGCCTGGGCCAGCGCGATGCGGTACGGGTCGCCCAGCAGCCGCGCCGCGGACTCGGCGCGCTCGTACTGCTCGGCGCCCGTCCTCGCGTCACCGCCGGAGGCGTGCAGCATGCCCAGTTCGAGACGCACCTCGGTCTCGTGGAAGCGGTCACCGAGCTCGGCCGCGTTCTCCAGCGTGGTGTCCAGGTCCGCCAGGGCGGCGTCCCGCTCGCCGACGAGCAGCCGCAGCCCGGCGCTGCGGTACGCGTGGTGCTTGCGGAAGCCCGCGTTCGACGAGCCGGCGGCCTGCTTGAACTTCTCCCAGGTCGCCAGGGCCGAGGCGTGCTTGCCCGCCTTCTCCTGGAGCACGCTGATGTTCGAGTACAGGTTGATCCGCAGATGCGCGGCACTGGCGTCGGTCAGACCCGCCATGCAGGCCAGCGCCTGCTTCTCGTGCTCGAAGGCCGCCCCGAGGCGCCGCTCCGCGAACAGGGTCAGCCCACGCAGGTTGTGCAGCCAGCCGCGCTCGCGGCGTACGCTCTCGGCCTCGCCCGGACGTTCCCCGACGACCTCGAAGCCCTGCTCCACCTCGGCGACGGCCTCCGCCAGCCGGTTCTTGCGCTTGGACAGGGTGAGCGCGGAGTACAGGTGCGACTGGGCACGCAGCTCCGGGGAGAGGCCGGCGGCGTCCTCCCGGATGGCCCGGAAGCAGGCGAGGGCCGTGTCCTGGTCCCCGCGGAAGCCCGCCTGGATGCCGAGCACCTTGAGCAGGAAACCGCGTACGTCGGCGGTGCCGCGCAGGATCGCCGTCTCGAACTCGATGGCGTGGACGAGCTCCTCCTCGCGCTCCGCCTCGGCGAGCAGCCCGGGTATGCCCGACTCGGGGATGCCGGCGAGCAGCCCGATCGCCTCGTCGGCGACGACCGCCATGCCCTCCCAGTTCGTGGAGAAGAACGCCCGGCGGCAGTAGGCCAGCGCGGCGGCCACCCGGTCCACGGCGGAGCCCTCGGAGTCCCTTGCCCGCAGGAAGAGTTCGCCCTCCTCGGACACCGGCTCGAATTCGGCGTCCGGAGCCGTACCCAGGTCCACGGCCAGGTCGCCCTCGGTGACCGGCAGCCCCATGCGGCGCAGACAGCGCACCCGCTCCCCGCGGTAGTCGGCGTACCGGCCGACCGGCTCGCGCACGGACGTCGGTGCGTCCAGCAGCAGTTCGGCGCCCTCGACGAGCTGCGCGTGCTCGACGGCCCGCATGAAACCGCGCAGCGAGGACAGGTCGGTGCCGCCCATCCCGCTGAGCAGCAGGGGCCTGCCCAACTGCGCGGTGCCCGTGCAGAGGGCGGTCGCGGCCACCGTCAGCACGCGGTAGACCTGCTCGCTCTCCCGGTGCAGCCGCCGCTCGGACGGCGCGAGCGCGATCTCCTCCAGCGGCGCGGTGCCGGGCGCGGTCTCGGCGGGAAAGAGCTCCGCCCATTCGGACGGGTGCCCGGCCGCGAGGCCGGTGAAGTCGGCGCCCTCGGCACGCAGGGCGTCGATGCCCGCCCGCAGCCCCGTGTACGAGGCGGCCGGGCCGGTGTTCACGTCGACCAGGACGGAGTCGGTGGATGCGCGGCTCACCTCGGCCGCCCGCGTCACCATCGCGAGGGCTCGGTGGTGGCGAGGGCGAGCGGCGCGATCTTGTTCTCGACCTCGTCGAGGTCGAAGTCGACGTCGTCCAGCTCGTCCAGCGCGTCCAGTTCGGTGCCCTCGGCGGATTCCGTCCCGGCGGTCTCCGCCTGGGGGGTTTCCGCCTGGGGGGTTTCCGTCCCGGCGGTTTCCACCTCGGGGGCCTGCACCTCGGGGGCTTCCGCTTCGAGGGCGAGAGCCTCGGCGGTCTCCTCCGGCTCTGTGGACTTCGCGGTGGACTTCGCGGTGTCTTCCATGGCGCGCTCCATTCGGAATCACGGTCGGACGTGGGAATGCGGATGCGAAGGATCCGGTGTCAGGGCAGCCGGAACCAAAGGGGTGGGCGGGGATCGTGACGGCGGACGTACGGGGGCGGCAGCGGTCGGAGGTAGGCCCCCGGACGCTCAGCCGGCCGGCGTGCGCATCCGGGCGAACTCGACCACTTGCCGTCCGACGGTGGCCAGTTGCGCGGTGAGATGCGGGTCGCCGGTGCTGCCGCCGGCGCTGTCGTCGGACGCCAGGGTGACGCTCTCCGTGTTGATGGCCACGCCCAGGGGAGTGGGCCAGCCCCTCAGGGCGTGCACGACGGAGCGCAGCCCCGCCAGCGTCGAAGCAGCCTGCGTCCCGCGTGCGGTGACGACACAGCCGACGGCGCGGCCGTGCAGATAGGGACGCGCGTCCTCACGCAGGTCCTCCAGGTAGTCGAGGGCGTTCTTCACCAGACCGGAAACGCCCCCGTGGTACGCGGGCGTGCCGATCACCAGGCCGTCGGCGAGGGCGACGGCCTCGACCAGCCGCCGGGCCGCCGGGGTGCGCAGTGACTCCCCCGGGGCGTAGAGCGGCAGTTGAAGTTCCTCGGCACCCAGCAGCAGGGTCCGGGCCCCCGCCGCCGCGGAGGCCGCGAGTACCGCCCGGACCGCCCGTTCCGTCGAGGAACCGGAGCGCACGGTGCCCCCGATGCCGACGATCAGGGGCCCGGCATCGGCTGGGGCACCAACACCGGGATTCTCCACCGAAAGAACGGAACCCTGGTTCGTCTCCAGCACGGTTACACCAATCTCCTTGACCGGTCGCGGTTTTCGGAGTCTAGACAGGGCGGTTATGCGCTGGTTATGAGCTGGTTATGCGTGGGTTATGCATTGGTTATGCATTGGTTACGCCTGGGCCGGAGGTCTGGTCCGCAGTGCGGGCGGGCGCGTCCTGGGTGCGCAGAACCCGGTCCAGGAGCCGCTGGGTGTCAGGGCTGACATCGATGTCCAGACCGTCCGACATCCGGGCCCGGCACAGCTTGTACCAGGACCTGGCCTGCGCTAACTGGCCCAGATCGCCGTGCACTTGGATCAGGGTCCGGTAGACGTCCTCCTGGTACGGGTCGATGTCCAGCGCGCGGCGGCACATGTCGATGACCTTCGGCAGCTCGCCCCGGTCCAGTGCCTCCTGGAGGAGGAAGTCCGCCGCTCCCAGCGCGAGGGACCGCACCCAGTCCCGCTGCTCCCTGGCCCAGTCGGCGGTCTCACCGGGCAGGAAGTCCCCGGTGTGAAGATCCAGCGCGCTGCGGTAGTGCTCCGCTGCCGCGCGCGGATCACTTCGGGCCGCCGCCCGGTGCCCTTCGTTGCACAGCCGCTCCAGTTCCTCGAAGTCCAGCCAGGCGTCGTGGAGTTTGAGGGAGTACCCGTACTCGCTGCAGACGATCTCCGCGGCCGGCTGCTCCTCCGCGGCCTGCTGCCCGCTGAGTATCTGGTGCACCGCGTGCTTGGCGACCTTGAGGGAACTGGAGCCCGCCGACCGGGTGCGGTCGGGCCACAGCGCGGCGTGCAGTTCGTCGCGGTCGACCGTGCGGCCCCGGTTGATGAGGAGGTAAAGGAACAGTGTGCGCGCTTTGCCGGCCCGCCAGCGTCTGACCGGGAGTCCCCCCAAGTCCAGTGAAAAGCCGCCGAGGCAGCGTACGACGGCAAGCGTGGAAATCTCGGTCATGTTGGAAACCCTCCTTCTTCGTGGGGGTAACAGGATGCGAACACACTGGCGCGGTCGGTCGGGCCAGGCCTGTGGGGGAGGCAACCCGGTCGACCGGTGGTACGACCGGGGTGAGGGCCGGTCGCCTTATCTGTGTTGACGTACGGGAACGTCGTGGTCGTTCGGAGAATGCCGGTCAGACGGACGGCGGGAAGCGGAGTCTCCGGTTCGGCTCGGGGAATCGGCGGAGGGCTTCCGGGGCCGGTTCACGGCCCTTCACGCGCGCGGGTCGGCCCGATCGGCCTGGCGTCGGTGCTCCGCCTCGGCTGCGACGCGACGGGAAGCCCTCGTCTCACCGGAAGGCGCTGATGGTGTACTCGCTCATGGTGAGGTGTCGCGGCGATTCGGACACGCCCTCACGCGATTCGGCCGGTTTTCCGCGAACTTCGGCGCTCTTTCCGGCCTCGTCGATCGGCGGCTTCACGAAGTCGATTCCGAGAAGGCGCCGCCGGCCGCCGAACCCGGGTCGGTGTACGCACGATCGGCGCGCTGATTCCGTCGACACGTCCCACCCCATGGCGGCGGCGGAGGCCCGGGCCGGCGTGACGAGCGAGAGCCCGGCGGCCGCCGGAGCGGCGGCGACCAGGGCTCCAAGTAGCGTGCGCGGCATGATGTACGTTCTCCAGAGTTGCCTGCCGGGCACCGTCCGGCCGCCCGAGTCAGGAAGATCGGGAATGACTCTGGCTCCTGGCAATAAACAAGCAATGAACAGCAGATACGGCCCCGGCACCCGTCCGTTTCGACTCGCCGGGTGAACGAACTACACCATCCCGAAGCCCGAATCGCCCTCGCCCATCATTCGCCCCCGTACGATCACGCGCCACGACGCTCCAGCACACCCCCCGAAGGATGAACCCTCGCCGCCCCGCCCCGACACCCACACGCCGAAGCGCCCCACACCCGCCCCTACCACCCCGCCCGCCTACGTCACCGCGCCCCGCCCCGGGAACGGCCGCATGCCTGGCCCCCGTCACACCGGTCGGGCCATCCCCGCGGGTGCGGGGAGGAGTCGTCGACGCGCTGCGCTTCCTCGGCGGTGAACGGCTGACCCCCGCGGGTGCGGGGAGGCGCGGGTGAACCACCGGCCCAGCGCCCGGATCTGCGGCCGACCCCCGCGGGTGCGGGGAGGAGGGCCCGCATCGCAGACGACTGGAGGATCCATGCGGCTGACCCCCGCAGGTGCGGGGAGGAGCAGCGCCGCTTCTTCGCCGCCCAGTGCCAGGGCGGCTGACCCCCGCAGGTGCGGGGAGGAGGAGTCCCTCCTGCTGTTGGGCCGCATCGAGTTCGGCTGACCCCCGCAGGTGCGGGGAGGAGATCCGCACCAGCGCCCTGCCGGCCGTCACGGACGGCTGACCCCCGCAGGTGCGGGGAGGAGTGGATCAGCAACGCCATCGGCAACCTCGGCAACGGCTGACCCCCGCAGGTGCGGGGAGGAGGGGGCGGTTCCGCGCTCCACGTTGACGACGGCCGGCTGACCCCCGCAGGTGCGGTGAGGAGCCCCCGGTCGCGGTCGACCTGGCCATCCTCGCCGACTGACCCCCGCAGGTGCGGTGAGGAGCCGAAGAGCGCGGCCGGCCAGGAGTCCAGCTCCGGCTGACCCCCGCAGGTGCGGGGAGGAGCGGACGGCGTACTCGTTCCGGCAGCCGATGAGCGGCTGACCCCCCGCAGGTGCGGGGAGGAGGGCGTGCTCCGCCCCCGCACCCTGGCCAGCGCCGGCTGACCCCCGCAGGTGCGGGGAGGAGGGTTCCTCCGCGGTGTCCGGGCGGGCGGCTTGCGGCTGACCCCCGCAGGTGCGGGGAGGAGGGTTCCTCCGCGGTGTCCGGGCGGGCGGCTTGCGGCTGACCCCCGCAGGTGCGGGGAGGAGGTTCACGCCGCCACCCAACGGCTGCTATCCCTCGGCTGACCCCCGCAGGTGCGGGGAGGAGGAGACGACACCGTGGCCCAGATGGCCGGGTGGCGGCTGACCCCCGCAGGTGCGGGGAGGAGATCGATTCGTAACTCTTCTTATGCCGCCACGACGGCTGACCCCCGCAGGTGCGGGGAGGAGTGTGGCACTGGTCCTGACCGGGATCCACTGACCGGCTGACCCCCGCAGGTGCGGGGAGGAGCACTGGCCCGACCTGTACGGCAAGCGGGTCCGCGGCTGACCCCCGCAGGTGCGGGGAGGAGGTCCGCGAGTACTACCCCGACGGGCCCGGCGGCGGCTGACCCCCGCAGGTGCGGGGAGGAGCTGATCCGCTGGGCCCGCTACCCCGCTCACTCCGGCTGACCCCCGCAGGTGCGGGGAGGAGCCGATCCCGCAGTCCACCGCCGCCCGGATGCGCGGCTGACCCCCGCAGGTGCGGGGAGGAGTAGGCGGCGTAGGCGTCGCAACAGGCCAGGCACGGCTGACCCCCGCAGGTGCGGGGAGGAGACCCCCAGGCTGTGCGACCTGCGGCCACGCGGCGGCTGACCCCCGCAGGTGCGGGGAGGAGTCCCCTCGCTACTCAACGACGCCGGTGCCGTACGGCTGACCCCCGCAGGTGCGGGGAGGAGGCTTCGTGACCTGCGGTGAAGCAGGGGCTTTGCTATTTCTTGACCATGTGGGGTGGCGTGCCGATTGCTCCGGTCGCCGTCGGGTTCTTGAGATGTCAAAGAGCCTTCACATGATGTCACGGGCAATCAGAACCCGAGTCCGTCCGCCTGGTTCGTTTGGTGCGTTCGCTGTTGAGGCTCGCCCGCCTTTCGCCGTGCGGGGATCCGCGCCATCAGTGGCTGTGCCCGGCGTGAGGGACCAGCTCACTCGGGCCTTAAGGAGGCCAAAGGGTCCAACTTACGGTGCAGTTGATGCCGACTGGGGGTGCGGAATCGTTACACGACTTGCCCGCGCGTGGCTCCGGCGTCAGCGGCCTCGACTGATACGCCGAGAGGGTCGCCGTTGGCTCCTGATGCTCCGTCGGCCCTGATGTCGCGGCCGTCGGGTTTGTCAGTGGTAGCTGATAGCTATTCAGGCATGACTGACGGAACAGCCTTTGGTGATCCGGGATCCGTCGCTCCGGACTCCCGGATGTGGGGCAAGAGTGCAGGCCTGCCCGGCCCGTACCCCCTGATCTGCCATCTCCTGGACGCCGCCGCCGTCGCGGGTGCCCTGTGGGACGCCGTCCTGAGCGAGCGCGTGCGGAATCGGATCGCCGAGGCCATGGGCGTCACGGACGGCGAGGCCCGGGGGATGGTGGCGCTGTGGGCTGGGTTGCACGACATCGGGAAGGTCTCGCTGCACTTCCAGCAGCAGGTCGCGGAGGAGTTCGCGAAGCTGGTGGGGGACCCGAAGTACGCGGAGGACAACCCGGCGGCGGAGCGCAGCGGGTACTTGAGGCACGAGACGGCGACGCACTGGGGCCTGGTCGAGTTCTTCGAACAGTGCGGCTACCCGCTCGGCAAGTGGGTCAGGCGGTCACCGGCCCACCAGATCGCTCAGCTGCTCGGCGGGCATCACGGCTGCTTCGCCGCTGCGCTGCTGCGCAAGGAGATCGCCACCCCGTCCGGCTACCAGCCCGGCCTCGGTACCGCGGAGGGGTGGCTGGAGCAGCGGCTGGCCCATGCGCACGCGGTCCGTCGGACGGTCGGAGCCACCAGGGCGCTGGAGTCGGTGCTGCCGGGGGAGTTGGCGGTGGTGGTCGCGGGGCTCGTCGTGGTGGCGGACTGGCTGGCCAGTCAGGTCGACGTGATCGAGCCGCGGATGCCCGGGGAGGGGTGGAAGGCCGGCGACGCCGAGTTCGGCGAGCACTTCCGGGTGGCGGTGAAGGCCTCGCCGAGGTGGGTGCGCGAGGCCGGGCTCGGCTGTGCGGCGTTCCCGGACAAGCCGTTCGTCGAGCAGTTCCCGTTTCCTCCGAACGCGCTGCAGGCCGACGTCGCGAAGCACTTGCCCGGTGTGGTGAAGGGGCCCGGGCTGCTGTTGGTCACCGCCCCGACCGGGGACGGTAAGACCGAGACCGCCTTGCATGCGGCGTCCGTGATGGCGAGGGCTTCCGGCGCGTCCGGGGTCTACTTCGCATTGCCGACGATGGCCACGGCGGACGCGATGTTCACCCGGGTCCGCAGGTTCGCGGAGCAGAACGTCGAGGGTGACCGCGCGCTCACCCTGCTGCACAGCATGGCTTGGCTGAGTCCGGACTACGCCCTCGGCGAGGGTGCGGCGGACGGGACGGCCGTGCTCGCGGACACCGAGGCCGGGCAGTGGCTGCGGACCGGGCGGCGGGGCCTGCTCGCGCCGCTCGCCAACGGCACGATCGACCAGGCGCTCACCGGGGTGCTCCCGGTCCGGTACGGATTCCTGAGGTTGTTCGGCCTCTCGAACAAGGTGTTGGTGGTGGACGAGGCGCACGCCTACGGCCCGTGGATGCACAGTCTGCTGGTGCGGTTGCTGGAGTGGCTCGGGGCGTTCGGCGCCCCGGTCGTGCTGCTGTCGGCGACCCTGGCCGGGAAGGCGGCCTCGTCGCTCGTCGATGCGTACCGGCGCGGCGCCGGCTTTCCCGAGCCCACCACGGTGAAGCCCTGCTACCCGGGGTGGCTGTTCGTGGACGCGGACGGCGGATCGGTGTCCAAACCGCGCGAGGTCGGCAGCAGTCGGGCCCGCACCTTGCAGGTGGAGACCCGCCAGGTGCGTTGGGACGTTCAGGAAGAGGGCGTCGCGCAGAAGCCCGGACGGCAGGGGCGTCGCGCGGCCCTGCGCGAGATCCTGGCTTCCGTCACCACCGAGGGCGGCTGCGTCCTCGTCTGCTGCACCACCGTGGACGAGGCCCAGCGCACCTACCGCTACCTGCGGTCCGTCCTGCCCGAACTCGCCGCGCGTGAGGGAGGCCTGAGGCTGCTCCACTCCCGCTTCCCCGCCCACGAGCGGCAGCGCATCACCGCCGAGTGCGAGGTCGCCTACGGGAAGCCCGCGAACGACGCAGCGGCGGGCGCACCGCGCGAGGGGTCGATCCTGGTGGCCACTCAGATCGTCGAGCAGTCCCTCGACCTGGACTTCGACCTGATCGTCTCGGACCTCGCCCCGCTCGCGCAGCTCCTCCAGCGGGCCGGCCGCGGCAAGCGCCACGAGCGCCCCAACCGCCCCGCGTGGACCGGCAAACCGACCGAGCCGCGCCTGATCGTGCTGGAACCGCTCGACGACAAGGGCCGCGTGGCCGCGCCCCGTACCTGGGGCACCGTTTACGACGCCTCCCTGTTGCGCCGCACCAGCCTCCTGCTCCAGAAGCTGTCCAGCGGCGTGGTCAGGGTGCCGGAGGACATTCAACGACTCGTGGACGAGGTCTACGCGGACGACTTCGGAGCCGATCTGGAAAAGGCCGCCTCGGCGGAGCTCGATCGAATGGACGCCGAGCGCATCGCCTCGGCCACCGCAGAGGAGCAGCTCGCGAAGCTGACTGGCATCGACCCGCCGTACGACGTGACCGGCGACCTCTCCCCGCTCAGCGACCGCGGCCTCGGCATCACCGAGGACCTGCTGACCACCCGACTGGGGGCGGACAGCGGACGGGCTGTGTGCGTCTTCGCGCGGGAGGGCGGGTGGAGCCTCGCTCCCGACCATGACGTGCCGCTGCCTACGGCCGCAGCGAACCGGGACGACATCGCGCTGATCATGCGACACACCGTGCCGCTGCCCGGCCGCTGGCTCGCCGGCCGCACCGGCGATAACGCCGTGCCGAGGGCCTGGAGTGACCGGCCCCTGCTGGCCGGCCTGGCGCTGCTGCGCATGCGCCGTGACGGTGACTGGTGGACGGGCCTGATGGGGGAGAGGCGGCTCGTGTACTCGAACGTGGGAATTTCCGAGAAATGACGTCCTAGGCGCCGCACTTGACACTAAGTTGGCTGTGCCGGTCCCGGACAGGCTTGTCGCCCGTCCGAGATCAGCGTGACCCCCGCTTGTGCGGGGACAGGACTGCCAACGCGGCCGTTTCCTAGGCACCGCACGGCTCACCCCCGCTCGCTGCGGGGACCGCGGCAGAGCCTACCCACTCTGTGATCACCCGTACCCGCCTCGCCGGAGGCCGCATGCCATCCGCACCACCCGCCTACAACCTCTTCGACGAGGCGTGGATCCCCGTCCGCTGGATCCCCCACAGGGAGGAGGGCGACGCGGACCACAACAAGGCCTACCCGCCAGCGGTCGGCCTGCGCGAACTCCTGCTGCGCGCAAACGAGATCGAGCAGATCGCGATCGCGACCCCGCCGGCCCTCTCCGCGTTGTACCGCGTCCTGTACGCGATCACCGCCCGGGTGTCCGGCCTCGACGAAGCCGGACCGGGCGACTGGTCCGAGCGCCGCGCCGACCTGGTCGACCGGGCGGGCCTCGACCTGGAGAAGATCGCGACGTTCGTCGAACGCCACCGCCACCGCTTCGACCTGTTCGACTCCGCACGCCCGTTCCTCCAGGACCCGCGGCTGGCCGAGCAGTGCGACCCCGCGAACACCGCCGGCGTCGACAAACTCATCACCACCCGCCCTTCGGGCAACAACCACTCCTGGTTCCAGCACGTCAACAGCACTGCTCCTGACCTGCCGACCCCGGCCCAAGCAGTCCTGCACCTGCTGGTCTGGCACTACTACGGTCCCTCCGGCCGTTGCTCCAGCCGCACTGTCGGTGCCACCAAAGCAGCCGGAAGCAAGGCGGGCCCGTTGCGCAGCACGCTCTCCTACCACCCGGAGGGCGACACCCTCTTCGAGACCCTCCTGGCCGGACTGCCCCGGCCTGGCCGTGACGTCCGTCGTGACAGCGACCTGTGCCCGTGGGAACGCGAGGAACTGCCCGATCCTGCGGCCGTCCCGCCGCCGTTGAAGGGTCCGTGCTCCGCACTCACGGCCCGTTCCCAGCACGCGCTGCTGCTCATGCCCGACGCCACCGGCCAGTACGTCGAGGACGCGTTCATCACCTGGGCCAACCAGTTCAAGATCCCCCGCGAGGGCGATCCGTACCTGATCTGGCAGACCAGCAAGGAGGGCAACCCCTACCCGCGCCCTGCTGACTCCCGCCGTGCGCTGTGGCGCGATCTGGACGCACTGCTGCTCAAGAATCCTGCAGGCAGCACGAAACCACGTCGTCCCGAAGTGTTCGTCACCGCGCTGGAAGTCTCGGAGGAACTGAGGGTGCGCGCGCTCGGATTCGAACAGGACGGCCAGGCCAAAGACGTCCAGTTCGTCGACGCCGTCACCCCGCCCGTGCTCGGCCTCGCGGAGGACAGGGAACCCGCGATCGCCGTCGAGATCGGCCGCCTGCGTCTGCTGGGGGAGCGGTACGGCAAGCACCTCGACCGGGCCGTCAAGAAGGCCTGGGCCGACTTCACCGAGGCCCCCAGGATCCGCGACTGCACCTGGGCCGTCGACGCCGCCGCCCGCTACTGGCCCACCGCCGAGGCCGAGTTCTGGAAGCGCCTCGACAAACGGGACTTCGACGGGGCCGCCGTGGCCTTCCGCAGCCTCGCCGAGCGGGCCTACGACACCGTCACCTACGGAGCCTTGGGAACCGTGCGCGGAGCCAAGGCCTGCACCACCGCCCGCCTTGAGCTGTACGGCGGGCCGGTGAAGCGCCCCGCCAAGACCGGCGGCACCGGCATCGGCACCGGAGGCCGCAGCACCAGCACGGAGGACACGTGAGCAACACCGCCGCTATCCCGGGCCCCGCCAAACCCGCGGACGACGAGGTCCGTTGGCCCAAGGAACTCGTCCTGATTCCCTCGCTGGGACGGGCACGTACCTTCACCGCCCGGATCGACCAGCGCAGCCACGACGACCCCGGCGTCCGCGCGGCCCTGCGCCGCGGTGTGGGCAAGGACCTGGACGCTGTGCCGTTCATGCACCGCTACGTGGCCTCCTGGCTCACCGACGAGCAGGCGCGCAGCCTCGACGTCCAGCGCGCGTTCTACACCGTCGCGTCGCTGATCGCCGCGCAGCGCCGCGACCAGTACGCCGCCGCGAAGGCCGAGACGTCGAAGAAGGCCGAGCCGAAGAAGGCCGAGCCGAAGAACGAAGAGGGCAAGAACGAGGCGCCGAAGAACGAGGAGCCGAAGAGCGAAGAACCGAGGAACGACGCGGCGGCGCCGGACCTCCTCGGCGACCCGGTCGGCCGCGCGGAGGGCACGGAGCCCGCCACCGCCAAGCGGATCCCGTCGCGCAGTCTCGGCCACGCCTTCGCCGACGGCGTCCTCAAGGGAGGCCACGGAGCCGGCCTGCGGGAGTCCTCGGCCGAGACCCGCCTCAACCTGCTGACCCGTCAGAGCGTCGACGGACTGCACCGCCACCTGCCCGGAGCCGTTCGGCAACTGCGCGGCTGCGACGTGGAGATCGATTGGGCCCAGCTCCTTGTCGACCTCTGCCAGTGGCGGCACCGGTCCGGCGCCATCAAGCGGACCTGGCTCCAGGACTACTACCGGGCCCTGCAGGCGGACGGCGAGCGCAGGGCCCGCGAGCACGACGCGGACCAGGCCGATGCCGTCGGCCCGGACAGCGCTGAGCCCGAGCCCGAGCCCGAGGCCTGACCGGGCGGACCCCCTACCCCCCACCCCCAACACACACCAACCCCAAGGAGCAGAGCATGCCCGGCCCCGACCGCACCACCGCCCGCTTCCTCGACATCCACGTCGTCCAGAGCGTCCCGTTCGCCAACCTCAACCGCGACGACAACAACTCCGTCAAAACCGTGTGCTACGGCGGCACCGAACGCACCCGCGTCAGCAGCCAGTCCTGGAAGCGCGCCGTTCGCGAGTACTTCCAGGACAGCTTCGGCGAGCAGGCCCTGCGCACCCGCCGCATCGGCGCCCGCGTCACCCGCCTCCTCCAGGAGGAGCGCGGCTGGCTCGCCGAGCTCGCCCAGCGCGCCGGCCAGCACGTCGCCGCCGGCAGCAGCATCAAGTTCGAGACCAAGGACTCGCCCGTCATCACCACCAACGCCATGGTCTACGTGCCCGAGACCGCCGTCGCCGAACTGGCAGACCTCGCCGAGGAGCACCGAACCGACCTCGAAAACGCGAAGGACATCAAGAAGACCAGCGACAAGAGCGTCCTGCCCAAGGACGCCATCGACGCGATCCTGCGCAGCCGCAACGGCGTCATCAACCTCTTCGGCCGTATGCTGGCCGAGGTCGACGACGCCGGCGTCGACGGCGCCGTCCAGGTCGCCCACGCCCTCACCACCCACGGCACCGACGTCGAACTCGACTACTTCTCCGCAGTGGACGACGTCACCTCCGCCTGGGGCGACGCCACCGGCAGCGCCCACATGGGCCACGCCGAGTTCAGCGCCGGCGTCTTCTACCGCTACGCCACCGTCGACCTCGCAGACCTCGAACGCAACCTCGGCGGCGACCACGACGCCGCCCGCGAACTCGCAGCCGGATTCGCCGAGGCCTTCATCCTCTCCCTCCCGCGCGCCAAGAAGACCGCCACCGCCCCCCACACCATCCCCGACCTGGTCCACATCGCCGTCCGCAGCGACCGCCCCCTCTCCTACGCCGCGGCCTTCGAACAGCCCGTCCCCTCCCAGGAGAACGGCGGCTACGCCCCCGCCTCCCGCGCGGCCCTCGCCCGCTACGCCACCGCCGCCAACAAGCTCCTCGGTAACCGCGGCACCGTCACCGCCGCCTGGGCCAGCCTTGAGGACAAGGACCTCGACGGCCTGGGCGCCCGCGTCGACTCCTTCCCGCAGCTCATCGACACCGCCGTTGACGCCGCCTTCACCACCGCCCCCGCCGAGGCCGGCGTATGAACCCCGCGGCCACCGACACCTGCGGATTGCTGCTGCGTCTGGCCGCACCGCTGCAGTCCTGGGGCGAGACCAGCCAGTTCAACGAACGCGACACCGCGCCATTCCCCACCCGTTCCGGCGTCATCGGCCTGCTCGCGGCGGCCCTCGGCAGGAAGCGCGGCGACGACATCAGCGATCTCGCCACCCTCTCGCTCACCGTGCGCACCGACCGCGCGGGCGTCGTCCTGCGCGACCTGCACACCGTCGGTGGCGGGCTGCCTGCGGCGCGGACCGTCACCACCGCAGAGGGGAAGAAGCGCTCCGGCGCCACCGCCACGCTGCTGTCCCACCGCTACTACCTCGCCGACGCGGCCTTCACCGCCGTCATCACCGCGGACCCGGGGCAGCTCGCCGAGTGGGCGGAAGCACTCCGGAACCCGCACTGGCCCCCCTACCTCGGCCGACGCTCCTGCCCGCCCGAAGGGCCGCTGCTGCTCGGTCTCGTCGACGACCCCCTGTACCACCTCGTCCACCTGCCGATCGCCCGACGAGTCCCTACGGAAACCGAGACCGTCGACACCGTCTTCCACGGCGACCAGCCGCTCGACCGCCTCGGTGACCACTCCCAGCCCGGGGACGACGACGGCAGCGCCGCCGCCGGAGAGGTCACCGACGACCCGCTCACCTTCCACCCCCGGCGGCGGACCTACCGCGCCCGCCCCCGCTACCAGCGCACCCTCATCCTGCCCGCCAGCCGCTGCAAGGGCCTCGCCGCCGGCTACCTCACCGCCCTCGGCGACTACCTCGACCAGCACACCATCCGTCCCGAAAGCGTCCCCGCATGACCCTGTGGCTGACCCGCATCATCCCCGACCCGCGCAGCCGCGAGGCCCGTCGCGACAACGCCGGCGCCGTCGACCTGCACCACCGCATGATGTCGCTCTTCCCCGATCGCGTCGCCGCCGATGAACCGCGCCGCCGACTCGGGGTCCTCTTCCGCAGCGAGTCCACGCCCGTCGGCGACCAGATCCTCCTGCAGAGTGCGCAAGCGCCCGACCTCAACCGCCTCCCCACCGGATACGGCCAGGCCGCGGCCAAGTCCCTCACACCACTCCTGGACGCTCTCCGGCCCGGCCTGCACCTCCGCTACCGCATCGCCGCCAACCCCATCCGCAAGCCCAGCCGCACCACCCGCGAGCTCTACCAGCTCAAGGCCGTCGTCCCCCTCCGGGGCGCGGCCGCCGACGACTGGTGGGCCCGCCAAGCGGAGTCGTCGGGACTGAACCTCGGCACCCTCCACTCCACCCCGCTCGACGCCGCCCGGGGAGACCGGCGCAGCGACCAACGGCCCGTCAAACACGACCGCGTCCTGTTCGAAGGCACGGCCGTCATCACCGACGCCGACCGCCTGCGCACCCGCCTCACCGACGGCATCGGCAAGGGCAAGGCCTACGGCTGCGGCCTCCTCAGCATCGCCCCGCACCGGGGGCCACAGTGACCGGCCGCCGACCCGACCCCGACCCCGGCGCCGCGCGCCGCAAGCTGGCCGCCCCCACCGTCGCCATGCTGCCCCGGGTCGCCGACTCCCTCTCCTTCCTCTACCTCGACATCGTCCGCATCGTCCAGGACGACACCGGAGTCTGCGCCGAAGTCACCAGCCCCCACCGCGGCACCGAAACCGTCTACCTCCCGACCGCCGCCCTCAGCTGTGTCCTCCTCGGTCCCGGCACCTCCATCACCGCCCGGGCCCTCGCCACCCTCGCCCGCCACGGCACCACCGTCGTCATCGCCGGATCCGGCGGCGTCCGCTGCTACGCCGCCACTCTCCCCGACTCGCTCACCACCACCTGGCTCGAACGCCAGGCCCGCACCTGGGCCGACGACAGCACCCGCCTCGCCGTCGCCACCGCCATGTACGAGCAACGCTTCGGCCGCGGCACCGTCCCGGCCGGCAGCAACCTCAACAAGCTCCGAGGCCTCGAAGGCCAACGCATCAAGGCCCACTACCGCCTCCTCGCCCAGCAACACCGCATCGGCCGCTTCCGCCGCAACTACGACCCGGACTCCTGGGACACCCAGGACCCCGTCAACCTCGCCCTCTCCTCCGCCAACACCTGCCTCTACGGCATCGTCCACGCGGCCATCCTCGCCCTCGGCTGCTCACCGGCCCTCGGCTTCGTCCACAGCGGCAACCAGCAGGCCTTCGTCTACGACGTCGCCGACCTCTACAAGGCCGAACTCACCATCCCGCTCGCCTTCTCCCTCCACGCCTCCCCACAACCGGAAGCCGACGCCCGCCGCGGCTTCCGCGACGGCCTGCGCCTGTTCCGCCTCCTGCCGCGCATCGTCACCGACATCCAGCGCCTGCTCGCTCCGGACCAGGACATCACCGTCCCGGACCCGGAGGAACAACTCGTCGACCTGTGGGACCCGGTCTCCGGCCCCATCCCGGGCGGGGTCAACTACGCGGGAGAGGAACTGCCGTGAAGCGCTTCCGTACTCTCCGCTCGCGCTTCGCCGAGGAGTGGCCATGGCGACCATGACCGTCCTGTCCGCCACTGCCGTCCCCGACCACGTACGAGGCGCTCTCACCCGCTGGCTCCTTGAGGTCACACCCCAGCTCTACGTCGGCACCATCTCTGCGAAGGTACGCGAGGAACTGTGGCAGGCCGTCAGCGGATGCATCGGAACCGGCGTTGCCGTCCTGGTCCACCCCGCCGCCAACGAGCAGGGCTTCGAGCTGCGAACAGCCGGCGAGCAACGGAGGAAGCCCGTCGACTTCGACGGCATGACGCTGGTCGCGATGGTCCGCCCACAGCTCACGGACGGTCAGGAAGAGGCAAGGCCGTAGGAACGTCGCAGTTCGGGCAGTGAGGGCCGGCCGTCGGGTCCTCCCCGGACAACGTCGTGCCCGGTTCTGCCCCGGGTGAACTGCTTCGGCCCGTGGTGGGCACTGGCACGGAGGTGGTGGGCGGGGCCGCGGCCAGCCCCGACGGCACGAGCGCATGGAAGGACGGCTGGCACATGGCGGCACACAACAGCCTGTGACAACAGGCGGCACCCAGCTGTTCTGCACTGTCTGGTATCAGTGAGCAGAGTACCGATCACGCCGAAAGGAAGTCGATGACCGACGCAAGCAGCACCCCGGCGACGTCCAACGCCGTGTCGAGGTCCAACGCCGTGTCGACGAGGCCCGGGCCATGATGACCGAAGAGGTCTTCGAGGAGATGCTGCGGTCGAAGGCGGGAGCCGATCCCGCCGACCTGGCCGTCCTGCTGGACCTCCTGGCGATCGGCCTCACCAACGGTGCCTGGCGCAACGGCTGCGTCGAGAACTGGCATGCCGAAGGGCGCCTGTCCGACGGTGACATGATGCGGATCAACAGCCACACCACCCACGGGGTGCGGCAGCGGCTCCGCGGATGGGCCAGGGAACACGGCGTCAGGTCCGGCACCGGTGAAGGGCTGGCCGCACTCACGATCGAGGACGCCGACGCGCTCGCCTTCCGGCTCCACCGTTGGCTGACGAACCCCGCACGCAAGCTGGCGACCGGTACGACGCTGGGCGATCTCGTCAAGACCGACGCCGACCTCGACGACTACATCGAGCACGCCGACCAAAGCCTGCGCGGCTTCGTCGCGCAGATCGAGGACAAGGGCGTCCGTTTCGGACTGCTGTACACGGCCGGCCACGGTGCACTGGCGTGCCCGCAGTGGTGGGGCCACCCGTCCTGGCCCGCACGAGTCGACCAGTTCACCGCTGTTCTCGACCGGCCCGGAGACCACCACTGGGGCCCCAACGTCGAGTACCGCGAACGACTGCCACCAGAACCGCCCGCCCTCCAGGACCGCAGCGCCCTGCGTGCGACGCTCCTGAGGGCGCCGTGGGAGCTCGACGGCGCCACCGCCGAGTGGATCACCAGCGCGGGCATCGGCTACCTGAGGCTGCCCACTGACACCTGAACCGGACCGAGCCCACCCGCAGCCACGAGGAACCGGAGAACGCCACACGCGACGGCGAGTCCCGGCGCGATTGCGCGGTCGCCCGCTTCGCCCTGCCCGCCTCCGGCGGGTGCCTCCTGCAGTTCGGCCGGCAGGTTGGCCGCCTCGAACGACACACGGCTGTGCCAGTCTCTGAGCGAGGGGCGCGGAGGCCTGCACTCACCTGCTCCGAGCGGTTGGGGACAGAGAGCCCCAAGGATTCGGCACCGCGCCCGTCCGCGTCACGCAGGCGGACGCGGACTCGCGGGAGGAACTGGTGTTCATCACCGCCTCCCTGTCCTCCCGGAGGGGCGGTTCGCGCCGCTTTCAGGCCGCGCCGAGACGACCGTGGGACGCCAACGCCCTGTTAACAGGCAAGTTTTGATTGTTAGTCAAGTCCAGGGAGTTTTCACGAGAGGGCCCTGTGCTCCACCGAGGCATCCTGTCGCCAGCCCAGAGCATGAGACAGATGTGGCCCACAGCCTCCGAAGGGAACGTCCAACCTCTGGAACTGAAGCTGAACTTCCACGCCACATCAAGCCCGTGGGCGAAGGGCTCCAGCACCGGCAGTAGCAGTCAGACCCTCCCGTATGGGTTGAGTTCTCCTATCCTCAGTATCGGCTGTGGTGGCGAGATTCATCACCGCTCTCGGTGGCGGCTCGATAGCTATGACGGTCGTTGCCTCGGTACGGGCGTCCACATCGCTCCGAGCGATCCCGATGACCGCTGACCCCCGCGGGTGCGGGGAGAACTCATGCCGCTCTTGACCCGCGCGCGCCGGATCCGGCTGACCCCCGCGGGTGTGGGGAGAACAGCTTCAACCGGTGCCCCCGCCCCAACTGCGTCGGCTGACCCCCGCGGGTGCGGGGAGAACACGAAGTCGCAGGACCCGAGGGCGTCGGCGACCGGCTGACCCCCGCGGGTGCGGGGAGAACGCGGCCCGTGCCAACGTCGCCGGCTGGCTCTGCGGCTGACCCCCGCAGGTGCGGGGAGAACGAGATCACCCACCTCAAGAACGAGATCGACGACGGCTGACCCTCGCGGGTGCGGGGAGAACCTGCCGCGGGCCCCGCGGGACCTCGCCGGGGACGGCTGACCCCCGCAGGTGCGGGGAGAACATGACTAACCGGCCCCGGTCCGAGTACGACCACGGCTGACCCCCGCGGGTGTGGGGAGAACCGTTGGTGGTCCGGTCCTGGCCGCGCACGGGGCGGCTGACCCCCGCGGGTGCGGGGCGAACGCCCGTGAGCCGATCCCCACCGGGCCGAGCGTCGGCTGACCCCCGCGGGTGCGGGGAGAACGCCGCGTACCGGGACAGGTGCCAGTCGAGCACCGGCTGACCCCCGCGGGTGCGGGGAGAACAAGGTCAGCGACGTGATGCGCAACGCCCACAACGGCTGACCCCCGCGGGTGCGGGGAGAACCGGGCAACAGGCGAGGTCATGCAGTTGGACCTCGGCTGACCCCCGCGGGTGCGGGGAGAACGCCCGAGCGCTAGACGCCGCGGGGGTCGTCGCCGGCTGACCCCCGCGGGTGCGGGGAGAACCCGGCCGTCTCGCGGGCGTTCCCGCCGAGATTCGGCTGACCCCCGCGGGTGCGGGGAGAACTCCGGCAAGGCCTTCGGCACCGCGATGGCGGCCGGCTGACCCCCGCGGGTGCGGGGAGAACTGCCCCGACTGCGGCACCGGCTGCGATCTCGACGGCTGACCCCCGCGGGTGCGGGGAGAACGCCCGAAGACCCGCACGCCCAGCCCGTCACCCCGGCTGACCCCCGCGGGTGCGGGGAGAACTCGTAGAACGGGCTGCGCCCGACGCTGCCCGACGGCTGACCCCCGCGGGTGCGGGGAGAACGGCGGGTTCGGCGGCGGGTCGCTCTTGGGCGCCGGCTGACCCCCGCGGGTGCGGGGAGAACTCGGACGGTCCTTGTAGTCCCGGGCGTACGGCCGGCTGACCCCCGCGGGTGCGGGGAGAACCCTATGGATCAAGGGTGTTCACGCGGCAAGGGCGGCTGACCCCCGCGGGTGCGGGGAGAACGGATCACCAAGAACATCCGAACCACCGGGCACCGGCTGACCCCCGCGGGTGCGGGGAGAACCCTGAGGCTGGCGTTTACCGGGCCTATATGAGCGGCTGACCCCCGCGGGTGCGGGGAGAACGCAGGGTCGGGACCCGTCCGCCGGAGGTGGCCCGGCTGACCCCCGCGGGTGCGGGGAGAACCTCGACGCCATCCGCAATGCCTCGTGGGAGTACGGCTGACCCCCGCGGGTGCGGGGAGAACGAGGGTCCTACCCTCATCTTCCCGGCCGACGCCGGCTGACCCCCGCGGGTGCGGGGAGAACCCCGCTTCGGCGCCGGGAAGAAGTCCGAGATACGGCTGACCCCCGCGGGTGCGGGGAGAACCTGCAGGCATGGGGGGAGCGGGAGAAGGGCAAGGGCTGACCCCCGCGGGTGCGGGGAGAACCCTTCGCGACCTGGGACGTTGTGGCGGCTTTGCCATTTCTTTGCGTGGCTTGGCGCGTTGTTGTGGGGACGTCTCAACGTCGCTGGCGAGGTGTTGAGGTGTCAAAGGGCTTGCGAATCATCCCACGTGTCGGTGACGTGCGGGGCCGATCGCCCTATACGTACGGTTCGCTGCCGCCGGGCCCGCGGACCGCCCAGTTTCGTAAGCGCTGGGAGGTGTGGACTGCGCCTGCTGGGCCGAGTGGGATCCGGGCGCAGCGGGTGCGCGAGGCCGTGGAGGAGGTGACGTGAGGTGCGCGGAACCAGGGTTGGCGTGGGTCCGATCGGGAACAGTTCGTGCTTCCCGTGGCGGTTTCGGAAGTGGTTGTTGCGGCTGGCGCCTTCGGCAGGTGGGCCGGCTGTGCGCCAGGCGTGGTGAAAGGATCTGTCCGGGCCGCCACCGCCTCCTCACCTCCCTCGGGGGCCGCACCCAGTCCCCCCCCCACAGGACCTTGACGCAGCCGCCGCCCTCTGCCGCTCCCTGCTCGCCGAACTCCGTGTCCTGGTCGTCCTCGACAACGTCGCCACGGTCAGCCAGGTTCGCCCCCTGCTACCCGGCAGCGCCAGCAGCCGGATAGTCGTTGTCAGCCGCAGCCGGCTCTCCGGCCTCGCCGTGTGCGACGGCGCCCGCCGCCTCATCCCCGGCACCTTGCCGGAGCCTGAAGCCGTCGCCCTGCTGCGCACCGTCACCGCGGGTCACCGGCCGTAGGGCGACCCCGCCCAGCTCGCCGAACTCGCCCGGGTCTGGGCCAAACTGTCCCTGTCCCTGTCCCTGGTCCTGCACATCGCGGTCGAACGCGCCGCCGGCCTGCCCCACAGGGGACTGGACGAGCTGATCTCCGACCTGCGCTACGAATCCGCCCTGTGGGACGCCCCGAGCGTGGAGACGACGAGGACGCCGACGCCGTCCGCCCTTCGGCAACTCGACTGCCACGGCGCCACCCCCGAACGCCTGCGCGTCATCGCCCCTTCCGCGCCCTCGGCCGCGAAGCCCGCGGAACCTGCCGCAGCCTCAGCGCCTGGACCACCGACCTCCTCGACGTCGCCGCCAGCCGCGTCAAACGCCGCTTTTACGTCATCGGCGACCGCGCGCCCCACGTCGGTGTCCTCGCCGCCGAACTCCCCGCCTGCCACCATTCACGCCCGCGGCACCTGGCCCCGCGACGACCCCGGACAGGCGGATGCACCCGGGTAGACCGTTCGGCGGCGCCGTCCGGAGCGCGGGAGATTTGTCGGACGACGGGCGGTCTGAAGCTGCCATCGTCGAGAAGCGGTGAAACGAACTGACTTGTCAAACCGGCCCGGGCGAGCTGGCAGGCCTCGTCAGGTGATCCGAGCGGCCCTGAACCCGGGGAGGCGCCGTCGGTCGAGGCCGCCCCTGGGCTCTGCTCAACTGTGGCTGCCTGTGGGTCAGTTGTCGCCCAGGTCGTAGGCCGCGGTGACGGGCGCGTGGTCGGACCAGCGCTCGGTGTGGGTGGCGGCGCGTTCGACGCGGGCGTCGGTGGCGCGGGCGGCGAGGCCCGGGGTGGCGACCTGGAGGTCGATGCGCCAGCCGGAGTCGTTGTCGAAGGCGCGGCCGCGGTAGGACCACCAGGAGTAGGGGCCGGTGCGGTCGGGGTGGAGGGTGCGGACGACGTCGACGTAGCCGGCTTCGTCGTAGACGCGGGAGAGCCAGGCGCGTTCTTCGGGGAGGAAGCCGGCGGACTTCTGGTTGGCCTTCCAGTTCTTGAGGTCTTCGGGGCGGTGGGCGATGTTCCAGTCGCCGCAGACGACGACCTCGCGGCCGTCGGCGGCGGCGCGGGTGCGGAGGGCGGTGAGGTGGACGAGGAATTCCGCCATGAAGCGTTCCTTCTCGTCCTGGCGTTCGGTGCCGACCTCGCCGGAGGGGAGGTAGAGGCTGGCGACGGTCAGCCCCGGCAGGTCGATCTCGACGTACCTGCCCGTGTTGTCGAACTCCTCGGACCCGAATCCGATGACGGTCCGCTGCGGCTCCTGGCGGGACAGGACGGCGACGCCGGCCCGGCCCTTGGCGACGGAGGGGGCCCAGACCGCGTGCCAGCCGTCGAGGTCGCGCAGTTCGACGGGCAGTTGCTCCGGCTCGGAGCGCACCTCCTGGAGGCAGACCACGTCCGCCTCGGTGCCGGCCAGCCACTCGACGAAGCCCTTCTTGGCCGCCGCCCGGATTCCGTTCACGTTCACACTCGTCACCACGATCACCCGGGCAGCCTACCGAGTGCCGGGGCCTGCGCCGAAGCGTGACGCGCGCCGCCGCGGGATGACGTGAACGCGGCATGAATGTGTGCGACAGTCGCACCAAGCCGCGCCATTGGTCTTGACCATCTCCGGACGATGCCCCTAGGGTCGCTTACTGCAAAGACCTTTAATAAAGAAGGACGGATAAAAGCCCGCTCTCCCACCTGCCGCATCCGCGGACAGCGGGCCCGGGATCCGCCCTCCTTACCGCAGGGTGGACGAAGCAGGGTGGAGGACACGGTGGGGACGACTGGACAGCTTTCGGCGGTGCCGGAACCGAAGTACTGGCACCTGCGTACGGTGCTGCTGCGGGCCATCGACTCGGAGTTCTCCACCGGCCAGGTCCTGCCCAACGAGCGCGAGCTCTCCGCCCGCTTCGGAGTCGCCCGGGCGACCCTGCGGCAGGCCCTCGACCAGCTGGAGCTGGAGGGTCGCCTGGTGCGTCGCCGGGGGATCGGCACCCTGATCGCCGCCCCGCGGGTCGGCGTCCCGGTCAACCGGCAGGAGGAGGGCTGGCCCGGCGTCGGCCGCAGCCACGCCTGGCGGACGGTCGACTGCACCACCGCCCCCGCCCCGGCGCAGCTGGCCAAGGGCCTCGGCATCGCCGAGGGCGCCACCGTGCACACCGTTCGCCGGGTTCGCCTGGTGGAGGGCCGGGCGGTGGCCACCGAGTCGCTGCACGTGCCGGCCGCCGCGCTGCCGCACCTGCCCGGCTTCCGGGCAGAGAGCGACCGGGCCCGCTCGGTGCTGCGCCAGCTGGAGCGGCTGGAGGTGGACGGCGAGTCCCGCGCGGTCGAGCTGGGTGTCGCCGAGGCCGACGAGGCCGCCCTGCTGGAGCGCCCGCCCGGTTCGCCGGTGCTGGTGATGACCACCCAGTACGCGTCGGCCGGCCGCCTGGTGGCGCTCGCCGTCGCCACCTACCGGGCCGACACCTGCAAGCTGACCTTCGGCTCGACCGGGCTGGTCGAGGTCACCCCGGTCGGGGCTGCGGCCGAGGTCCGCACCGCCTCCTGAACCACTTTTCCGACACCCTCAGACCGAGGCCCGAACGCCCAACTGGCGTCCGGGCCTCGGCCGTTGTGTGGGTTGAGTTGTGTGGGCGGAGTGGTCCGGGCGGAGCTGGGTCCGGACCGCTGCCCGGGCGGAGCTGAGTCCGGACCGCCGCCCCGGGTTCAACCCAGGGCGGGGCGGTCCGGGGCCGTCAGGCGCGGCCGTTGCCGGTGGTCGGCGGGTCGACGGCGAACAGCTGGTCCTCGACGTGGTCGAGGGCGACGCGGAGCGCGCCCATCGCCACGACCTCGGAGCCGAGCGCGGCGAGCGCCACCTCGGGCGCGCGGAGGGTGAACTGGGCGAGGCGCTCGCGCAGCGGCTCCAGGACGCCGTCGAGGCCGGCCGCCCAGCCGCCGATCACGACGAGCTGTGGGTCGATGGCGAGGACGAGCGCGGCAACGCCCTGGACCAGGCGGGTGAGGAAGCGGTCCATGGCGACCTTCGCGACCTCGTCGCCCTCCCGTGCGAGCCGCAGGACGCGGGCGACGGCGGCCTCGTCGAGCGGGTTGAGCGGCTTGCCGGTGGTGGAGAGGAGCCGCTCGGGGGTGACCTCCTGGCCGAGCAGGTGGAGGGCGCCGATCTCGCCGGCCGCCCCGCCGTAGCCGCGGTGCAGCCTGCCGTTGATGAGGGAGCCTGCGCCGGGGCTGAGGCCTGCCATGACGAAGACGACGTCACCGGCGCCGACCGCCGCGCCCTGCCAGTGTTCGGCGATGGCGGCGAGGTTGGCGTCGTTCTCGATCAGGACGGGGCAGCGGAAGGAGCGCCGCAGCCGGGCGCCGAGGTCGAGGCCGGTCCAGCCGGGCATAGCGGTGCCGAGTTGGATGGTGCCGTCGCGGTCGACGATGCCGGGGGTGCCGATGCCGACGGCCCAGAGGTTGTCGCGGGAGATGCCGGCCTTGCGCAGGACCTCGGCGACGGCGGTGCGGACGGCGGCGAGCCGGTCCTCGGCGTCCAGGGTCTCGTCGACCGGCTTGAAGTGACTGCCCACCACCTCGCCGGTGAGGTCGGCGAGGATGACGTGGATGTCGTGCACGCCGACCTCGATGCCGAGGATGTGTCCGGCCTCGGCGCGGAAGCGGAACCAGCGGGCCGGTCGGCCGCGCCGGCCGGTGCCGGGCTGGCCGTCCTCCTTGGGCTGGTCGACCTCGGCGACCAGCCCGGTTTCGACCAGACCCTCGATGACGCCCTCGACGGTCGGGCGGGAGAGCCCGGTCTCGCCGACGAGCTGGGTGAGGGTCACGGAGTGGCCGGTCCGCAGCGCCCGAAGCGTGACCGCCGCGTTGATCCGCCGCAGCAGCGAGGAGTCTCCTCCGGTGAGCCGATCCGCCAATGCGATGCCCTTCGCCGTTCGCGCGACTGCCCTGGCGCGCGGTGTCGAGTGCGCGGTGCCCACCGAATGGCCCGCGGGGGTGTGCCACCCCCGGAACGCGGCACGGCGGCGCGGGGCCGCCTGCGCCAGGGCCGGAGGACAAGCGGAGCCTACCCGGGGGTGGGCCCGCTGGGCGAGAATCCCTGCAGCTCATCCAGGCTTCGGTATCGAAATGGTACGCATCGGGTGGTGGTGCACGACCCGGGCTTCACGGCCCGGCCACGGGCCGCCCGCCGCCGGGCCGCCGGGACCGTACCGACCAGCGGGAACGGGCGGAGAACAGCGAGCCGAGGCTCAGCCGGGAGCCGGCCGACAGGGCGCTGAGCACGGAGCCGGCCGCCACGGGGGAGTCGGGCACGGCCCGATGGTAGCGGCGGCTCAGGGCATCCGCGCCGCGAACAGCCGCTGCCCGAGCAGTCCCATCGGGTGCCCGTCCTCGGGCAGCGCGAGGACGGTCGGGCAGCCGGCGGAGGTGAGGGCGGCCCGCCAGCGCTCGGCGGGGAGCGCCGGGAAGGCGGGGAAGCCGGGGGCAGCGGCGGACACCGGGAAGGTGGGAGCGGCAGGGTGGACGGGAGCGGCAGGGTGGACAGGGGAGGCGGGGAAGGCCGGGGAGTCGGTGCGGGCCTCGGCGTCCCCCGTGATCAGCAGGTCGAGCTGTTCGCCGGTGGGCGCGAGCAGCAGCAGCTGCCCACCGGGCGCGAGCTGGTCGACCACCTCCGGGACGACGGTGTCCGGGTGGCCGGTCACGGTGGCGACGACGAGGTCGTATCGGCCGCCGTCGGGCAGCTGGTGGTGGTCGGCGCCGGGGCGGGGCCGGGTGGCGAGGGCCCGGGTGACGGTGGAGTCGGCGTCGTCCTGGCCGAGTTCGAGGATGCGCAGCGGCTGCGGCCCGTCGTGGGTCTCGGCGATGCCGCGGACCAGCGCGCCGAGGGCGGCGCCGAGGTAGCCGCGAGCGGCCGTCCAGCGGATCGGGGCGGCGGCCGGGCGGGGGGCCTCCTCGCCGGTGATCAGCCGGGGCAGCCGTAGTGCGCCGCGCCGGATCCGGTCCAGGGCGGAGACCGGGCCGAGTCCGTCGTTCCAGGCCTCGACGGCGGGCCGCCAGGCCTCCCGGACCTCGGCCGCGGTGAGCTCGGGTCGGCCGTAGTGGACGTCGCCGTGCCGGGTGATCAGGCCGTGCCGGGTGAGGGCGTCGAGCCAGCGGCCGACCCGGGGCCGCTGGGCGGGGGTGACGAGGGCGGCGGCGAGGATCTCGGCCTCGGTGTGTCCGCGCCCGGGGTCGGTGAGGACGCCGCTCTGCTGGAGGGTCAGCAGCAGCGCGGACAGTACGGCGTGGTCGAGGTGGGTCCCGAAGGCCTGGACCTGTTCGGCGGTGACGCCTATGGCGTGCTTCCAGGCGATGGCGTCGGCGGCGTCGGCGGCGGTACGCAGTCGCCGGTCGGCGGCTTCGGCGTGGCTGTGCGGGGCGCGGACGTGGGCGAGGACGGCGCCGAGCGCGTCGACGGCGGCGTACACGTCGTCCTGTCGGGGTTCGGGGCCGACGTGCAGGACGAGCCGCAGGGCGCCGAGGTCGTGGTCGGCCAGGTCGGGGCGGCGGCTGAGTCGCCACAGCAGGGTGGAGGGCAGGCTGAGGTGGGTGGTGGCGCTGGCGGCGAGGTCGACGAGCTGCCGCTCGGGGTCCTGCCGGGGGTCGCCGCAGTGGACGGTCCCGCCGGCGAGCAGGGTGGCGAGGGCCAGTTCGACGGCGAGGTCGGTGGCGGGGTGGAGCACGGTGTGCCGGATGGGCGGCGGGCCGAGGACGCCCGCCCAGTGCCGCAGCCGCTGTTCGGCGGTGCGGGCGGCGGAGGGCGGCAGCGCGGCGTGGGCGGCGACGCGCTGGGCGAGGGCCCGGGGCAGGCCGCCCGGCGGGGAGACGCCGAGCAGCAGGCCGATGCCGCTGATCGCGCGCCCGTCGGCGACGACGGCGGGTCGGTCGCCGAGTTCGCGCAGCGCGCTGACCAGGGCTGGAGTCGTGGGCACGGTGATCACTCCGGGGTGCGGGGGAGAAGCCGCACTACTGAACCACGCGGTCGGGCCGGGTGATGCCGTGCACGGGTCAAACTTCTGTAATGATTTTCATATCGGACAGCCAAGGTGGGGGTCCGATCTCCACCCGAAGTGGTCGGAACTTCACATTCCGGATCCGGTGTGCGACCCCTTGACAGTCGGTGCGGGCGCTGGGTTACTTGGCGTGGGGGTCGTCCTGACCGAACGATCGGTCGGTGCGCCCGTCCTGGCCGACCTGCGGAGGAGCGACGATGACCGGCAGCGCACCCGCCCCGCGCCCGTACGGCGATGAGCCCGCCTACGGCGAAGCGCCCGTTTACGGTGAAGCGCCCGCCTGCGGCGAAGTGCCCGCCCGGCGCCTGGGTGAGCCGATCCCGCCCGCGCTGCTGGACGCCGGCGAGCGGATGGGCGTTGACGAGCTGCGCGCCCACCAGCTCACCCGTCTCCGGGCCACCCTGCGCCACGCGTACGACAACGTCGAGCTGTACCGCCGCAAGTTCGACGCGGCCGGCGTCGGCCCCGAGGACTGTCGCACCCTGGCCGACCTCGCCCGCTTCCCCTTCACCACCAAGGCCGACCTGCGCGAGGGCTACCCGTTCGGCATGTTCGCCGTCCCGATGGAGCGGGTCCGCCGGCTCCACGCCTCCAGCGGCACCACCGGGCGCCCGACCGTCGTCGGCTACACCGAGCACGACCTCTCGATGTGGGCCGACGTGGTCGCCCGGTCGATCCGCGCGGCCGGCGGCAGGCCCGGGCACAAGGTGCACATCGCGTACGGCTACGGGCTGTTCACCGGCGGCCTGGGCGCGCACTACGGCGCCGAGCGGGCCGGTTGCACCGTCATCCCGGCCTCCGGCGGCATGACTGCCCGGCAGGTGCAGCTGATCCAGGACTTCCGTCCCGAGATCATCATGGTCACCCCCTCCTACCTGCTCACCCTGCTCGACGAGTTCGAGAAGCAGGGCGTCGACCCGCGCAGCACCTCGCTGCGCATCGGCATCTTCGGTGCCGAGCCGTGGACGGAGGAGATGCGGCGCGAGATCGAGGACCGGCTCGACCTGCACGCCGTCGACATCTACGGCCTCTCCGAGGTGGTCGGCCCCGGCGTCGCGCAGGAGTGCGTGGAGACCAAGGACGGGCTGCACATCTGGGAGGACCACTTCTACCCGGAGATCGTGGACCCGTTCACCGACCAGGTGCTGCCCGACGGTGCGAGCGGCGAACTGGTCTTCACCTCGCTCACCAAGGAGGCGCTGCCGGTCATCCGCTACCGCACCCGCGACCTCAGCCGGCTGCTGCCCGGCACCGCGCGGCCGGCCTTCCGACGGATGGAGAAGGTCACCGGCCGCAGCGACGACATGATCATCCTGCGCGGGGTGAACGTCTTCCCGACCCAGATCGAGGAGGTCCTGCTGCGGACCCCGGGCGTCGCGCCGCACTTCCAGCTGCGGCTCACCCGGCAGGGACGGCTGGACCGCATGACCGTCCGGGTCGAGGCGCGGCCGGACGCCCCGGCCGAGCAGCGGGCTGCGGCGCGGGAGGCGATCGTCCGGGGGGTGAAGGACGGGGTGGGCGTCACGGTCGCGGTCGAGGTGGTGGAGCCGTACGCGCTGGAGCGCTCGGTCGGGAAGATCCGGCGGGTGGTCGACGAACGGGGGTGAGGCCGACGGGGGCCCGCAGCCCTGGGGCCTGCCGGAGGCGTAGGGCTGTCCGGGGGGATGCCCTACGCCTCCGGCGTCTATCGCCGTCCCGCCGGCCCCCGGCCGCTGCCTGCTGTCCCGCCAGCCTCCGCCTCGCGGACGCCTTTTGACGGACACCCGCCGACGGAAGCTTGAGACCCATTCGGCGCACCGGGATCGTGGTCGCGGCCGAAGGTTCCCAGACTCGAACGAAAGAGGGGTGGACCCAACCAATCGGAAAGGCATCCTCATGAGCATCGGGCTGCGCCGCGTCCTCGCGGTGACCGCAGCGATTTCCCTCGGCCTGGGCGCGGCGTCCTGCGACAGCGCGACGCAGTCGTCCAGCGGCGGCTCCGGCGGCGGCCCGGCTCCCCTCCCGGCCGCGGCCGGGAGGGGAGCCGGGCGGATAGCCCTGCTGCTGCCGGAGGCCACGACGACCCGCTACGAGCAGTTCGACCGGCCGCTGATCGAGAAGAAGATCAAGGAGCTGGCGCCGGACGCGCAGATCGACTACTACGACGCCGGCCAGGACGCCGCCGTCCAGCAGACCCAGATCGACGCCGCCGTGAAGAAGGGCGCCAAGGTGCTGATCCTGGACGCGGTGGACGCCAAGTCGATCCAGGCGTCGATCCAGAAGGCGCACGACGCGGGCGTCAAGGTGGTCGCCTACGACCGCCTCGCCCAGGGGCCGGTCGACGCCTACGTGTCCTTCGACAACCGCAAGGTCGTCGAACTGCGGGGCCAGGCCGCGGCGGCGGTGGACGGCACGGCGGACGGCGGCGAGACGATCACGACCAACGGCTCGCCCACCGATCCCAACGCGGCCGACCCCAACACGGCTGACCCGAACGCGGCCGACCCCAACACGGCTGATCCGAACGCTGCCGCACCCAGCGCGGTCGACTCCAGCGCGTCCGGTTCCGAGGTGTCGGGCCGGAGTGTCCCGCTGACCGGCCAGGACTTCCAACTCGACGGCGTGCAAAGGATCCTGGCGGGCGCCCAGGCCATGTCGGTCTACAAGCCCTTCAAGTCGGAGGCCGACGTGGCCGCGCAACTGGCCGTCGACCTGGCCTACGGCCAGGAAATCGGCGGTGCCCTCGTGCCGACCACGGTGACCAGCGGCAGCAGCGACAAGGTGCCGGCCGGCCTGATCGCCCCGGTCGCGCTCACCAAGGACAACATCAAGGCCACCGTGGTCGCCGACGGCCTCTTCACCGTCGCCCAGATCTGCACGCCGGACTACGCCGCCGCCTGTTCCGCGGCCGGCCTCCAGTAGCTGCGGCGGGCGTGAGCACCCCCGTGCGGGCCCTATGCTGCGGAGATGCCGAGTGAGCTGCGCACTCTCAAGCCGGAGACCGATCAGCCGGAGACCCACCAGTCGGAGACCCACCAGTCGGAGGCCGATCCGTCGGAGGCCGACCTCGCCTTCATCCGGCGCGAGACTGAGCTGAAGCCCGTCCCGTTCGTCCCCGAGGTCGGCCTGCACATGGCCGAGGACGCGATCACCCTGTGGGAGACCACCGAGCGGGCGCGGGGGGAGGTCGGACTGCCGCCGCCGTTCTGGGCGTTCGCCTGGGCGGGCGGGGTGGCCGTCGCCCGCCACGTGCTGGACCACCCCGAGCTGGTGGCCGGGCGGGCGGTGCTCGACGTGGCCGCCGGGGGCGGGGTGGTCAGCGTCGCGGCCGCGCTGAGCGGCGCTGCGTCCGTGCGTGCCGCCGAGATCGACGCCTACGCGGTGGCCGCCATCGGCCTCAATGCCGAGGCCAACGGCGTGCGCGTGGAGGCCGCGCTGGTGGACCTGGTGGACGGCGACGGCGCCCCGGCCGACGTGGTGCTCGCCGGCGACGTCTTCTACGAACGGGCCATGGCCGCCCGCTTCCTGCCCTTCCTGGAACGGGCCGCCGCGCGCGGTGCCACCGTCATCGTCGGCGACCCCGGCCGGGCCTACCTGCCCCGGGAGCGGTTCACCGCGCTCGCCGCCTACCAGGTGCCGGTCGTCGCCGACCTGGAGGACACCGCCGTCAAGACCACCACGGTGTGGCGGCTGGGCTGACGGCCCGTCCGTCCAGGCTGCGGAATTCCCGGCCGTCGGGCGGAACCGCCTGCTAGACAGGCCGCCATGACCGAAGAGATCGCCCCGCGCACCGCTGCCCCCGACGGGATCGCCCTGCGCACCGCCACCCCCGACGAGATTCCCGCCCTGCTCGCCCTCTGGGCCCGGGCGGCGAAGGGCGCCAGCATCACGGACGACGCCCCGGGCGTGGCCGCGCTGCTCGCCCGGGATCCGGAGTGCCTGATCGTCGCCACCCCGGCGGGCGACCCGGCCGCCGTCCTCGGCACCGTGATCGCCGGCTGGGACGGCTGGCGCTGTCACCTCTACCGGCTCGCCGTCGACCCCGACCACCGCCGCCGGGGCATCGGCGCCGCCCTGCTCGCCGCCGCCGAGGAGCGCTTCGCCGCGCTCGGCGGCCGACGCGCGGACGCCATGGTGCTGGACGACAACGCCCTCGGCCACCGCACCTGGGCGGCCGCCGGTTACCGTCCCGAACCGCAGTGGAGCCGCTGGGTCAAGCCGCTGACCGCCTGATCCCGCCCCCGTCCGTGGACGCCGTCCAGCGGGTGGGGACGGCGCTGGGGAAGCTGAAGTAGCCGCAGCCCGCCGGGACGTGCCCCGGCGGCGGGAGGGCGCGCGACGGCCGGATACCGTGGGACGTATGCGAATGCCGAGGCGGTGGTTCCGTCGGCCGGACCACGGCGAGGAGGCCTTCCAGGACGGGCTCCAGAGGTCGCTGGAGCGGTTCCACGGCGACCTGCTGAACTACCCCGCCGACGGGCCCTGGGACGAAGTCGCCTACTGGGACCCGCTGTCGGCCGTCCGGCTCTCCGGCGGCGGGGTCGGTGACGGGCGCTGGGAGGACCGGAGCCGGCTGGGCGTGCCCGGACCGTTCTACGCCGGTATGACGGACACCGGCCTCAACGGGCCGTTCTACCTGCCCGCGCACGTCCTCTCCGGCGAGGAGCACTGCGAGTTCGTCTACCGCCAGCCTGGCGGACTCCGGGAGTTGGCGGCCCTCGTCGGGGTCGCCCAGATGGAGCCGATCGGCGGCTTCAACTGCGACGGCGGCGACTACTGGACGCCGGAGACCGTCCGGGCGTGGTGGCACGGGCGGGACGCCGTCCGGGAGTGGATCGCCGCCGAACTGGCCGACACCGACGGGCGCAACGACCCCGAGGCGTTGCGCGGGTACGCGGCGTACCTGGACGACGGGCTGGAGGACTACCTGCGGGGCTACGTCTTCTGGTTGACCGAGGGGCGCGAGCCGGGGCTCGACGAACCGCTGCCGACACTCTGACGCCTCACGCTCTGCACGCGGCACTGCGACGTGCGGCACCCGGGCGTTCCCGGGTGCCGCAGCTGTCGTTCCGGGGGCTCAGCCTCGCAGTTCGGCGAGCCAGGCCTCGACCTCGGTGGAGGTGCGGGGGAGGCCGGCCGAGAGGTTCTCGTTGCCGTCCTCGGTGACCAGGATGTCGTCCTCGATCCGGACGCCGGTGCCGCGGTACTCCTCGGGCACCGTCAGGTCGTTCTGCTGGAAGTAGATGCCCGGCTCGACGGTGAGCACCATGCCCGGCTTCAGCGGGCCGTCGACGTGCTCCTCGGTGCGCGAGTGGGCGCAGTCGTGGACGTCGAGGCCGAGCATGTGGCCGGTGCCGGCCAGGGTGAAGCGGCGGTGCAGGCCCAGCTCGTACACCTTGTCGGCGGTGAGGTCGCCGAACAGGCCCCAGGAGGTGAGGTGTTCGGCGAGCTCGCGCTGGGCGGCGTGGTGGAAGTCGCGGAAGTCGGCGCCGGGCTTCACCGCGGCGATGCCGGCTTCCTGTGCTGCGAACACCGCGTCGTAGACCTTGCGTTGCAGGTCGGTGAAGCGGCCGCTGACCGGGAGGGTGCGGGTGACGTCGGCGGTGTACAGGCGGTTGGTCTCCACGCCGGCGTCGAGTAGCAGGAGGTCGCCGGGCTTGGCGTGGCCGTTGTTGCGCACCCAGTGCAGGGTGGTGGCGTGCGGGCCGGCCGCGGCGATGCTGCCGTAGCCGATGTCGTTGCCCTCGATCCGGGCCCGGACGAAGAAGGTGCCCTCGATCAGCCGCTCGGGGGTCTCGGTGTCGGTGCCGAGGATGCGCACCACGTCCTCGAAGCCGCGGGCGGTGGCCTCGCAGGCGAAGCGCAGCTCGGCGATCTCGAACTCGTCCTTGACCAGGCGCTGGCCGGACAGGAAGACCTCGAACTCCGCGTCCCGCTCGGCGACGGCCCGGCCCTGGAGGGACTGCTCCACGCCCGCGTCGTGGCGGCGCAGCACGCGCACCGGGCCGGTGGCCGCGCGCAGATCGGCGTGGACGGTGCGGACGTCCCGGCAGGGCAGGCCGAGCAGGCGCTCGCTCTCGGTCAGGCTGTTGCGGCGGCCGTCCCACAGCTCGCCGTGGTTGTCCAGCCAGAATTCGCCGTTGTCGGTCCGGGAGCGGTCGCGCAGGTAGACGGCGGCCCGGTGGCCGGCGTCGCCGGTCGGTTCCAGGACCAGCACGGCGTCCTGGGACTGGTCGCCGGTCAGGTAGACGTAGTCGGAGGACGGGCGGAACGGGTAGTCGGTGTCGTTGGCCCGCACCTTCGGGTTGCCGGACGGGATCACCAGCAGCTCGCCGGGGAAGGCCGCGGACAGCTCGGCGCGGCGGCGGGCCGTGTGCGCGGCCTGCGGGATCGGCTCCAGGGCGCTGCGCTCGGTGTCGGCCCAGCCCTGCTTCATGTTCTCGGCGAGCTCGTCCGTGACGCCGCGGGTGAGGCCGTTCTTGCGGTACTTGATGGTCTCGGCGGGTTCGGTCACAGCAGACTCTCCAGGTGAGGGTGGTGGATGCAAGGTGCTTCGCTACGCTGACCTGCCCGGTACGTAACAAGCGTTATGTACGGTATATCGAGCAGAGTTCGAAGAGAAGGGGTAGGCGCCTCGCGGAACCGGCCGACCTGCCTGGCGGCCAGGCCTTCCACCTGCGCAACGACAACGCCACCCGGCGGCCTGGATCAAGTACGGCGCCCCGACCGGACCCGGCTGGTCGGCAGCCGAGGATCTCAGACGGTGCCGAAGTCGCCGGACTTGACGCCGGCGACGAAGGACTGCCAGGCGTCGGCGCCGAAGGCGAGCTGAGGGCCCTCGGGGTCCTTGCTGTCGCGGACGGGGAGGATGCCGGGGAGTCCGGGTGCGACCTCGACGCATTCGCCGCCACCGTTGCTGTACGAGGACTTCAGCCAGGAGGTGGGCTTGACCGTCGCGATGGGGAACATGGCGTGGAACTCCTTGAGACGGGCGTGGATGAGGGCCAACGAGTCCTCGCATGAGAGGGCTTGGGCCTGGAGCCAATGGTAAGTCCTTGCGAGGGAACGGATCTTGTTCTCGTCCTCGCGCTCGACGTAGCCCCGTTGGATGGTTTCGAGGTAGGCCATCCACTTCTCGTCCGGGCGGGTCAGCAGCGTGAACGGCGTGGTCGCCGGGAGGCCTTCACCGAGACTGGACGGCGCGATCTGCAGCATGACGTGCGGAAGGCCGGCCACGCTCTCGAGCCGGCGAAGCTGCTCGGCCATGACGAAGGGGCCGCCAACGGTTCGCAGGCAGCTCTCCTCCATGACGATGTGGATGGAGGGGGGTGGTTCGCGGTACAGCAGGGCCTGCCGCGCCATGCGGACATTCAGGCGTTCGATGACTTTGTCCTCGGGGATCTCACCTCGTTGGGCTGCGGCGTTGATGAGCGCCGATGCGTAGCCCCGCGTCTGGAGCAGCCCCGGGATGACGTTCAGCTGGAAGATCTTGAAGGCGGTGGCCTTGGCCTCGTGTTCGATGTACGCGAGGTACCCGCCGATCAAGGTGGTGCTCTTGGCGGTCCAGTACAGGAGCTCAAGCGCCTCGCAGGTGTCGAGTTCCTTGTCGCATCGCCGGACGAGGTTCAGCGGCGCGGGACGGTCTCCGTTCTCGATCATGGAGATGAGTGAATCGCTGTAGTTGGTCCGCCGCCCGAGCTCGATCTGAGTGAGCCCTCTCGCCTTGCGGAAGCGCCGGAGCTGAACGCCGATGGCTGCGTTCGGAGATGAGGTTGGGTCTACTTCCCGCTGAGGCATGGCAACCACCCATTTCCACAGTGCTCGCTGTCAAAGTGAAGCTCTTCCGATGCTAGCCGCGATTGGCCACTCTTGGTGAGGAGTTAGCAACAGAGAGGAGTTATTCCGTGGATATGACGAACGTTCAATCTGGCGAAAGCATCGTCCTGCGGCGGAACTTTCCGCCCTGCCGGTGCCCGCAGTGCGGCGATTCCGTTCCCGAGGCGCGGATGGGCAGTGGCGCCATCGCCCCGGCGGCGCCGCCCGTGCGGCGGGTGACGCCGCCGTCCGAGCCCTACCGGCCGGCCGTTGTCGGCGAGCGGGTCTACGACGTCCGCTCCGGGTGCTGGGCCGTCTTCATGGGGTGGCAGCACGGGCTGGCCTTCCTCCGGCCCGTCGGAGGTGGCGTGGAGTGGGACACCGAAGCGCGTTGGATCACGAACAGCGAAGAGTGCGATGCCCCATGAGCAGCATGATCGACAAGGTCACGGCCGAGGACCGTCGCGCCGCGGCCGACATCCTCGACGACCTCCAGGCCGTCCTGAGCGCCGCCGAGGTCAAACTGCCCTCCCTCGGCATCGACTGGCGCTCGGCCAAAGCCACCGGAGTCATCCTGATCGACCTCGGAGCCGCTCGGCCGGACGTCATCGAGCGGCTGGTCGTCGTCCTCCGCAGGGGAATGCGACCGTAATCGCCTCCGGCGCCATCGCCATCGGGAGCTTCGCGCTCGCGGGTGTGGTTTTCCTCGCGATTCCTGAGCGTGTTCCCACGGAGGCGAGTGCCTTGGTGTTCGTCCTTATCCTCTTCGCCTCCTCGACGGGGGGATTCGCGCTTGCCGCAGGGTGGATGAGGGTGCAGACATGACGGCGCGGGCTTCGAGAGGTCTCGAAGCCCGCGCCGAGGTTCCGGTGTCAGGCGCCGTTGAGGGCGTAGGTGCGGAAGGTGGCCAGCAGGGGGAGGACCTCGGTCTGGCTCGGGTCCTCGGTCACGGCGCGCATGGAGTCGATCACCGCGCGGGCGATGGCCTTGGTCACCGCCAGGTCGTCCGGGGGCGCGAGGGCGCCCCAGGTCTTCAGGGCCTGGGTGAGCAGGGCGCTCATCCGGGCGCCGATGTTGGAGCTCACCGCGTCGGAGAGTTCGGCGATCTCCTCGTCGCTCATGGTGGACCGCAGGCCGAAGGCCAGGGCCATCAGGGTGTCCATCGCGTGCTCGCCGTACGCGGCGACCAGCGCCGGGAGCGACCGCTCGTCCGCACCGCCCGCGGCGAGGGCGGACAGCGCCTCGTCGTCGTCCTTCCACGCAGCCTCCAGGGCGGCCAGGGCCCGAAGAGACTCGTCTACCGTCATCCCGTCTGTCATGGGAGGAACGGTATTGAGCCCGTAGCGTCCGAACCCAGGGTTCGGGCGCCGGAATCACCCCTTCGAGCGAAGCGGGGCCTGTTCGGGCCGATGGGTGTGCGCGAAGTGCTTCGCGTCCCAGCTGCCGCCCAGCTCCGGGGCCAGCGAGGCGAGCGCGAGGGCGGCGAAGTCCGCGGCGGCTGCGGCGCGTTCCGGCAGGGCGCCGAGCAGCGGGGCGCCGGCCGAGCGCGGCAGGTCGGCGAGGTTGCACCGTTCGGCGAGCCCGGGGGAGGAGGGCCAGGAGCCGACGACCACGCCCGCAAGGGGGAGTTGACGCGAAGTCAGGGCCTCCGCCGAGAGCGCGACGATGTTCAGCGTGCCCAGCCCGGCGGAGGCGACGAGCAGGACCTCGGCCGGCAGCCCGGCGTCCAGGACGGCCCGGGCCTGGTCGGCGAGGGTGCGGCCCTCGTCGTCGTAGCGGACGAGCAGCCCGCCCGCGCCCTCGACCAGGACCAGGTCGTGCGCGGCGGCCAGTTCGGCGACGGCGGTGGCTACCTCGGCGGGGGAGAGGAAGGGCATCCCGGCCCGCCGGGCGGCGGTGTCGGGCGCCAGCGGCTCCGGGTAGCGGACGAGTTCACGAATCGTCAGATCGCCTGCCAGGCGCCGGACTTCGGCCGCGTCCCCGGGCTCGCCCGGCGCGACGCCGGTCTGCCCGGGCTTGAGCACGGCGACCTTCTGCCCGCCGCGCAGCGCCGTCGAGGCGAGGGCTGCGGTGGCGACGGTCTTGCCGACCTCGGTGTTGGTGCCCGTCACGAACAGGATGCGGGCGCTCATCCGGCCACCGCCGCAGCGGTCACGGCGTCGGCGATGCGTGCCACGTCCTCGTCCTCCGTCACGTAGGGGGGCATGGTGTAGATCAGGTCCCGGAAGGGCCGCAGCCAGACGCCGGCCCGGGCGGCCGCCTCGGTGGCCGCCGGGACGTTCACCGGGTGGTCCAACTGGACGACGCCGATGGCGCCCTGGACCCGGACGTCCCGGACGCCCGGGAGGCCGGCGGCGGCCGCGAGCCCGTCGGCCAGTCCGGCCTCGATGCGCTTGACCCCGACCGTCCAGTCCTGGCCCAGCAGCAGCTCCAGCGAGGCGTTGGCGGCCGCGCAGGCCAGCGGGTTGCCCATGAAGGTCGGCCCGTGCGCGAGCACCGGCATCTCGCCGCGGCTGATGCCGTCGGCGATCTCGCCGGTGCACAGCGCGGCGGCGAGGGTCAGGTAGCCGCCGGTGAGTGCCTTGCCCAGGCACATCACGTCCGGCGAGACGCCCGCGTGGTCGGCGGCGAACAGCGCGCCGCTGCGGCCGAATCCGGTGGCGATCTCGTCGAAGACGAGCAGCACCCCGTACCGGTCGCAGAGTTCGCGCAGCATCCGCAGGTAGGCGGGGGAGTGGAACTGCATCCCGCCGGCGCCCTGCACCACCGGTTCGACGATGACGGCGGCCAGCTCGTCGGCGTGCCGGGCCATCAACTCCTCGAACTCGGCCGCGTACCCGGCGTCGAGCGGGGCGTCGAACCCGGCCGGCGGCTGCGGGGCGAACAGCTGCCCGGGCAGCACCCCGCCCCACAGGTGGTGCATGCCGCCGTCCGGATCGCAGACGGACATCGGGTGGAAGGTGTCGCCGTGGTACCCGCCGCGCCAGGTCAGCAGCCGGCGCTTGGCCGGGCGGCCGGTGGACTGCCAGTACTGGAGGCACATCTTCATCGCGACCTCGACGGCCACCGAGCCCGAGTCGGCGAGGAAGACGTGTTGCAGCGGCTCGGGCGTGATCTCGACCAGCGTCGCCGCCAGCCGGACGGCGGGCTCGTGGGTGAGCCCGCCGAACATGACGTGGCTCATCCGCCCCAGCTGCTCGCGCACGGCCTCGTCCAGCACCGGGTGCCGGTAGCCGTGGATGGCCGCCCACCAGGACGACATCCCGTCGACGAGCTCGCGCCGCCCGCCCGCGACGGGCTCGGCGAGGCGCAGCCGGACCCCCGAGGCGGATTCGACCACGTACGGGGTGGCGGTGCCGGGCATCGGCCCGTACGGGTGCCAGACGTGGGCGCGGTCGAGGGCGAGCAGCGTGTCCGCGGACAGCTGGGGCATGATGCGTCAGTCTCCAGAACTATCAGGCATTGGGCGCGAGTTCGGTGCCGGCGCCGCGCAGCCGGACCTTGACGAGGTCGCTGCGCAGCTCCCCGTCCGAGGCGTCGGTGTCCTCCGCGGCCGACGCAGGGGTGTCCTCCGAGGCCGGGGCGTGCGCGTGCCCGCCGCACGGGCCGCAGCCGCCGCCGCTGCCGCAGGCCGACGCGGCGGTGCCGCAAGCCGACGCGGCGGAGGAGGCCGCCGCGACGTCCGCGCGGTGGCGGGGCAGGGTGGCCTCGCCGGCGCCCTCGACCTCGAACCCGGCGTCCTTGATCATGTCGAGGTCGGTCTGCCCGGCCTGGCCCTCGCTGGTCAGGTAGTCGCCGAGGAAGATCGAGTTGGCGAGGTGCAGGCCGAGCGGCTGCATCGAGCGCAGGTGCACCTCGCGGCCGCCGGCGATCCGCACCTCGGTGTCCGGGTTGACGAAGCGGACCATCGCCAGGATGCGCAGGCAGCGCTGCGGGGTGAGGTTCCACTCCTTGGCGAGCGGCGTGCCCTCGAACGGGATCAGGAAGTTGACCGGGACGGAGTCCGAGCCCAGCTCGCGCAGCGCGAACACCACGTCGACCAGGTCCTCGTCGCTCTCGCCCATGCCGGCGATCAGGCCGGAGCAGGCGGACAGGCCCGCGCCGTGCGCCTTCTTCACGGTGTCCACCCGGTCCGCGTAGGTGTGGGTGGTGGTGATGTTGCCGTAGGTCTTCTCGGAGGTGTTGAGGTTGTGGTTGTAGGCGTCGGCGCCGGCCGCCTTCAGCCGCTCCGCCTGGTTGTCGGAGAGCAGGCCGAGGCAGACGCAGATCTCGACCTCGGGGTCGGCCTCCTGGATGGCGGCCATGGTGTCGGTGACCCGGTCGATGTCACGGTCCGTCGGGCCGCGGCCGCTGGCGACCAGGCAGACCCGCTTGGCGCCGCCGGCCACCCCGGCCCGGGCCGCCTCGGCGGCCTGGTCGGGCTTGAGCCAGGTGTACTTGAGGATCTCGGCCTTGGAGCCCAGCCGCTGCGAGCAGTAGTTGCAGTCCTCCGGGCAGAGCCCGCTCTTGAGGTTCACCAGGTAGTTGAGCTTCACGCGTCGGCCGAACCACCTCCGGCGGACCTTGCCGGCCGCGGCGACGACGTCCAGCAGCTCGTCGTCGGTGGTAGCGAGGACGGCCAGCGCCTCCTCGCGGGTCGGGACTTCGCCGCGCAGGCCCTTGGCGGTGAGGGTATCGAGCAGATCCATGGGGCCGATCCTGCCTGGTGGCGCTCGAATGGCGCCAGAGGGAACCCGCCAGAAGATCGGCGGAAGGATGTGCCACTTGCCACAGTGTCGAAGCTCACGGTGTCGCCGCTGGTCACGAGCTTGACGCCGGGGCGAATCGGAGGTTACCGACCGGTAGGAGGTAGTCGTGGCGAGGGGCCGGGGAGGCCGGCGCGGGGCGGTCGTCGGTACGCGCGCCGGACGGTCGCGGACACCCGCGCGCGGCGGTGACCGGCAACCGCCCACCCAGTGATCCACGCCACCCGACGGTTGCTTAGAATCTGCGCCATGACCACGCAGGGGGAGCGCACCCCGACTCCGGGAGAGGGCCAGAACGGCCAGGCAGTGCGGCGGACCGGCGGGGCCCCCGCCGGCGCGGGCACGGACCTGATCGGTGGTCGGGGCGGCGGCAGGGGCAGGCGGTTGACGGCCCGCCGGGCGGTGGGCTGGGTCGTCGTGGTGGGAGTGGTGGCCGCCGGCGGATGGATCATTACCCGCCCGATGCCCGGCGACTACATACCCGGGCTCGGCCCGTCCACCAAGGATGCGGCCAGGACGCCCCCGGTGGTCGGCACCCCGCCGCCGCACACCGACTCCGAGGGCCTCAATGCCGACAGCCTCTTCCCCGCCCAGCGGCCGGTCGAGGCCGCCGGGTACAAGGCCCGGCGTGGCGCCATCCGGCAGGGCGAGAACTGCGCCGAGGTCCTGCAGGACCGCACCCAGGAGCTGTTCCGGGACAGCGGCTGCCATGCCTACCTGATCGTCAGCTTCTCCGGCGTCGACCGCCCGGTGCTCAGCAGCGTCACCGTCCTGCGCTTCGGCGACCAGGCCGCCGCCACCCGGGCCGCCGACACCCTGCGCGGCAAGCCCGGCGCACTCGCCTTCATCCTTCCGGACGCCAACACCGCCCCCGCGCCGTCGTCCGGCGCGCCCAAGTCGGCCGAGCCGCGGGTCGAGGCGGTCGGGCACTACGTGACGGTGACCGGCTCCCGGCTCAGCGAGGCCCGCACGCCCGGCCCCGGCGCCCCGTCCACCCCGGCCGCGACATCGTCGGGCCCGGCGCCCAGCGCCGAGCAGACCCTGGAGGAGGCGACCCGCGCGCTCTCCTACGCGGCGGGCGCGCCGTTCGTCTGGATGTGACGCCTCGCCGGCCCCCCCCGCTCCGGGAGCCGGCGACTTCGAAGCCGGGGTTGACGGTCCGTCAGCCGCCCAGCCGGTCCACCGCGGTGACCCGCAGCACCGCCCGGCCCTCCTCGTCCGAGCCGTACAGGTCGACCTCGGCGCTGATGCCCCAGTCGTGGTCGCCCTCCGGGTCGTCGAAGATCTGCCGGACCTTCCAGGCGGAGTCCTCCTCCTCGATGATCAGCATCTTGGGGCCGCGCGCGTTCGGGCCGGTGCCGAGGTCGTCGTACTCCTCCCAGTACCCGTCCATGGCGTCCGCCCAGCGGTCCGCGTCCCAGCCGTACGAGCCGTCCAGCTCGGCGAGCTCCTCGTAGTGCTCCAGCGCGCACAGCTCGACCCGGCGGAACAACTCGTTGCGCACCAGCACCCGGAACGCCCGCGCGTTCGCCGTCACCGGTGCCGGCTTGTCGTCCAGCGTCACCTCGGGGGCCTGCGGGTCCGTCGGGTTGGCCAGCTGCTCCCACTCGTCCAGCAGGCTGGAGTCGACCTGGCGGACCAGCTCGCCGAGCCAGGCGATGACGTCCTTCAGGTCGTCGGTCTTCACGTCCTCGGGGACGGTCTGCTCCAGCGCCTTGTACGCGCTCGCCAGGTAGCGCAGCACGATGCCCTCGGTGCGCGCCAGCTCGTAGAAGCCGACGTAGTCCGAGAAGGTCATCGCCCGCTCGTACAGGTCGCGGACCACCGACTTCGGCCTCAGCTCGTGGTCGCCGATCCACGGGTGCGCCCGGCGGTACACCTCGTACGCGTGGGTGAGCAGTTCCTCCAGCGGCTTCGGGTAGGTGATCTCCTGGAGCCGCTCCATCCGCTCCTCGTACTCGATCCCGTCGCGCTTCATCTCGCCGACGGCCTCGCCGCGCGCCTTGTTCTGCTGCGCGGCGAGGATCTGGCGCGGGTCGTCGAGGGTCGCCTCGACCACCGAGATCACGTCCAGCGCGTACGAGGGCGAGGTCGGGTCGAGGAGCTCGAAGGAGGCCAGGGCGAAGGTGGAGAGCGGCTGGTTGAGCGCGAAGTTCTCCTGGAGGTCGAGGGTGAGGCGCACGATCCGGCCCTCGGCGTCCGGCTCCGGCAGCCGCTCGACCACGCCGCCCTGCAGCAGGGAGCGGTAGATCGCGATCGCGGTGCGGATGTGCCGGCGCTGCGCGGTGCGGTCCTCGTGGTTGTCGGTGAGGAGCTTGCGCATCGCCTCGAAGGCGTTGCCGGGGCGGCCGATCACCGACAGCAGCATCGCGTGGCTCACCTTGAACCGGGAGACCAGCGGCTCCGGGTCGGCGCCGATCAGCTTGTCGAAGGTCTCCTCGGTCCAGCCGACGAAGCCCTCCGGCGCCTTCTTGCGCACCACCTTGCGCTTCTTCTTCGGGTCGTCCCCGGCCTTGGCGATCGCCTTGTCGTTCTCGATCACGTGCTCGGGCGCCTGCGCCACCACCTGTCCGACGGTGTCGAACCCGGCCCGGCCGGCCCGGCCGGCGATCTGGTGGAACTCCCGGGCGCGCAGGATCCGCACCCGGTTGCCGTCGTACTTGGACAGCGCCGTGAACAGCACCGTACGGATCGGCACGTTCACCCCGACGCCCAGCGTGTCCGTCCCGCAGATCACCTTCAACAGGCCCGCCTGGGCCAGGCGTTCGACCAGCCGGCGGTACTTCGGCAGCATGCCCGCGTGGTGCACGCCGATGCCGTGGCGCACGAAACGGGACAGGTTGCGGCCGAACTTGGTGGTGAAGCGGAAGCCGCCGATCAGGTCGGCGATGGCGTCCTTCTCCGCCTTCGAGCACATGTTGATGCTCATCAGCGACTGCGCCCGGTCCACCGCCTCCTTCTGCGTGAAGTGCACCACGTAGACCGGCGCCTGGCCGGTCTGCAGCAGCTCCTCCAGGGTGTCGTGCATCGTGGTGCGGCGGTACTCGTAGAACAGCGGCACCGGGCGGGTCGTGTTGCGCACCACCGTCGTCGGGCGGCCCGTCCGGCGGGTCAGGTCCTCCTCGAAGCGGCGCACGTCGCCGAGCGTCGCCGACATCAGCAGGAACTGCGCCTGCGGCAGCTCCAGCAGCGGGATCTGCCAGGCCCAGCCGCGGTCCGGCTCCGCGTAGAAGTGGAACTCGTCCATGACCACCTGGCCGACGTCCGCCCGGAGCCCGTCGCGCAGTGCGATCTGCGCCAGCACCTCGGCCGTGCAGCAGATGATCGGCGCGGTCGGGTTCACGCTCGCGTCGCCGGTCATCATGCCGACCTGCTCGGTGCCGAACATCTTGACCAGGTCGAAGAACTTCTCCGACACCAGCGCCTTGATCGGCGCCGTGTAGAACGTCCGCTTCCCCTCCGCCAGCGCCGCGAAGTGCGCGCCCGCCGCCACCAGGCTCTTGCCCGACCCGGTCGGCGTCGCCAGGATGACGTTGTTCCCCGACACCAGCTCGATCAGTGCCTCCTCCTGCGCCGGGTACAGCGTGATCCCGCGCTCCTCCGCCCACGCGGCGAAGGTCTCGTACAGCGCATCGGGCGTGGCGGGCTTCGGCATCAGATCAAGGAGGGTCACCCGGCTATCTTGCCTGCTCGCCGCCACCCCGGGCAAAGCCCGCCCTCCGCCGGCACCCGCCCCGGGACTGTCCGGATCGCTGCACCGGCGGCCGCGAAGCTGTGCGCGGCCGCCCATTGATCGCGGCGGCGGCGCCGTGCCAGAGTGCCGGGCATGGTCCAACCGCTCGCGTCCGCAACGCACACCACCGACCTCGCCCCGGCGGCCGTCTTCGACTGGCTCGACGAGGCCGCCGAGCTGCGGGCCGAGGCCGGGCTGACGCGTCGGCTGCGCAGCCGCGCGGCGCAGGACCCGGTGCTCGACCTGGCCGGGAACGACTACCTGGGGCTGACCAGGCACCCGGCGGTGACGCAGGCGGCCGCCGAGGCGGCGCTGCGCTGGGGCGGGGGGTCGACCGGGTCGCGGCTGGTGACCGGGACGACCGCGCTGCACACCGAACTGGAGGAGGAGCTCGCCGCGTTCTGCGGGGTGGAGGCGGCGCTGGTGTTCTCCTCCGGCTACACCGCCAACCTGGCCGCGCTGACCGCGCTCACCGACCCGGACACGCTGATCGTGTCGGACGCCTACAACCACGCCTCGCTGATCGACGGCTGCCGGCTCGCCCGCGCGGACGTCCACCGGGCCCCGCACAGCGACCCGCAGGCCGTCCGGGAGGCGCTGGAGCGCCGGACGCAGCGGCGGGCGCTGGTGGTCAGCGACTCGGTGTTCTCGGTGGACGGCGACGCCGCCCCGCTGGCCGGGCTGTCCGCCGCCGCCCGGGCGCACGGCGCCGCGCTGCTGGTCGACGACGCGCACGGGCTGGGCGTCCTCGGCCCCGGCGGCGCCGGGGCGCTCGCGGCGGCCGGGCTCGCCGGGCAGCCGGACACCGTCGCCACCGTCACGCTCTCCAAGTCGCTCGGCTCGCAGGGCGGCGCCGTGCTCGGGCCGCGCCGGGTGATCCGCCACCTCACCGAGACCGCCCGCACCTTCATCTTCGACACCGGCCTCGCCCCGGCCGCCGTCGCCGCCGCCCTCGCCGCCCTGCGCCTGCTGCGCGCCGAGCCGCACCGCGCCGACCGCACCCGCGAGGTGGCCCGCGGCCTCGCGGCCCGGCTGACCGCCGCCGGGCTCCGGGCCTGCGAGCCGGACGCGGCCGTGGTGTCGGTGCGCGCCCCGGGCGCGGAGGCCGCCGTCGCCTGGGCCGCCGACTGCCGGCGGGCCGGGCTCGCCGTCGGCTGCTTCCGCCCGCCGTCCGTCCCGGACGGGGTGTCCCGGCTGCGGCTCACCGCGCGCGGGGACCTGACGGACGCGCAGCTCGCGGAGGCGGTCCGGATCATCGCCGAGCTGGCGCCGGAGGGCGCCCGGGTCGGCTGACACCTGGGCCGGGAGGGCCGCCCGCCAGGCCGCCCGTGCAACCGTCCGGCCGTCGGTGGCGTCACCCCAGCGGGGGTGAGCCGATGGGGGTGGCGGTGCGGCGGTGGGGGCCGGTGGCGGCCGGGGTGCTGTTGGTGCTGCTGGCAGGATGGCTGGTGGGCGGGCCGGTGCGGCAGTTCGGGCAGGCGGCCGGGCTGGTGGGGGCGCCCGGGACGTTCCGCGCGGAGCGGTGTCTGATCCCGGCGAACGGGGACGGCCCGCCTCCTTCGGACTGCCGGGGCGTGTTCCGCCCGGACGGCGGCGGCCCGGCGCACGAGCACGCCAGGATGCGGGCGGGCGCGCCGGTCGGCGAGGGCGTCTGGGCGGTGTGCGAGGGCGACGAGTGCCACCTGGTGTCGGACGCCGAGGTGGCGCGGACGGTGATGCTGCTGGCGCTGGCCCTGGCACCGGGTGTGGCGGGCGTGCTGCTGACCGGCGTCGGCCTGCGCGCGCGGCGCGTCGGCCGGGGGCTGCTGCTCTCCGGCGCGGTCGTGGGCGTCCTGCTGTTCACCCTGATGGTGCTGGGCGGCGTCTTCTGGTTCGTGCTGGCCATGACGGGGGTGTGAGCCCGGCGAGATCGGCCGGACAGGGCCTACGTCTTGCGGGCCCGGCTGGGCTGCACCCTGGTCGGCTCGCCGGCCGCCTTGGGGTGGTCGGGCGGGTACGGGAGCTCTCCGAGGCCCTCGTCGCGCAGCTGCTTGTCGTACAGCTCCAGCAGGCCGTCCAGGCGGTACGCCCGATCGTCCATCTCGGCGTTCAGGTCGCCGAGTTCGGCGAAGCGGGCGGGGACGGTGCGCAGGTCGAAGTCCTCGGGGGAGGCGTCGTCGAGCTCCTCCCAGCGCAGCGGGGTCGAGGCGGTGGCGCGCGGGCGGGCGCGCAGGGAGTAGGCGGAGGCGATGGTGCGGTCGCGGGCCATCTGGTTGTAGTCGACGAAGATCCGCTTGCCGCGTTCCTCCTTCCACCAGGCGGTGGTGACCTGCCCGGGCATCCGCTGCTCCAGGACCCGGCCGAGGGCGATCACGGCGTGCCGGCCGTCGGTGAAGGTCCACTCGGGCACCAGCGGGACGTACACGTGCAGGCCGCGCCCGCCGGAGGACTTGGGCCAGCCGCGCAGCCCGTACTCCTCCAGCAGGGCGCGCAGTTCGTGGGCGGCGCGGACGGCGTCGTGGAAGTCGGTGCCGGGCTGCGGGTCGAGGTCGATGCGCAGCTCGTCGACGTGCTCGGTGTCGGAGCGGCGGACCGGCCAGGGGTGGAAGGTGAGGCAGCCCAGGTTGGCGGCCCACAGCACGGCGGCCGGCTCGGTGGGGCAGATCTCGTCGGCGGAGCGGCCGCTGGGGAAACTGATCCGGGCGGTGGGCAGCCAGTCCGGCAGGCCCTTGGGGGCGCGTTTCTGGTAGAAGAACTCGCCGTCCACGCCGTCCGGGAAGCGCTGCAGGGTGGTGGGCCGGTCGCGCAGTCCGCGCAGCACCCCGTCGGCGACGGCCAGGTAGTACTGCGCGACGTCCAGCTTGGTGAAGCCGCGCTCGGGGTAGTACACCTTGTCCGGATTCGACAGCCGGACGCTGCGCCCGGCGACATCCAGTTCCACGGCTGAGCCCATGCCCCTCACGCTAAGGGCGCCGTGTCCCGCGCGCGTCTTTTCGCCGTGGGCCCTTTCCGCGGTGGGCCCTCTTCGCCGTGGGCCCTTTCGCCGCGCGGCTTCCGGCCGTGCGCGCGAGGATCGGAGCCATGGACCTGCCCGTGATGCCGCCGGTGGCGCCGATGCTCGCCAAGTCGGTGGCGAAGATCCCGCCGGGGATGCAGTACGAGGCCAAGTGGGACGGCTTCCGGACGATCGTGTTCCGCGACGGCGACGAGGTGGAGCTCGGCAGCCGCACCGGCAAACCGCTGACCAGGTACTTCCCCGAGCTGATCGCCGCGCTGCGGCGTGAGCTGCCACCGCGCTGCGTGCTGGACGGCGAGGTGGTGATCGCCCGGGACGGCCGGCTGCGGTTCGAGGAACTGCTGGAGCGCATCCACCCGGCGGCGAGCCGGGTGCGGATGCTGGCGGAGCGGACGCCCGCCTCCTTCATCGCCTTCGACCTGCTCGCGCTCGGTGACGTCGCGCTGCTGGACGAGCCGCTGTCGGTGCGCCGCGCGGCCCTGGAGACGGCGCTCGGCGCCGCCCGCGACCCGGTGTTCACCGCCCCCGCCTCCACCGACCGGGACGTGGCGCAGACCTGGTTCGCCGAGTACGAGGGCGCCGGGCTGGACGGCGTGGTGGCCAAGCCGCTGGACCAGCCGTACCGGCCGGGCGAGCGGACCATGTTCAAGATCAAGCACGAGCGCACCGCCGACTGCGTGGTGGCCGGCTACCGCGAGCACAAGAGCGGCCCGGTGGTCGGCTCGCTGCTGCTGGGCATCAACGACGCCGAGGGCCGGCTCCAGCACGTCGGCGTCTGCGCCGCGTTCTCGATGGCCCGCCGCCGCGAACTCGCCGAGGAACTGGCCCCGTTGCGGATGGCCGACCTCTCCCGCCACCCGTGGGGCGGCTGGGCGGACGAGGCGGCGCACGCCGAGGGCCGGCTTCCGGGCGCGGTCAGCCGGTGGACCGGCGGCAAGGACCTCTCCTGGGTCGCGCTGCGCCCCGAGCGGGTGGTCGAGGTCGCCTACGACCACATGGAGGGCACCCGCTTCCGGCACACCGCGCAGTTCCGCCGCTGGCGGCCGGACCGCACGCCGGAGAGCTGCACCTACGCGCAGCTGGAGGAGCCCGTCTCCTACGATCTGGCCCGCGTGCTGGGCAGTTGACGACACCTCGGAGGCCCGGCCCGGTGATCCGGGCCGGGCCTCAAGCGGTCTGGCGCTCAGGCGCCCGGTCGGTCCGGAGCTCAGGCGTTGACCGTGGACGGCGCGCCGGAGGGGGACCCCGGGGCGCCGGACGAGGCCGGGGACGAGGCCGACCCCGAGGGCGAGAGCGAGGGTGACGGCGACGCGGACCCCGAGGACGAGGCCGACGGCGAGGCCGTGTTGTTCACCGGCGGGATCGAGTAGACGTTCTTCGGCGAGACGATCTGCGTGATCGCCTTCGCGAGCAGCGAGGACGGCTCCGAACCCCGGTACGGCACATCGGTGTTGAGCAGCACCACCAGGGTGGCCTGGGACTGCGGCAGGTACACCGCCACGGTCTCGTAACCGGGCAGCGAGCCGTTGTGCCCGATCCACCCGTTGTTGTTGAACAGCCCGAGGCCGTAGCCGACGCCGGGGTCCCCGGTCGGCTGGGTCTTCAACCGCTGGGACTGGGTGTCCTGCTTCAGCAGGGAGCCGGTGGCCAGGGACTTCGACCAGTTCTGCAGGTCGGTGAGGTTGGAGATGACCGCCCCGGCCGACCAGGCCCAGGACGGGTTCCAGTCGGTGGCGTCCGTGGTCTGGCCGTTGGGCGTCTGGTCGGTGTAGCCGCGGGCGTGCGGGTCGGGGAAGGTCGCGTCGGTCGGGAAGACCGTCCCGTTCAGTCCGGCCTGGCTGAACACCTGGTCCTTGAGGAACTGGTCCACGGGCTCCCCGCCGGCCTTCTCGATGACCTTGCCGAGCAGGATGTAGTTGCTGTTGCTGTACTGGAACTTGCTGCCCGGCGGGAAGTTCGCCGGGTGCTTGTACCCGTAGGCGAGCAGCTCGTCGGGCGTGAACACCCGGTTCGGGTCGCTGATCAGCGCGTTCACGAAGTCCGGGTCGGAGGTGTACGGGAACAGGCCGCTGCGCATCCCGGCGAGCTGGCGGATGGTGATCTTGTCGCCGCCGGGCACGCCGTCCACGTACTTGGAGACCGGGTCGTCCAGGCCCACCTTGCCCTGGTCGACCAGCCGCAGCACGCCGGTCGCCGTGAAGGTCTTGGTCTCGCTGCCGATCCGCATGTTCAGGTCGGGCGACATCGGGGTGCCGGCGGACTTGTCGGCCTGGCCGAAGGCCCGCTGGTAGCTGCCGTCGGGGGTGGTGATCCCGACGATCACGCCGGGGGTGGAGGTCTGGTTCAGCACCTGCTTGATCGCGGCGTCCAGCTGGTTGGCGACGTCGGGGGTCAGCGGCACCACCGCGCCGGCCGAGCCGCTCGCCGAGCCGCTCGCGGCGCCCGAACCGGCGCTGGAGCCCGACGCGGACGGGCTGAGCGCGGCGGGCTCGGCGGTGAGGGCCGCGCCGCCGGCCTGCTTCGGCGGTGACCCGCCGGAGCAGGCCGCGGTCGCGAGCAGGCCGGTCAGCGCCAGGGCGGCGCAGGCCGCTCGGCGGGTGGAACGGGACGCGGCCGGATGTGGCCGTCGGAGCGTGGTCATAGGTCGAGGCGCCTCTCTGCGGCGGACGGCCCCGGAGCGCTGCTCCACGAGGCCGACGGGGGAGCGCCGCCACCGTAAGCACCGCCGGTGCGGCCCCGCTCGTCGACCGCCGCAGGGCTGACCCGAACGGACCGGCGGTCAGCCGACTGCCCCAGCCGGCTGGCGCATATCGCCTCCCGTGCTGTCAAGGACCACTGCCCACTGGGGGGTTGGTGTCGCGAAAGCGGGCTCGCGCTCGGCCGAACAGGTGAGCACCGGCACGCCGCACCCGCCCCCGGCCCCGGCTCGGGCACGATCGTTTAGCCCAGCTGTGGCCGCCCTTAAGAATTCCTCGATGGACCGAACCCACCCTCACCAGGCAGATTTCTGCCTGCCCGGATCGCGTCCGCCAGGAACGGCCACACCGGGGCCACTCGGCCTGCCCACCCGCGAAGGCCGCCCCACTCGCACGTCAGGAGCCGACGCCCGTGAAGGCACTCGTCAAGCAGAAGGCCGAGCCCGGGCTCTGGCTGGTGGACGTCCCGAAGCCGGAGATCGGCCCCGGCGAGGTGCTGATCAAGGTGCTGCGGACCGGCATCTGCGGCACCGACCTGCACATCCGCAACTGGGACGGCTGGGCGCAGCAGACCATCACGACCCCGCTGGTGCTCGGCCACGAGTTCGTCGGCGAGGTCGCCGAGATCGGTGCCGGCGTCGCGGACATCGCGGTCGGCGACCTGGTCAGCGGCGAGGGCCACCTGGTCTGCGGCAAGTGCCGCAACTGCCAGGCCGGCCGCCGCCACCTGTGCCGCAACACGGTCGGCCTCGGCGTCGGCCGGGACGGCGCCTTCGCCGAGTACGTGGCCCTGCCCGCCTCCAACGTCTGGGTGCACCGGGTGCCGGTCGACCTGGACGTGGCCGCGATCTTCGACCCGTTCGGCAACGCCGTCCACACCGCGCTCTCCTTCCCGCTGGTCGGCGAGGACGTGCTGATCACCGGCGCGGGCCCGATCGGCATCATGGCCGCCGCCGTCGCCAAGCACGCCGGCGCCCGCAACGTGATGATCACCGACGTCTCCCCGTACCGCCTCGACCTGGCCCGGAAGGTCGGCGTCACGCTGGCGCTGAACGTCGCCGAGCACACCATCGAGGAGGGCCAGCAGAAGCTCGGCCTGCGCGAGGGCTTCGACGTCGGCCTGGAGATGTCCGGCCGCCCCGAGGCGATGCAGTCGATGATCGCCAACATGACCCACGGCGGGAAGATCGCCGTGCTCGGCCTGCCCGCCGAGCAGTTCCCGGTCGACTGGGCCTCGGTCGTCACCTCGATGATCACCATCAAGGGCATCTACGGCCGCGAGATGTTCGAGACCTGGTACGCGATGTCCGTGCTGCTGGAGGGCGGGCTGGACCTCGCCCCGGTGATCACCGGCCGGTACGCCGCCGACGACTTCGCGGCCGCCTTCGACGAGGCCGCCGGAGGCCGCTGCGGCAAGATCATCCTCGACTGGACCGCCTGAGCCCCCCCGTTCGTCCTCGTTAGGAGCCCGCAGTGTTCGACAACGTGCGCGCCGACATCGCCACCACCCTCGACGAGATCCGCGAGGCCGGGCTCTTCAAGCCCGAGCGGGTCATCGGCACCCCGCAGAGCGCCGCGGTCACCGTCACCGGCGGCGGCCGCCCCGGTGAGGTGCTGAACTTCTGCGCCAACAACTACCTCGGCCTGGCCGACCACCCCGAGGTGCTCGCCGCCGCCAAGGACGCGCTGGACCGCTGGGGCTACGGCATGGCCTCGGTGCGCTTCATCTGCGGCACCCAGGACGTCCACAAGGCACTGGAGGACCGCCTCTCGGCCTTCCTGGGCCAGGAGGACACCATCCTGTACTCCTCCTGCTTCGACGCCAACGGCGGCGTCTTCGAGACCCTGCTCGACGACCGCGACGCCGTCATCTCCGACGCGCTCAACCACGCGAGCATCATCGACGGCATCCGGCTCAGCAAGGCCCGCCGCCACCGCTACGCCAACCGCGACCTGGCCGACCTGGAGCAGCAGCTCAAGGAGACCCAGGACGCCCGCCGCCGCCTGATCGTCACCGACGGCGTGTTCTCGATGGACGGCTACGTCGCCCCGCTGCGCGAGATCTGCGACCTGGCCGACCGCTACGGCGCCATGGTCATGGTCGACGACTCGCACGCCGTCGGCTTCGTCGGCCCCGGCGGCCGCGGCACCCCCGAACTGCACGGCGTGATGGACCGCGTGGACATCATCACCGGCACCCTCGGCAAGGCGCTCGGCGGCGCCTCCGGCGGCTACGTCGCCGCCCGCCGGGAGATCGTCGCCCTGCTGCGCCAGCGCTCCCGCCCGTACCTGTTCTCCAACTCGCTCGCCCCGGTGATCGCGGCGGCCTCGCTGAAGGTGCTCGACCTGGTCGAGCAGTCCAACGAGCTGCGCGAGCGGCTGGCGGCCAACACGGCGCTGTTCCGCAGCAGGATGACCGAGGCCGGCTTCGAGATCCTGCCGGGCGACCACCCGATCGCCCCGGTGATGATCGGCGACGCGGCCAAGGCCGGCCGGCTCGCCGAACTGCTGCTGGAGCGCGGCGTGTACGTGATCGGCTTCTCGTTCCCGGTGGTCCCGCACGGCCAGGCCCGGATCCGGGTGCAGCTGTCCGCCGCGCACTCCACCGAGGACGTCGAGCGCGCCGTCGCCGCCTTCGTCGACGCGCGCGCCGCGCTGGGCGAGTAGCCCGGCGGTCGGTGAGGCGGCGGCCCCATGAGCTGCCCGCGGGCCGGTCCGCTCGGAACCGGACCGGCCCGCGGGCTCACCATCGTCGTGGGGGGGGGGGGGGGGGGGGGGGGCGGGCGGCGCGCGCGCGCCCCCCCCCCCCCCCCCCCCCCCCCCCCCCCCGGCCCGGGGGGCGCCGGGGGCGGCCCGGCCCCCCCGCCCCGGCGGC
>NZ_JBIVJF010000002.1:536523-703194 GCF_044750105.1 Kitasatospora sp. NPDC088861
CGTGCGGTGGGGGCGCATCGATCCGCCCCCACCGCACGGCCCACCAACCATCTGCCCCACCCTCCCGCTTCGGGGGCGGGATGCCGGCCCGGCCGACGTCCCGCCCCCGTTCGCGGTTCACGGTGCGAGCGGCGGTTGACGGTCAGTCGTCGCTGTCCTGGTCCTGGCCTTGGTCCTGGTCGTCGCCCTGGTCGTCGCCGTGGCCGTGGTGCGCGGTGGCGCGGGCGAAGACCTGGGAGTCGGTGCTAGCCGGGCCGCCGGGGCCGGCGAGCAGGTTGCCGCTGGTCGAGCTGAACACCACCGTGCGGCCGCGGGCGTCCACGACCGGGTCGGTCGAGGAGCCGTTGCCGAGCGAGCCGTCCGCGGCGGTGGCGACCCGCTCGGTGCGGCCGGTGCGCAGGTCGTGGCGGTAGACGTCCCAGCCCGGGTGCTGCGGGCCCGCCACCAGGTTGTCGGCGGCGGAGGCGAAGTAGACCCAGCGGTTGTCGGCGGTGATCCGGGCGTGGTCGGAGGAGCCGACCGAGGTGGTGCCGGGCAGGCCGCCGCTGATCTTCGTCACGGTGCCCTTCCTGAGGTCCCGGACGTACAGCACGGTGTGGAACCGGTGGCCGCCGGTCGACCCGCCGGGCTCGGGCAGGGCGTAGATCGCGCGCCGCCCGTCGGGGCTGATCGTCGCGTCGAAGCTCGGGGCGCCGAGCTTGCCGTCGAGGTCGAGGCTGGCGGCGGAGATCCGGCCGGACTCCACGTCGTAGGTGTAGTAGGGGGCGGTCACCGGCCGGGCCAGGTTCGGCTGGGCCAGGCCCTTCTGCGCGCTGTGGGGCAGGGCCGGGGCGATGCCCGGGGCCAGCTCCACGTCGGCGGGGGCGGCGGCGCCCCCGGCGGCCGGGGCGGGGGTCTGGTCGGCGGGCAGCAGGTTGCCGGCCATGGAGGTGAAGCCGATGGTGCGGCCGTCCGCGCTGATCGTCGGGTGGAGGGACATGCCGTCGCCCGGCTTGCCGTCCACGCCGCGGGTCACCAGCTTGGTCTTCCCCGTCCAGCGGTCGGTGACGTAGATGTTGTAGTCCCAGGTGTAGGGCCTGGCCAGCGAGGGGGCGTCGCCCTGGAGGTCGGGGACGAGGTCCTTCCGGCTGGAGCCGAAGACCACGTAGCGGCCGTTCGCGCTGATCGAGGGCGCGTAGGAGGCGTGGAACTTGTCGGTGTCGGTGCCGGTGAGCCCGCCGCTGATCAGCTCGGTGCGGCCGGTCCTCCGGTCGCGGACGTACACCTCGTCGCGCCCCTGGACCTGCATGCCGGGCACCACGTTCTCGGCGTCGCTGTCGAAGGCGACGTAGCGGCCGTCGGCGTTGATCGCGACGTTGTCGGTGAAGCCGTTCAGCGCGCTGCCGTCGGCGGCCAGGTTGATCCGCTCGGTGCGGCCGGTCCTCAGGTCGCGGACGTAGGCGTCGCGGGCGCTCTTCGCGGGCTGGGACACCAGGTTCGTGGCCCAGGAGGTGAACAGGGCGTAGCGGCCGTCGGCGCTGATCGCCTGGCTCCACGACTGGTTGTCCGGCGCGGCGCCGTTCACCCCCACGCTGACCTGGACGGTGCCGCGCGGCGCCCGGTGGGCCCGGTCGGCCTGGGCGGGTGCGGCGGTCACGGCGAGTACGGCGGTGGCCGCGAGAATGCTGCCGCCGCCGGCCAGCCACCGGTTGCGGGTGGTACGGGTGCTGCGTGTCATGACGTCTGCCTCCCCGGGGGTCGCCCGGCCGGGCTCCCTCCCGGCGACGGGCTTTCGGGAGAGCCAATCGTCGGGAGGGCCGGTGGTCAACGCCCACGGGTGATCTCGGCCGAAAATACGTCAACGGACGTATGCGGCAGGGGAGTCAGGACGTCACAGGCGGCGCAGGAAGACGTCCAGGAAGGTGTTGGTGTCACCCGGCACCAGGTCGCCGTCCGAGGCGTCGAAGATCACCGTGTCGCCGGTGGCGTCCACGTACGGGCCGTAGGAGGAGGCGGTGCTCTGCCCACCGCTCCGGGTGAGGCTGATCCGCTCGATCCGCCCGGTCCACAGGTCGCGGCGGAAGATGTCGCTGGCGGAGTTGGTGTCGTCGGGGACGAGGTTCTCGGCGGCGGAGTCGAAGTAGACCCAGCGGTCGTCGAGCGTCATGACGCCACCGGAGGAGGACCACTTCGCGGTGGTGCCCGGCAGGTCGGTGTTGACCTTGGTGATCTTGCCGGTGGCCAGCTCGTGGACGTACACGTCCATCCGGATGCCGTGGGCCGGGGCGGGCGCCCCGCCGATGAACACCGGGAGGCTGTAGATCGCGTAGCGGCCGTCCGGGCTGATCCGGCCGTCGCGTCCGCCGTCGCTCAGCGCCCCGGTGCCGTCCAGGCTGGCGCCGGCGATCTTGCCGGTGCCGGCCTTCCAGACGTAGTACGGGTAGAACTTGGGCCCGGCCAGCTGGGGTGACCCGGCGCCGGGGGCGGAATCGGCGCCGGTGGCCGGGGCCGGAGTGCCCGGGAGCAGGTTCCCCGCCCGGGAGCCGAAGCCGACGGTCGAGCCGTCCGCACTGATCGTCGGACTGAAGGAGTTGTTGTCGGCGCCCTCGCCCTCCGTGCCGGAGGTGACCAGCCGGGTGGTGTGCGTCCAGCGGTCGGTGACGTAGATGTTGTTCTTGCCGCGCTTCACGCCCGGGGCGAGGTCGGTGCGGCTGGAGGCGTAGGCGACGAAGCGGCCGTCCCAGCTGAGGGTGGGGCTGTCGGCGGTGCGGATGCTCTGGTCGTCGGTGCTCGCCGAGCCGGGGGCGGTGATCAGCTCGGTGCGGCCGGTCCAGCGGTCGCGGACGAAGACGTCGTTGCCGTGCTTCGGCTGGCCGGGCAGCACGTTGGTGGCGGCGGTGCTGAACGCCACGTACCGGCCGTCGCCGCTGATCGCGGCCTGGTTGGTGGCGGCGTCCAGCTTGGAGCCGTCGGCGGCGACGCTGACCCGCTCGACGTGCCCGTTGCGCAGGTCCCGCACGTAGACCTCGTCCGAGTTCGGGGTGCCGGCCCCGGGCAGCAGGTTGGTCGCGGTCGAGGTGAACAGCGCGGAGCGGCCGTCGGCGCTCAGCCCGAGCGCGGACGAGGTGCCGTCGAGCTGCTCGCCCTTGGGCCCCTCGCTCACCCGGGAGGTGTCGCCCTTGAGCGGCCGGGCCTCGGCGGCGGGCATCGCGGCCCCGGCCACGGCGGCGGCCACCAGGACGCCGGCGGTGCGGGCCAGCCAACGGCGGGTTCGTGCAGTGGTCATGGACATCCTCCCCTGATGACGGCACCGGGCCCTCGTCACCCCCGTGGCCCGGCTCGGGAAGAGCCAATCGTCGCCCGGGCCGGGTGGTCAACCGGGCGAAGCGATCTCGTCCGGAAATACGCCACCGGTCGTATCGCCCCTTACGCGGAACCGGGTCCGGACCCCGCCCCGGCTCCGGGCCCGGTCCGGCTGACTCCGGCACGCTGGCAGAATTGGCCTGTGATCGACGCCCGACGGCTGCGGACCCTGCGGGCCGTGGCGGACCACCGCACCGTGACCGCCGCGGCGGCTGCCCTCTACCTGACCCCTTCCGCCGTCTCCCAGCAGCTGGCCGCCCTGGAACAGGAGACCGGCCACCACCTGCTCGCCCGCGAGGGCCGGGGGGTGCGGCTGACCGCCGCCGGGGAGATCCTGCTCGGCCACGCCGACGCCGTGCTCGCCCAGCTGGAGCGCGCCGAGGCCGACCTCGCCGCCTACAGCGCGGGCGTCTCCGGCGAGGTGACCGTCGCCTCCTTCGCCACCGGCATCGCGCTCGTCCTCGCCCCGGCGATCGGGCTGCTGGCCGCGCAGGCGCCCGGGGTGCGGCTCAAGGTGCTGGACGCGGAGGGCGACGCCAGCCTGCCGATGGTCCTCGACGGCCGGGCCGACCTCGCGGTGGCCGTCGAGTACCGGGGCGCCCCGCGCGCCGACGACGCCCGGCTCACCCGCGTCCCGCTGTACGCCGAGCCGTTCGAGGCGGTGCTGCCGCTCGGCCACCCGCTGGCCGCCGACGGCGCTCCGCTCGCCGTCGCGGCCCTGGCCGACGAACGGTGGATCGGCCCCTACCCGGGCAACCCCTGCCACGACGTCGTCCTGCTCGCCTGCGAGCACGCCGGCTTCCAGCCGCGCCTGGTGCACTCCTCCGACGACTTCCGGGCCGTCGTCGCCCTCGCCTCGGCGGGCGCCGGCGTCGCCCTCGTGCCGCGCTCGGCGCTGCGCGGCGTCGACCTCGGCCGGATCGCCGTCCGGCCGGTGGACAGCGAACTCGCCACCCGCCGGGTCTTCGCTGCCGTCCGGGCCGGCGCCGACGGGCACCCGCTGATCCGCCCGGTGCTGGACGCCCTCGCCGAGGCGGCCGCGGCGGGCGCCTGAGGGTCCGAGGTCGAGTGGGTCCGAGCTCGGGCGGGGCGCGGTGGGCGGCTGGGGTCAGGCGGGTCGGGGCGTCGTGCGCGTGCCGTTGACGACCGCCCGGAACATCCAGGACAGCCGGTCCTCCGGCGCCCCGGAGACCAGGTCGTCCCCGAGCGCGGCGATCCTCGGGTAGGTGGCGGCGGGCGCCGCGCGGAGCGCGTCGGTGAGCGCGGCCTGTTCCCGCTCCGCCTGCTCGCCCTGCCGGGCGGACTGCTCGGCGGCGGTGGCGGTGGCCACCTGGAGCAGCACGTCCACGCCCCAGGCCGCCTGCCCGTCCGGCACCCCGCCCTCGTGCAGCAGTGCCAGGACCGCCTCCACCAGGGCCAGGTAGTGCGGCCCGGACGGCCTCGCCACCAGTGCGGCGTGGGCGAGCGCCGGGTGCCGGAGCAGCACCCCGGTGCAGGAGTCGAGGACGGCGGCCAACCGCTCGCGCCAGTCCCCGGCCGCCGTCACCGGGCTCAGGTCCACCTCCCCGAGGTACTCCTCCAGGATCGCGGCGTGCAGTTCCGCGGCGTTGGCCACGTATACGTACAGCGAGGCCGGCCCGGTGTCCAGCTCCTGGGCCAGCCGCCGCATGGTCACCCGTGGCAGGCCCTCCGCCTCCAGCACCCGTACGGCGGCGGCGACGATCGCCTCGTGGCTCAGCGCGGGCTTCGCCGGTCGCTCGCGGCGGCTGCGGGGTCGGGAGGGGGAGCTCGTCATACCGGCCAGCCTAGCGACCGTGTTCGTGACGAACTAGTTCGCCGAAACGGCGCCGCCGTGCCGCCCGGCCGGCGGGGCGGGCTGGTTCGGGGCGGCGAACTGGTCGAGCAGGCCCTGGAGGCCGTCGGGGCCGAACATCAGCTCCAGGCTGGCGGCGGAGGCGGCGGCCGAGGCCTCGCTGCGCGGGAAGAGGGCGCGCTCGTAGGTGGTCAGGGCGGCCTCGGGGTCGCCGGGGTGGTGGGCGAGGGCCTTGCCGAGTTCGGCGCCGTCGAGCATGGCGAGGTTGGCGCCCTCGCCGGCGAACGGGGACATCAGGTGGGCGGCGTCGCCGAGCAGGGTGACGCCGGGGGTGCGGTCCCAGCGGTGGCCGACGGGCAGGGCGTGGATCCGGCGCGGGACCAGGTCGCCGTCGGCATCGGCGAGCAGGGCCCGCAGGCCGTCGGCCCAGCCGTCGAAGCCGGCCAGCACGGCCGCCTTGGCGGTGTCGGGGGCGGTGGTGTCGATGCCGTCCAGCCAGTCCTCGCCGGCCCGGACGGCGGTGTAGACGTGGATGCTGCCGTCGCCCTCGCGGTGGGCGAGGAAGCCGCGACCCTCGGCCACGGAGAGGAAGAACCCGCCGCCGACCAGGGCGGCCGCCTCGGGGTGCCGGGTGTCCGCGTCGTGCAGGTCGGCCTCGACGAAGGAGATCCCGGTGTAGGCGGGCCGGGCGTCGGACAGCAGTGGCCGGATCCGGGACCACGCGCCGTCCGCCCCGACCAGCAGGTCCGTGGTGACGGCCGTGCCGTCGGCGAAGGCGACCTGGTGGCGGCCGTCGCCCAGCGCGTGGGCGCGGACCACCTTCCGGCCCCAGCGGACGGTGCCGGCGGGCAGGGAGTCCAGCAGCAGGTCGCGCAGGCGGCCCCGGTCGACCTCGGGGCGGCCGCCGGTGCCGTCGTCCTCCTGCTCCAACCGGACGGCGCCGTCCGGTCCCACCACCCGCAGGGCCTCGCCGCCCGCGTGGACCAGGGCCAGGAACCGGTCGTGCAGCCCGGCGTCGCGCAGGGCCTGCTGGCCGGAGTCGTCGTGGATGTCGAGCAGGCCGCCCTGGGTGCGGGCCTCGGGTGAGGGCTCCAGGTCGAAGACGGCGGCCCGGATGCCGTGGACGTGCAGGACCCGGGCGAGCACGAGGCCCCCGAGCCCGGCTCCGATGACGGCGACGGGAACGTGCTGGACGGTCATGGCCACTCCTTGGGTCGGTGTCGGTCCGTGTCGGTCGGCGTGGGTTCGCCTCCCGTTCCTCCACGGTAACGAACATGTTCGTAACGAACAAGTTCGTCTCCTGGAGCGGCCTACCGGACAACCGGGATCCCCCCGGACGGGAGCGTGAGAACTTCACGATCCGGACGTGGCGGGATCACTGGCGCGCCGCGAGACGAGGCGGGCAGCCTCGGTGCCGGAGAACCAGCTGACGGGAGGCCGTCGCCCTGGTCCACCCCTCGCAACTGCCCGGCCCCGGCGTCCCCGGCGTCCCCGGCGTGCCCGGCGTGCCCGCGTACGTCGCCGACCACCCGCTCCCCGACACCACCCGCGCCGCCATCGACCGCACCAACTCCGCCCGGCTCTTCGCCGGGGCGGCGTTCCTCAAGTAGTGGCCGAAGGCCGTGGGGACCTCACTCCACGATCAGGTACCGCTGCGCGCTCGCCCCGCTGGCGCAGGTCCCGCCGTCGCAGCCGCCCTTGGCCTCGGTGAACGCGCTCCAGACGTAGATCCCGGGCGAGGGCGGGGTGTACAGGTAGGTCGACGCGTCCTGCCAGGGCATGTTCTGCCAGGTCCCGTCGGGCGACAGCACCGAGGCGTGGGAGGAGAAGCCGCTCGCCGTCCAGCTCAGCGAGACCGGCCGGCCGGCCTTGGCCACGGTCTGGTCCGCCGGGGCCAGCAGGCGGGGGACGGCCGGGGTGTCGTGCCCGGGGTCGGGCGTGGAGGAGCCCTTCGCCCTGACGAACAGGAACCGGTCCTCGGACCACGCGCTGCCGGTCTGTCCTTCGGCGGCGTTCGCGGTGCTCGCCTCCCACCGGTACAGCCCGGCGGCGGTGGGAGTGAACGTGCAGGCGGCGGAGCTCAGCCAGGCGGTGTAGCGGGGGGCGTCGTCGCCCAGCCCGGTGAAGACGCGCGACACCGCGGCGGCGTGGTCCCAGCTGAGCGTGACCGACTGGCCGAGCTCGATGACCGTCCGGTCGGCGGGCCCGGTGGGCTCGGGCGGGTGCGGAGTCCCCGCGGGCACGCTGGTCACCCTGGCCGGGGGCGAGGAGTCGGCCGGGGCGCCGCCGGACGGGAAGCAGTCCGGCGGCCCGGAGCCGCCGGTCATCACGAAGAGGCGGACGCAGACGGCGGCGGCGACGAGCACGAGGGCGAGCGGCACCGGCAGCCAGCGGAGCCGGTGCTTCCCGCCACCGGGCGGCGGGGCGTCGGGAGCCTGCCGGAGCTCGGTGACCGCCGTACGGGTGCGGTCGTTCGGGCCGTTCGGTGGCCCGATCGGCGGGGGTCCGGGGTGGGCCGGAGCCGCCCGCCGCTGCGCCGGAAGCCACGCCCCGGCGGGTGCGTCGTGCGCGGCCGGCCCGAACAGGTCCAGCAACTCGGCGGGGGTGGGCCGGTCGGCGGGATCGCGCGCCAGACAGGCGGCGATCGCCGGGCGCAGGGCCTGCGGGACGCCGCCGAGATCCGGCTCGGTGTGCAGGACCCGGTAGAGCATCACCTGCGCTGCACCGTGGCCGAACGGCGCGCACCCGGCAGCGTGGCAGAGCACGTGGCCGAGGCTGAACACGTCACAGGCCGGCCCGATCGCGCCGCCCGCGATCTGCTCAGGCGCCATGTAGCCGGGCGTGCCGACGACGACCTGGGTCCGGGTGATCGCGGTCCCGTCCAGCGCGCGGGCGATCCCGAAGTCGATGACGCGCGGCCCGTCGTCGGCGAGCAGCACGTTCGACGGCTTGAGGTCCCGGTGGATCAGGCCGACGGCGTGGATGGCGTCCAGCGCCTCGGCCAGCCCCGCCCCGAGGACGCGCAACGACGCTTCCGGCAGCGGGCCGTGGGCGGCGACCGCCTCGGCCAGGGACGGCCCCGGAACGTAGGCGGTGACCAGCCACGGCGGGTCGCCGTCCGGGTCGGCGTCGACGACCTGGGCGGTGTGGAACCCGCCGACCCGCCGTACGGCCTCCAGCTCGTGGGCGAAGCGCCGCCGGAACTCCGGGTCGGCGGCGAGCTCCCGGTGCACGCACTTGACGGCGACCAGCCGACCGCCCGGCGAACGCCCGAGGTACACCACGCCCATCCCGCCGCTGCCCAGGCGCCCGAGCAGCCGGTACCGGCCGCCGACCGTCGTCGGGTCAGTGGCTCGTAACGCCTCCACGACACCCCCGGTGGGCCACCGCGCAGCAGCCGGTCCCGTCGACCGGACCCCCGTGACGAACCCTCGCCTCATCCCAGCGCGTCGCGCGCGGGGCTGTCAATGCCGGCCGCCGAACACTCGGCGACCGGCGCCCCGGCGCGCGGCGTCAGATGCGCAGGGTCCGCAGGAAGCAGCCCGTGGCCGAGTCGCAGCCGGTGACGTAGAGCGAGTGGCCGTCCGGCCCGACGGAGAGGGCGTGCACACGCCACTCGGGGACGGAGAGGGACACGCTCTGGTCGAACCGGTTCTCGCCCGGCACGAACGTGTACAGCGGGGTGGGGAGCCTGTACTCGGGGCCGCCGAGCAGGTAGACGCGACTGCCGTCGGCGTTCATCGCCGGGTGGTGGTACTCGAAGTAGCCGGAGCCGTACTTCATGAGGTAGCGCACCTTGTCCGTGCCCGTGTCGAGCCCGATGCCCACGGAGTAGGTGCGGACCGACCCGAGCGCGAGCAGGAAGGAGCCGTCCGGGGAGAGCGCCAGCTCGTCCTTGGCCCCGGGGTCGACGACCGTGGTGGTGCCGAGTCCGGTCCCGATGTCGAGGCGCAGCAGGTCGAGGTTGGTGCCCGCGTAGAGGTAGTTGCCGTCGGGCAGGACGGCGAGATCGTTGACCGTGTGGCCGGTGACCGCCGTCTGGTCGATGAACTCCTGGTCGCCGGTGGAGAATTCCAGGATCCGGCCCGGCTCCTCCTGCCCGGCGGGGCCTGAGGGACCGGACTGCCCGACGTAGAGGGTCTCGCCGTCCGGGTCGGTGGCCAGACTGGTCGCCGCGCCCGGGGTCCAGCCCGCCGGGAGCTGCTGCTCCGGCGCGGCGACGCGGGCCTTGACCGTGTTGGTCGCGGTGTCGATGACGTAGACGGCGGAGCCGACTCCGACGTACAGCCGGTGGCCGTCCGGGCTGAGGGCAGGCCGCCCGTAGGGTGCCGGGTCGCCGAGCGGGAGGCGGGCCGTCACCGTGCCGGTCTGCGTGTCGACGGTGGACAGGTACACGCCCTGGCGCCCGCCGACCACGTCCGTCAGCACGAGGTAGACCGTTCGGCCGTCCGGACTGACCGCCTCGGTGACCTTCTCCCAGGTGAATTCCGCGATCCGGACGGCCCCCGGCACGCCGACGACGGGGCCGTCGGGAACGCCGGAGGGGGCCGCCCCCGAGGCCCCCGAGACGCCCGCCCCACCGAGCAGCAGCGCCACCGCCGTCGCCGCCGAGACGGCCCAGCGGGATCCGCGCCGTAGCGCGCTTGCCGAGGTCCTCATCATGTCCTCCCCTTGTCGGCCGGTGCGCCGCGCCGGGCACCGGATGGATCGAAGCCTAGGTGATTCCATTGCCATCGAATGGGACAACTATTAAGTGGTGAAGGAGGGTTGGAAGATCCGGCAGTGGCTGGTGGGGTGTGCGGCGCCGGCCTGCCGGGACCGTCGTGCCCACCGGAAACCGTTCGACCGCCGTGCTTCCACCGCGAGCCGGCGGGAGGTCAACTGGCGACCACCACCGGGTGAGTCCGTCTCCGTCGAATGAGAGAATCACCCCGGCCCGCGAATTCCGGCCCGCGAATTCCATTCCATGCGGCCGGAGTTACGACCCACCAAAGGAATCGCAGATGACCGACCTGCCGGCGCCCGCTCCCTTCACCACCGAGGACACCCTGTTCGGCGAGATCACCGTCCGCATCGAAGGCCAGCACCGGGTGACCGTCTCCGGGGATCGGATCCCCACCGCCGTCCTGGAGCGCGACCCGGGCAGCGAGCCGGACCCGCAGATCGCCATCGGCACCCGCGACACCGCCCACCTGACGCTGACCGTCGACGGCTCGCCGGTGCCGCTGCGGCCGGGCCGGGGCAAGCTCCGCCGGAAGTCCTACCGGGTCGAGACCACGTACGACGGCGCCGTCCACGTCCTCGTCCCGGACTCCATCCCCAGCAGCCGGCTCATGCGCGACGGCAAGCGCCTCGGCGACTTCTCCTGCGACGGCGACCAGATCGTCATCGTGGAGTGGCGGGACGGCGCCCCCGCCCGCCCCGCCGACGCCGCGATCGGGTACGTCCTCGCCTCCGCCTTCGGCACGGGCGGGCAGCCCACCTGGATGCTGGTGGTCGAAGGGGTCGCCGCCCTCATCCCCTGAGCCGCCGGGCCGGTCGCTCGCCGGCCCGGCGCCGTTGCGCGGGAGCGGGCGAATAGGGTGGGGCGGATGGTTTTCGGCGCATGAGTATGGAGATTCGTATGAGCTCGACCTCTGTTCCTGACGGCCTGCTCCCGGTCGGGGTGATCGGTCTCGGTGACATTGCGCAGAAGGCGTATCTGCCGGTCCTGGGCGGGTTGCCGGCGCTGGACCTGCGGTTGATGACCAGGGACGGGGCGAAGCTGGACCGGATCGGTGACGCGCACCGGATTGCGCCGGAGAATCGCTTCACCGATCTCGGGGAGTTGATCGGGAGCGGGATCCGGGCGGCGTTCGTGCACGCCGCGACCAGCCAGCACGTTCCGATCGTGGAGCAGCTGCTGACGGCCGGTGTCGACGTCTACGTCGACAAGCCGCTCGACTACACCGTCGACGGTGCCCGCCGGCTCGTCGACCTCGCCGACCGGACGGGCCGCTCGCTGATGGTCGGCTTCAACCGCCGGCACGCGCCCGGCTACGCCCAGGCCAAGGAGCGCCCCCGCGACCTGATCGTCCTGCAGAAGAACCGCGAGGGCCTCGCCGAGGCCGCCCGCTCCCTGGTGTTCGACGACTTCATCCACGTCGTCGACACCCTGCGCTTCCTGGCCCCCGGCGAGATCGAGCACGTCGACGTCCGCGCCCGCGTCCGGGACGGGCTGGTCGAGCACGTCGTCCTGACCCTCGGCGGGGACGGCTTCACGGCGCTCGGCATCATGAACCGGCTCTCCGGCTCGACGGAGGAGATCCTGGAGGTCTCCGGCGCCGACTCCAAGCGGGCGGTGCACAACCTCGCCGAGGTGATCGACCACCGCGGCCAGCCCACCGTCCGCCGGCGTGGTGACTGGGTGTCCGTCGCCCGCCAGCGCGGCATCGAGCAGTGCGTGCTGTCCTTCCTGGACGCCGTCCGGGCCGGCAAGACCCTGGACGCGCACGACGCGCTGCGCACCCACGAGCTGTGCGAGCTGATCGTGGAGCGGATCGAGGCGGGCTGAGGGGACGTCGAGGCAGGTTGAAGGAGCGGGCTGAAGGACCGGGCTGAAGGGACGGGGATAGGAGCGGGGGTAGGAGCAGGGGCAGGGGCGGACGCCGAAGCGGAACCAGAAGTTCACTGACGGGGTCTTGTCGCGTCATTTTCTACGCGCGTATCTTGGGGTCGCCGCGGGGGACGGGTGACCGGCTTCCGCTTCATCTACGCGGGTAGCGCGTGCCATGGGCACGCCGCCTGACCATGCGTCACGGCCCGGCGGCCGCAGACCCGCCGGGTGGACGACGCGCCCTGTGCCCCGCTCCACCCTCGACCGCCGTGCCACGACCGTGCCGCACGGTGGAGCTAGGAGTCATGCCCCGGTGACCACCGCCCCCGCTCCCCGCCCCCGCCGGGCCCTGCTGCGCGCCGCGATCCTCCCGGCCGGACTGGCCGCCTCGCTGGTGCTCGTCCCGCTGCCGGCCGCGAACGCCGCGCCCACCGCCGCGAACGCCGCGCCCACCGCCGCGAACGCCGCCGCCCCGGCCGGGCCGACCGAGGCCGGACCGCTGCGCATCCACGACATCCAGGGCACCACCCGGATCTCCCCGCAGGCCGGGAAGCCCGTCACCGGCGTGCCCGGCGTCGTCACCGGCGTGCGCGCCTACGGCAGCGCCAAGGGCTTCTGGATGCAGGACCCGAACCCCGACGCCGACCCGGCCACCAGCGAGGGCATCTTCGTCTACACCGGCGGCAACCCGACCGTGAAGGCCGGCGACTCGGTCCTGGTCAGCGGCAAGGTCACCGAGTACTACCCGAACTTCGCGGGCGGCTCGCAGTCCGTCACCGAGCTCACCGGCCCCGCCGTCACCGTGCTGTCCTCCGGCAACCCGCTGCCGGCCCCGGTGGTCGTGGACACCCGCAACATCCCCGGCACCTACGCCCCGCCGGCGCCCGAGGGCGGCAGCATCGACGCGCTGCCGCTCGACCCGGAGAAGTACGCCCTGGACTTCTACGAGTCGCTGGAGGGCATGCTCGTCCAGGTCAAGGACGTCCGGGTGATACAGGCGACGGACAAGTACAACGAGCTGTGGGTCGCCGCCGACCGGCAGGACCAGCGCAGCAAGCGCGGCGGCGTGCTGTACGAGTCGTACGCGGAGCCCAACGTGGGCCGCCTGATGGTGCAGCAGCAGGCGGCGGTCACCCCGCAGCAGCCGTTCCCGGTGGCCAACGTGGGCGACGTGCTGACCGGCACCACCACCGGCCCGCTGGACTACAACCAGTTCGGCGGCTACACCCTCGTCGCCGGCACCCTGGGCACGCTCCAGGACAACCACCTCCAGCGCGAGGTCACCGCCAAGGCGGCCGACCGCGAACTCGCCATCGCCACGTACAACGTGGAGAACCTGGCCCCCGGCAACCCGGACGCCAAGTTCGCCGAGCTGGCCCAGGGCATCGTCACCAACCTGCGCTCGCCCGACATCGTCGCCCTGGAGGAGATCCAGGACAACAACGGCGCCAAGAACGACGGCACGGTCGACGCGAGCCAGACCGTCGCCAAGTTCATCGCCGCGATCAAGGCGGCCGGCGGCCCGGCGTACGACTGGCGCTCGATCGACCCGCAGGACGGCAAGGACGGCGGCGAGCCGGGCGGCAACATCCGGCAGGTGTTCCTGTTCAACCCGCAGCGGGTCTCCTTCACCGACATCCCCGGCGGCGCCGCCACCAGCGCCGTGGACGTCGCCGGCAGCGGCGCCACCACCGCGCTGACCGCCTCGCCCGGCCGGATCGCCCCGGCCGACGACGCGTGGACCAACAGCCGCAAGCCGCTGGTCGGGCAGTTCTCCTTCCGCGGCAAGAAGGTCTTCGTCATCGCCAACCACTTCAACAGCAAGGGCGGCGACCAGGGCATCGACAGCCGCTTCCAGGCCCCCACCCGCAGCTCCGAGGTGCAGCGGGTCAAGCAGGCCACCATCGAGCAGGCCTTCGTCGCCAAGCTGCTGGCCGCCGACAAGGAGGCGCGCGTCGTCTCGCTCGGCGACTTCAACGACTACCAGTTCTCGCCCGCGCTGGCCGCGCTCACCAAGGACGGCGTGCTGCGCGACCTGGTGAACGAACTGCCGGAGACCGAGCAGTACTCGTACGTCTACCAGGGCAACTCGCAGGTGCTGGACCACATCCTGGTCAGCCCCGAGGTCGGCTACGCCAAGTACGACGTGGTGCACATCAACGCCGAGTTCGCCCAGCAGGCCAGCGACCACGACCCGCAGGTGGTCCGCATCAAGCCCTGAGCGTCAAGCCGTGACCGGTCTGCATCAGGCCCTGACCTGCGGCTATGCTGCCTTCGCCGGAGGTGACCACCGCCGGCGAAGGCGGCTGCGGCAGTGGGGGTCGGAGAGCATGCGGTACCGGATCGAGCGGATGGGGACCGAGGACTGGCAGCGCCTGCGGAAGGTGCGGCTGGCCCAGCTCCTCGACTTCCCGATGGCCTTCGGCGAGACCCACGCCGCGGCGCAGGCCCTGGGCGAGGCCGACTGGCGGGCCCGGACGGCGCGGGTGAACGAGCCGGGCAGCGTCGGCCTGGTGGCCGTCGACCCGGACGGCGAATGGGTCGGCACGATGCTCTCCGTCCCCGACCGGGACCAGGCCGCGACCGCCGTCCTGATCGGCGTCTGGGTGGCCCCGGAACACCGCGGCCGCGAACGCGGCGTGACGGACGCCCTGTTGGACGCCGCCACCGACTGGGCCCGCACCGAGGGCGGCGCCAAGCGGATGCTGCTCGGCGTGCACGAGGCGAACGCCCGCGCCGCCGCCTTCTACCTGCGCCGGGGCTTCACCTACACCGGCGGGGAGACCCCGTACGGGCTCGACCCGCGGGCCCGCATCCTGGAGATGGCCCTCCCGCTGGACTGAAACGCCCTGAGGCCGGCCGAACGGCCTTTCCCACGAAGCGGGTTGGGCGGAAAAGCGCGGGCCCCGAGCGCGCCCGCGCCCTAGGATCGACGGTCATGGTTGATCTCTATCCTCCGACGAGTCCCTACGGCCACGGTTTCCTCGACACCGGAGACGGCAACCGGGTCTACTACGAGCAGCTCGGCAACCCCGAGGGCAAGCCCGTCCTGTACGTCCACGGCGGCCCCGGCGCGGGGACGCCGGACCGGCCCACCCGGGCGTGGGATCCGGAGTGCTACCGCGTGATCCGCTACGACCAGCGCAACTGCGGCCGCAGCACCCCGCACGCCGGCGACCCGGCGGCGGACATGAGCCTGAACACCACGCAGCACCTGATCGACGACATGGAGCGGCTGCGCGAACACCTCGGCATCGAGCGGTGGTTGCTGAACGGTGCCTCCTGGGGTTCGACCCTCCTGCTGGCCTACGCGCAGCAGCACCCCGAGCGGGTCAGCGAGATCATCATCCAGGCGGTGACGACGACCCGCCGGGCCGAGACCGACTGGCTCTACCGGGGCGCCGGGTCCTTCTACCCCGAGGCGTGGGACCGGTTCCGCGAGGGCGTGCCCGAGGACGAGCGGGACGGCGACCTGCTCGCCGCCTACGCGCGGCTGATGGAGAACCCCGACCGGGCGGTCCGGGCGAAGGCCGCCGCCGGCTGGCTCGCCTGGGAGGACGCGGTCATCTCGAACGAGCCCAACGGCTCGCCCGGCATGTACAGCGCCCGGGAGGTCGACGAGCAGATCGCGTTCGTCCGGATCTGCGCCCACTTCTTCAGCAACGGCGCCTGGCTGGAGGAGGACCAACTGCTGCGCAACGCCCACAGGCTGGCCGGGATCCCGGCGGTGCTGGTGCACGGCCGGCACGACATGGGCTGCCCGGTGCAGACGGCCTGGGAGCTGGCGAAGGCGTGGCCGGGCGCGCGGCTGCACATCTCCGAGGACTCGGGGCACATCGGCAGCGAGGAGATGAAGAACACCGTCCGGGAGGCCATCGAGGAGTTCAAGCACCGCTGATCCTGCTCGGGTTCCGCCACTCGTCGATCACGACTCGATGCCCTCCCGGGTACGGGCTCACAGCCAGCGGTCGTACCAGGCGCGGATGCGCCGGAGGGCGTCGAGTTGATGGGCGCGCTCGTGCAGCCCGTGGCCCTCCCGGGGGTAGACGACGAACTCGTGCTCGACGCCGAAGTGGCGCAGTGCGCGATGGAAGTGGACGGCCTGGCCGAGGGGGACGTTGGTGTCCTGCTCGCCGTGCAGGATCAGGACCGGGGTGCGGATCCGGGACGCGTAGGAGATCGGGCTGTTCCGGTCGTGGAGGTGCGGTCCCGGCCCGTTCCAGCCGGTGCTGCCGCCGAGCGCCGCGTCCATGGCTCCCCACTCGCCGGTCCCGGCCTGCATGCCCCAGTCGGTGATGCCCGCGCCCATCATGGCGGCCTTGAACCGCCCGGTCTGGCCGATGGCCCAGGCCGCCATGAAACCGCCGTGGCTCCAGCCGGAGATGCCCAGGCGTTCGGGATCGGCGACTCCCTCGGCGACCAGCAGGTCGATCCCGGCGAGGATGTCGGTCCACTCGTCGCCGCCCACCGCTCCCGCCACGACGGCGGCGAATTCATGGCCGTGGCCCGACCCGCCCCGGGGATTGGGCAGGAAGACCGCGTATCCGGCGGTCGCCAGCCACTGGCCGCAGTCGACCGCGGTGAGCGTGAACTCGTCGGCATGGCGGAAGTAGGGGCCGCCGTGGACCATGGTGACGAGCGGGAACGGGCCCTGGCCCCGAGTCCGGCCGGCCGGCAGGATCAGCAGGCCGTCCAACTGGAGTCCGTCGGACGCCTGGTAGCCGAGCCGTTCCTGGGTACCCCAGCGGATCCCGCGCAGTTCGGGGCTGGTGTCGCTGAGCCGGAGCAGTGGCCCGCCCGTGGGGCCCGCGTGGACGTTCCTGGGCTCGCGCGCGGTGCTCAGCAGCACGGCGAGGGTCGCTCCGGAGCGACTCGCAGTGAGCCCGGCGAGCGTGCCGGGCGTGCCGAACGTGCCTGGCGTGCCGGGCGCGCAGGACAACCGGTGGAACCGCAGCGACTGCGGATCGAGCCGGTACAGCGCGGTGTCCAGCCCGTCGGCGAACAGCGCCAGCGGCGGCCCGTCGGCGACCTGCACCAGCTCGGTGGGGCAGGCGGACATGCCGACCGTGAGATCGCGCTGTTCGACGGTCGGGCCGGTCGCCGGCGGCACGGTGTCGATCACGGCGAGCGCGCCGACCAAGTGCCCGGGGGTCACCGCCAGGTGGGCCAGATGCCATTCACCGTCGTGGTGCCACCAGACCGGGGACCGGGCCTCGAATCCGACCGGGCCCAGGTCCTGGACGGCTCCCGTCTCCGGGGCGACCAGGTGCAGTCCTGCCGTCGTGACGCCGGGGTCGAGCTCGGGGGTGGCCCAGCTCAGTACGGCCAGCGGGCCGCCGTCCGGACGCTGGGCCACCTCCACGACATGGCGGTCTCCGAGGCCGTCCACGGTGCGGACCACGCCGGTCGCCAGGTCGAGCAGGCGCAGCCGGGTGGCGGGGAGGTGCCGGCCCCAGACCTTCGCGTCGTCACCCTCGGCCTCCCGGAGTTCGTCCTCCGGGGTGGGCTCGTCCTCGGCGAGCAGCGCCACGGTGCGGCCGTCGGCGAGCGGGTAGTGGTCGCAGATGCCCCCGCGCCACCTGGTCAGGGGCTCCGCCCGGGCGATGTCCCCGCTGCCGTCCAGAAGGATCCGCCGGAGTTGAGCGGTGCCCCGCTCCTCGCGGTCGGAGGTGAGAAACAGAGAAGCCGAGTCCGGCGCCCACTTCGGGGCGGCGGCGCGGGCCGTGCCGTCGGTCAGCCCGCGCGGGGCGGCGCTGCCATCGGCGGCGGCGACCCAGACGGAGCTGTGCGGGCGTCCGTCCCTTCCACTGTTCGCGACCACGCCGTAGGCGACCAGGCGACCGTCCGGCGAGATGGCCGGCGCCGCGGGGGCGGCCATGTCCACCACCAGTTCCGCGGTGAGCGGGTCGGTCGACTCGGGAGTCGGTCGCGGTGCGGGATGCGGCATGCGGGCTGCCTTTCACTCGCCAGTACGACGGACGGACATCGTGTCGCACCGACGGGCCGGTGTCAGTCGGGTTTCGGAGAATCGGGCCGTACGCGGCCCTGTCGAGTGCGGCCACCGGCTCGAAACAAGCAGGCGTGATTGCTTTTTTTCGCGCCCGGTGCCACGCTGCTGCCCGGCGGCGCTCGTGTGGGGGCGTCGCCAACCCGTCGGCAGGGGAGGCGCTTTGGCGCGCGAACGCTCGGTACTGCGGGTCGGCAACGCCTCGGGGTTCTACGGGGACCGCTTCGCGGCGGTGCGGGAGATGCTCACCGGCGGGCCGCTGGACGTGCTCACCGGGGACTACCTGGCGGAGCTGACCATGCTCATCCTGGCCCGGGACCGCCTGAAGGACCCGTCCCTCGGCTACGCCCGGACGTTCCTGCGGCAGATGGAGGAGTGCCTCGGCCTGGCGCAGGAGCGCGGGGTGCGAATCGTGGTGAACGCGGGCGGGCTGAATCCGGCCCGGCTCGCCGCGGAACTGCGGAACCTGGCGCAGCGCCAGGGCCTCGCGGTGGCCGTCGCCCACGTCGAGGGGGACGACCTGCTGCCGCGCAGGAGCGAACTCGGCTTGCCTGACGGCCTGTTGGCCGCGAACGCCTACCTCGGCGGCTTCGGGGTGGCGGCCTGCCTGGCCGCGGGCGCCGAGGTGGTGGTCACCGGGCGGGTCACCGACGCGGCGCTGGTCGCCGGGCCCGCGATCGCCCACTTCGGCTGGACGGCGGCGGACTTCGACGCCCTCGCCGGGGCGGTGGTCGCCGGGCACGTGCTGGAGTGCGGCGCCCAGGCGACGGGCGGGAACTACGCGTTCTTCCGCGAGCACGACGTCACCCGCCCGGGCTTCCCGATCGCCGTACTGCACGCCGACGGCTCCAGCGTGATCACCAAGCACCCGGGCACCGGCGGCGCCGTCACCGCGGGCACCGTCACCGCCCAACTCCTGTACGAGACGGGCGGTGCGCGCTACCTGGGCCCGGACGTCACCGCCCGGCTGGACACCGTGCGGCTCGCCGAGGAGGGGCCGGACCGGGTCCGGATCGACGGGGTACGCGGCGAGGCGCCGCCGCCCATGTTGAAGGTGGGCCTGAACCGGCTCGGCGGCCACCGCAACGAGGTGGTGTTCGTCCTCACCGGCCTCGACATCGAAGCCAAGGCCGACCTGGTGCGGCGGCAGTTCCTGGACGCCCTGCCGCCCGCCGCCCGGCCCGCCGAACTGCGCTGGACGCTCGCCCGGACCGACCACCCGGACGCCGGCACCGAGGAGGCCGCCTCCGCCCTGCTCCGGCTCACCGCCCGCGACCCGGACCAGGCCAAGGTCGGGCGCGAACTGGGCAAGGCCGCCGTGGAGTTGGGGTTGGCCGGTTACCCGGGCTTCCACCTCACCGCGCCGCCAGGCCCCGGCGCGCCGTACGGGGTGTTCGCCGCCGCGTACGTCGACGCCGAGGCCGTCGAGCACACCGCCGTGCTACCGGACGGCCGCCGGCTCGCCGTCCCGCCGGCCCCGGTGACGAGCCGGCCGGCCGAGACCTCCGAAGAGCCGACGCTCCCCGCAGCACTCCCAACTGGACTCCCAGCTGCACTCCCCGCAGAACCCCCCGCCGGCCCGCGTCGCCGCGCCCCGCTCGGCCTGGTGGCCGGCGCCCGCAGCGGCGACAAGGGCGGCGACGCCAACCTCGGCGTCTGGGCCCGCTCCGAGGCGGGATGGCGCTGGCTCGCCCACACCCTCACCGTCGACAAGCTGCGCGAACTCCTGCCCGAGACCGCCGACTTGCCCGTCACCCGGCACCTGCTCCCGAACCTGCGCGCGGTCAACTTCACCCTCACCGGCCTGCTCGGCGAAGGCGTCGCCGCCCAGCACCGCTTCGACCCGCAGGCCAAGGCCCTCGGGGAGTGGCTGCGCTCCCGCCACCTCGACATCCCGGAGGCCCTGCTGTGACCGTGCTGCCCACCCGCGTCGACCCGGCCGGGCCCGAGTACGCCGAGTACCGCGCCGCGATGCTCGCCAAGCTCGCCGGGCTGGACGCCGAGCACGCCAAGGCGCTGGCCGGCGGCGGCCCCAAGTACGTGGACCGCCACCGCGCCCGCGGCAAGCTGCTGCCGCGCGAGCGGATCGAGCTGCTGGTCGACCCGGACTCGCCGTTCCTGGAGCTCTCGCCGCTGGCCGCCTGGGGCAGCGACTACCCGGTGGGCGCGGCGCTGGTCACCGGCATCGGCGTGATCGAGGGCGTGGAGTGCCTGATCACCGCCAACGACCCGACCGTGCGCGGCGGCGCCAGCAACCCGTGGACCCTGCGCAAGGCCCTGCGCGCCAACGAGATCGCGTTCGACAACCGCCTCCCGGTGGTGAACCTGGTCGAGTCCGGCGGGGCCGACCTGCCCAGCCAGAAGGAGATCTTCATCCCCGGCGGCGCGCTGTTCCGCGACCTCACCCGGCTCTCCGCCGCCGGAATCCCCACCGTGGCCGTGGTGTTCGGCAATTCGACGGCCGGCGGCGCCTACGTCCCCGGCATGTCGGACCACACCGTGCTGGTCAGGGAGCGCGCCAAGGTGTTCCTCGGCGGCCCGCCGCTGGTCAGGATGGCCACCGGTGAGGAGGCCGACGACGAGTCGCTCGGCGGCGCCGAGATGCACGCCCGCACCTCCGGCCTGGCCGACCACTTCGCGGCGGACGAGGCGGACGCGCTGCGGCTGGCCCGCCGGATCGTCGCCCGGCTGGACCACCGCAAGCCGGGCCCGTCGCCGGACCGGCTCGCCGAGCCGCCGAAGTACGACGAGGAGGAGCTGCTGGGCATCGTCCCGGGCGACCTCAAGGTGCCCTTCGACCCGCGCGAGGTGATCGCCCGGATCGTCGACGGCTCCGACTTCGACGAGTTCAAGCCGCTCTACGGCACCAGCCTGGCCACCGGCTGGGCCCGGCTGCACGGCTACCCGGTCGGCGTGCTGGCCAACGCGCAGGGCGTGCTGTTCAGCCCGGAGTCCCAGAAGGCCGCCCAGTTCATCCAGTTGGCGAACCAGCGGGACATCCCGCTGCTGTTCCTGCACAACACCACCGGCTACATGGTCGGCCGGGCGTACGAGCAGGGCGGCATCATCAAGCACGGCGCGATGATGATCAACGCCGTCGCCAACTCCCGGGTGCCGCACCTGTCGGTGCTGATCGGCGCGTCCTACGGCGCCGGCCACTACGGCATGTGCGGGCGGGCGTACGAGCCGCGCTTCCTGTTCGCCTGGCCGAGCGCCAAGTCCGCGGTGATGGGCCCGCAGCAGCTCGCCGGGGTGCTGTCGATCGTCGCCCGGCAGTCGGCCGCCGCGAAGGGGCAGCCGTACGACGAGGACGCGGACGCGGCGATCCGCGCCATGGTCGAGCAGCAGATCGAGGCCGAGTCGCTGCCGGTCTTCCTGTCCGGGCGGCTGTACGACGACGGCGTGATCGACCCGCGCGACACCCGTACGGTGCTCGGCCTGTGCCTGTCCGCGATCCACAACGCGCCGGTCGAGGGCGCGCGCGGCTACGGCGTCTTCCGGATGTGAGACCGAACTGTTCGACCGAGCTGCGAGACCGAGCTGCGAGACGGAGCTGTGAGGGGCACCCGAGACATGATCACCAACCTGCTGGTCGCCAACCGTGGCGAGATCGCCCGCCGGGTCTTCCGCACCTGCCGGGCCCTGGGCGTCGCGACCACCGCCGTCCACTCCGACCCGGACGCCGGGGCCGCGCACGTCCGTGAGGCCGACGCGGCCGTGCGGCTGCCCGGCGCCGCGCCCGCCGACACCTACCTGCGCGCCGACCTGATCGTCCGCGCCGCGCTGGCGGCGGGCGCGGACGCCGTCCACCCCGGGTACGGATTCCTGTCGGAGGACGCCGGGTTCGCGCAGGCCGTGCTGGACGCCGGGCTGGTCTGGGTCGGCCCGCCGCCGGCCGCGATCGCCGCGATGGGCTCCAAGACGGCCGCCAAGCGGCTGATGGCCGAGGCCGGGGTGCCCGTGCTGGACGCCCTGACCGACCCCACCGAGGCCGACCTGCCGCTCCTGGTCAAGGCGGCGGCGGGTGGCGGCGGACGCGGCATGCGGGTGGTGCGCGCGCTCGCGGAGCTCCCCGGCGAACTGGCCGCCGCCCGCGCCGAGGCGGCGAAGGCCTTCGGCTCGGACGAGGTGTTCTGCGAGCGCTACCTGCCCGCCGGGCGGCACGTCGAGGTCCAGCTGCTGGCCGACGCGCACGGCACGGTCTGGGCGGTCGGCGACCGCGACTGCTCGCTCCAGCGGCGGCACCAGAAGGTGATCGAGGAGGCCCCGGCCCCCGGCCTGCCCGAGGCGGTGCGCGCCGGGCTGCACGCGGCGGCCGTCAGCGCCGCCCGGGCGATCGGCTACACCGGTGCCGGTACGGCCGAGTTCATGCTCGGCGAGGACGGCCGGTTCCACTTCCTGGAGATGAACACCCGCCTCCAGGTCGAGCACCCGGTCACCGAGGCGGTCACCGGACTGGACCTGGTGGCGCTCCAACTCGCCGTCGCCGAGGGGGAGCGGCTGCCCGGGCCGGTCCCGCCGCCCGCCACCGGCTGCGCGATCGAGGCCCGGCTGTACGCGGAGGACCCGGCGAAGGACTGGCAGCCCGCCACCGGCACCCTGCACCGCCTCGAACTCACCGTGCCGTACCAGGAGTTCGGCGGCCGGGGCGTCCGGCTGGACTCCGGCGTGGCGGCCGGCGACGAGATCACCCCGCACTACGACGCGATGCTCGCCAAGGTGATCGCCTGGGCGCCGACCCGCGCCGCCGCCGCCCGCCGGCTGGCCGACGCGCTCGCCCGCGCAGAGGTCCACGGGCCCGCCACCAACCGGGAGTTGCTGGTCCGGGCGCTTCGGCACCCGGCCTTCCTGGCCGCGCGCCTGCACACCGGCTTCCTGGCCGAGCACGCGGCCGAGCTCACCGCCCCGGACGGCAGGGAGACCGCGCGCGCCGCCCTGGCCGCCGCCCTCGCCGACGCCGCCGCCCGGCGCACCGGGCCGCACGGCGCACTGCCGTCGGGCTGGCGCAACCTGCCCTCGCAGTCGCAGTCCAAGCGCTACCGCACCGACGACGGCGCCGAGTTGGAGGTCCGCTACCGCCTCACCCGGGACGGCCTGCGGGCCGACGACCACCCGCGGACGGAGCTCCTGGACGCCTCGCCCGAGCAGGTCACGCTGCGCGAGGGCGCCGTCCGGCGCGGCCACCGCGTCGCGCGCTACGGCGACCGGGTGTACGTCGACACCCCGAACGGCGGCATCGCGCTCACCGCCCTGCCGCGCTTCCCCGACCCCGCCGCCCGGGCGGACCCGGGCGCGCTGCTCGCCCCGATGCCCGGCACCGTCGTGCGCACCACCGCCGCCGTCGGCGACACCGTCACCGCCGGTCAGCCGCTGCTCGTCCTGGAGGCGATGAAGATGGAGCACCGCGTCACCGCCCCCGCCGACGGCGTCCTGGTCGAACTCCACGCCGCCCCCGGCCGGCAGGTCGAACTCGGCACCCTGCTCGCCGTCGTACAGCCCGAGGCCGATCCCGCCGCCGGTCCCGCCGCCGAGCCGACCGCACCAGCCGCCGTCCAGCCCGCCGCCGAGCCGACCGCACCAGCCGCCGTCCAGCCCACCGCAGAAGCCTGAGGAAGGACCCCGCATGTCCACCATCGGCAGTCAGCTCATCGAGACCACAGAACGCCGGGCCCTGCGCCAGGCCGTCGGCGACCTCGGCCGCCGCTACGGCTCCGCCTACTACATGGCCAAGGCCCGGGCCGGCGAGCCCGCCGACGAGCTGTGGGCGGACGCGGGCAAGGCCGGCTACCTCGGCGTGAACCTGCCCGCCGAGTACGGCGGCGGGGGCGGCGGCATCACCGATCTGGCCATCGTGCTGGAGGAGTTGGGCTCGGCCGGCTGTCCGCTGCTGCTGCTCATCGTCTCCCCGGCGATCTGCGGCACCGTGATCGCCCGCTTCGGCACCGAGGAGCAGAAGCAGCGCTGGCTGCCCGGACTCGCCGACGGCAGCCGCAAGATGGCCTTCGGCATCACCGAGCCGGACGCCGGCTCCAACGCGCACCGGATCTCCACCGTCGCCCGCCGGGACGGCGGGGACTGGCTGCTGACCGGCCGCAAGGTGTTCGTCTCCGGCATCGACCACTGCGACGCCGTGCTGTTCGTCGCCCGCACCGAGACCGCGGACACCGGCGGGGGCCGCAGGCTCAAGCCCTGTCTGTTCATCGTCCCGCGCGACGCCGCCGGCTTCGAGTACCGGGCGATACCGATGGAACTCGTCGCCCCCGAGAAGCAGTTCCAGGTCTTCCTGGACGACGTCCGGCTGCCCGCCGACGCCCTGGTCGGCGACGAGGACGCCGGCCTGTTGCAACTGTTCGCGGGCCTCAACCCCGAGCGCGTGCTGACCGCCGCGTTCTCCCTCGGCCTGGCCCGCCAGGCCCTCGGCAAGGCCGTCGAGTACGCGAAGACCCGCACCGTCTGGTCCACCCCGATCGGCGCCCACCAGGGCCTGGCTCACCCGCTGGCCCAGTGCGCGGTGGAGATCGAGCTGGCCCGGCTGATGACCCAGAAGGCCGGGCTGCTCTACGACGCGGGGGAGGACCTGGCCGCCGGGGAGGCCGCCAACATGGCCAAGTACGCGGCCGGCGAGGCCGCCGCCCGTACCGTCGATCAGGCGGTGCAGACGCTGGGCGGCAACGGCCTCACCCAGGAGTACGGGCTGGGCGCGCTGCTGGCCGCCACCCGGGTCGGCCGGGTCGCCCCGGTCAGCCGCGAGATGGTGCTCAACTACGTCGCCCAGCACACCCTCGGCCTCCCGAAGTCCTATTAGTCCGCCTCCTTCCAGGGCGCACCGGAAGCACCTACCGGACCCACCGGACGCACCCACCGGACGCACCCGCCCGGCGTGCCCCCGGTGGGTCACCAGAGGGACATCTCGGCGAACTTTGCAGTGGCGGACGTCATGGTCCGTATGCTCCTGTTCGTACCCTCGGTCGACCTTTCGCCGCGCCAGCCGATGCGTCAACTACCTTTCTGGAGGCTTACTTTGGTGTTCCGCAGCGAATTCCCGGACGTGCCGACGGTGGACCTGCCGATCCATGAGGCGGTGCTCGGCGGCGCGGCGGCGTACGGTGACCGGCCGGCCCTGATCGACGGCGTCACCGGGGAGCGCGTGAGCTACGCGCGGCTCGCCGCCGGCGTCGAGCGGGTGGCCGCCGGACTGGCCGCGGCCGGGGTGCGCCAGGGCGACGTGGTGGCCCTGTTCAGCCCCAACACGCTTGGCTACCCGACGGCCTTCTACGGTGCCACCCGGGCCGGCGCCACCGTGACCACGGTGTCCTCGATGGCCACGCCCGCCGACCTGGCCGGGCAGCTCGGCGACAGCGGCGCCCGCTGGCTGGTGACCGTCTCCCCGCTCCTGCCGACCGCCAGCAAGGCCGCCGCCCTGCTCGCCGAGCAGGGCGGCCCACTGGCCGAGATCCTCGTCCTGGACGGCGCGGAGGGCCACCGCTCGCTCGCCGACCTGCTGACCACCACCGGCCCCGCCCCCGGGATCGCCATCGACCCGGGCCGGGACGTCGCCGTACTGCCCTACTCCAGCGGCACCACCGGACTGCCCAAGGGGGTGATGCTCACCCACCGCTCGATCGCCACCAACCTCGCCCAGTGCGACGCCCTCTACCGGCCCGCCGTGGGCGAGCGGGTGCTAGCCGTGCTGCCCTTCTTCCACATCTACGGCCTGACCGCGCTGCTCAACCAGCCGCTGCGCTGCGGCGCCACCGTGGTGGTGCTGCCCCGCTTCGACCTGGAGCAGTTCTGCCGCACCATCGAGGAGCAGCGGGTGCAGGCGCTGGTGGTCGCCCCGCCGATCGCGCTCGCCCTGGCCAGGCACCCGGTCGTGGACCGCTTCGACCTCTCCTCCGTCGAGTACCTGCTGTGCGCGGCCGCTCCGCTGGATCCGGAGCTCGCCGCCGCCTGCGCCCGCCGCCTGGGCCTGCCGCACCTGCTCCAGGGCTACGGCATGACCGAGCTGTCCCCGGTCACCCATGTGGTCTCCCCGCTGGAGCGCGACCCCTCGCCCGGCTCGGTGGGGCGGCTGATTCCCTCCACCGAGCTGCGGGTCGCCGCCCTGGACGGGGCCGGCGAGGACCTCGGGCCCGGCGAGCCGGGCGAGCTGCTGATCCGGGGCCCGCAGGTGATGAAGGGGTACTTCGGCCGGCCCTCCGACACCGCCGCGGTGGTCGACTCCGAGGGCTGGCTGCACACCGGCGACGTCGGCTTCGTCGACGACCGGGGGTACCTGTACATCGTCGACCGGGTGAAGGAGCTGATCAAGTACAAGGGCCACCAGGTGGCCCCGGCCGAACTGGAGGCCGTGCTGCTCGGCCACCCGCAGATCGTCGACGCCGCCGTGATCGGCGTCCCGGACGCCGACGGCACCGAGTGCCCCAAGGCCTTCGTGGTCCGTGCTCCGGGCAGCGGCCTGAGCGCGGAGGACGTCACCGGCTTCGTGGCCGGGCTGGTGGCCCCCTACAAGAAGGTCCGCGCGGTGGAGTTCGTCGAGGCCGTCCCCAAGTCCGCGGCCGGCAAGATCCTCCGCCGCGAGCTGCGGGCCCGCGAGGCCGAGCGCCGTGCGGCGTCCGCGACCGCAGCCGCCGCGCCCACCGCCCCCGAGGCCTCCCGCTGAGCGGCCGGGCCCCCGGCGGCCGAAGACCGGCGCCCGTCTGTGAGGATCGACCCGCCGAGCACGGCGGGCCCGCCGACCGCGACGGGCCCGTCGGGCACGACCGGCCCGCCGAGCCCCCACCGGAACAGGAACCGCCGCCAGCCATGACCAGCCACCCCGCCGTCCGCACCCCCCAGCAGGACCGCAGCCGTGCCACCCGGGCCCGGCTGCTCGCGGCGGCCGTGAACTGCCTGGCCGAGCTCGGCTGGCACGGCTCCACCGTCACCGTGGTCGCCGAGCGCGCCGGAGTGTCCCGGGGCGCCGCCCAGCACCACTTCCCGACCCGCGAGGACCTGTTCACCGCGGCCGTCGAACACGTCACCGCCGAGCGGCTGGCCGCCGTCCGCGCCCACACGGACGAGCTGCCGGCCGCCGGCCCCGACCGCACCCGGGCCGTCGTCGACATGATCGTGCGCCTCTACACCGGTCCCCTGTTCCGCGCCGCCCTGCACCTGTGGACGGCCGCCGCCACCGAGGAGCCGCTGCGCGAGCGGATCATCGCCCTGGAGGGGCACGTCGGCCGGGAGGCCCACCGGGCCGCCGTCGAGTTCCTGGACGCCGACGAGACCCGCCCCGGCGTGCGCGAGTCCGTGCAGGCCACCCTCGACCTCGCCCGCGGGCTGGGCCTGGCCAACCTGCTCACCGACGACAGCGTCCGACGATCCGGGGTGATCCGGCAGTGGACCGGCGTTCTGGAGAGTACGCTGCGGCCGGTACGCCCATGACTCCCGTACTACCGGAGCGACCGGACGACCCCTGACCAAGGGGTCGCCGGGCGGCCGATGTCCGTGCAGTCTGGAGAAGAATCCCGGCCGACACGGACCGTGAGGCCCCCGGCCGGGCACGAGCCGAACCGGGGTGCTGCCTGATCATGCACGGAAACGAGTGGGACGTGACCTCCGCCGCCGGCCCCGCACCGGGCGGCACCCCCGTACGCCCCGAAGGCCACCGACTCGTCCCGCTCGCGACGGCCCTGCTCCAGGGCGACGGCCTGATCCTGCACTGGAGCGAGGACGCCGAGGCGCTGCTCGGCTACTCCGCCGAGGAGGCCGTCGGCAGCTACGCCGCCCAGCTGCTCACCGACGGCACCGACCGCCCCGAGGTGCTGTCCCTGTTCTCCCACATCATGGGCGGCTCCACCGGCTGGTCCGGCGTCTTCCCCGTCCGCCACCGCGACGGCCACAAGGTCGACCTGGAGTTCCGCACCTACCCGATCGCCGGCCCGGCCGGCACCCTGCTGCTGCTCGCCACCGCCTCCGACATCCGCGCCCTCCAGGCGGTCGAGGCCGACCTCGCCGTCCTCGACGGCGTCTTCGACCGCTCACCGATCGGCATGGCCGTGTACGACACCGAGCTGCGCTACGTCCGGCTCAACGAGGCGCTCGCCCGGATGAACGGCGTCCCCGTCGCCGCCCACCTCGGCCGCCGGATACCCGCGGTGCTGCCGGGCATCAACAGCGTCGAGATCGAGCAGACCATGAGGCAGGTGCTCAGGAGCGGCAAGCCCGTGGTGGACGCCCGCTCCCACGGCCGGGTGCCCGGGGACCCCAAGCGCGACCGCGCCTGGTCCGCCTCCTACTTCCGGCTGGAGGACTCCACCGGCCGGGTCTTCGGCGTCTGTTCCTCGATCATCGACGTCACCGAGCGCTTCCAGGCCGAGGCCCGCGCCGCCCGCGCCCAGGAGCGGCTCGCCACCATCGCGGAGGCGACGGCCCGGATCGGCACCACCCTCGACCTCCAGCGCACCGCGGAGGAGCTGATCGAGGCCGTCGTCCCCCGGTTCGCCGACTTCGCCACCGTCGACCTGCTGGAACCGGTGCTGCGCGGCGCCGAACCCACCCCCATCCCCTCCGACCGGACGGTCACCCTGCGTGCCGTCGCCGTCGGCGAGTCCTACGAGTCGGGCCTCGCGCACGCCGTGGACACCGTCGGCGAGACCTCCGAGTACGCCCCCGACCGCAGCTACACCCAGTGCCTGCGCAGCGGACGCCCCCTGCTGCGCGCCCACGTGGACGCCGAGGTGCTGCGCGGCCTGGTCGCCAGCGAGGACCGGGTCGAGCCCGGCATCGCGGCGGGCATCCACTCGTACCTGATGGTGCCGCTCACCGCCCGGGGCATGGTGCTCGGCGGCTCCGAGTTCATCCGGATGCGCAACTCCGAGCCGTTCAGCGACGCCGACGTGGCGCTCGCCGAGGAACTGGTCGCCCGCACCGCGCTGGCCATCGACAACGCCCGGCTCTACCGGCGCGAGCGGGAGACGGCGCTCACCCTCCAGCGCAGCCTGCTGCCGCAGGAGATCCACCGCACCCTGGGCCTGGAGATCGCCTACCGCTACCTGCCCAGCAGCGTGGTCAGCGAGGTCGGCGGCGACTGGTTCGACGTCGTGCCGCTGTCCTGCGGCCGGGTCGCCCTGGTGGTCGGCGACGTGATGGGCCACGGTATCCGGGCCGCCGCCACCATGGGCCAGCTGCGCACCGTCGCCCGCACGCTCGCCACCCTCGACATGCCGCCCGAGCAGGTCCTCACACGCCTGGACGAGACCGCCTCGGGCATCGGCGAGGGCCAGTTCGCCACCTGCATCTGCGCGGTATACGACCCGCTGGAGCGCACCGTCCAGGTCGCCTCGGCCGGCCACCTGCCGCCGATCTGGGTCGCCCCCGACGGCACCGCCAGCAGGGTCGAGGTGCCACCCGGCGTGCCGCTGGGCGTCGGCGGGGTGGCCTTCGAGTCGATCGAGTTCACCCTGCCCGAGGGCGGCATGGTCACCCTCTACACCGACGGCCTGGTCGAGCGGCGCGGCCAGGACCTCGACGACGGCATCGACCTGCTGGCCGACACCCTCGCCGGGCCCGGCCGGACCCTGGAGGAGAACTGCGACGCCGTCCTCGGCGCACTGGTCACCGACGGCACCGAGGACGACATCGCGATGATCATGGCGCGGGTGCTGCCGCTGCCCGCCGACCGGATCGCCACCCTCCCGCTCACCGGCGGCGGCCGGCTGCCCGGCAAGGCCCGCCGCTTCACCCGCGCCACCCTGGACGCCTGGGGCCTGACCGCCCTCTCCGACTACGCCGAACTGCTGGTCAGCGAGCTGGTCACGAACGCCCTGCTGCACGCCGACGCCCCGCGGCGGCTGCGGCTGTTCCGCGACCGGGTGCTCACCCTGGAGGTCTCCGACGCCGGCGGGGCGGCCCCGCAGCTGCGCCCCTTCGCCGAGCAGGACGAGGGCGGGCGCGGCATGTTCCTGGTCAGCGAGCTGGCCCAGCGCTGGGGCAGCCGGCTGACCAGGGACGGCAAGGTGGTCTGGGCCGAGCTGGAACTGCCCTTCGGGGCTGCTTAGTTCCCCGTCAGCGCGGGTCAGTCCCCGGTCAGTGCGCTTCCCCGGTCAGTGCGCGGCGAGCGGGTAGTGGTCGGAGAGGTCGGTGTAGGTGTAGCTCTTGCCCCAACTGCTCACCGTCCACGGCGCGCTGTGCGTGCGCAGGACCTGGTTGGTGTACTGCTGCGGGCGGGCGTGGTCGGCCCGGTAGAGCACGTAGTCCAGGTCCTCCTTGGGCTCGCCCGGGTAGCGGTAGGCGGCGATGGAGTTGTCGGCGGTGTCGAAGGAGTACGGCCAGCCCGTGCGGGCGGAGGCCGGCGCCAGGTTGGCGTTGTCCAGCAGGGCCTGGTACTCGGAGCCGTGCGAGTCGATGTTGAGGTCACCGGCGAGCAGGATCGGCTCGTTCGCCGGGATCTGCTTGGCGTCCAGGAAGCCGCGCATGGCCGTGAGCTGCTTGGCCCGGATGGCGGCCGGCTGGCCGTTGGAGCAGCCCGAGTCGGTGGACTGCAGGTGGGTGCCGACCACGTGGGTGCGCTGGCCGTTCACGTTCAGGACGGCGTAGACGAAGCCCTTGTTCGAGAAGTAGTCCGAGCCGCAGGCGTCCTTGTAGACGTACTGCTCCTTGCGCAGGATCGGCCACTTGCTGAGCAGCGTCACGCCGCCGTCCTCGGGGGTGGTGGAGCTGTAGCTGCCGGAGGTCGCGTCCCAGCCGCTGGTGGAGCGGCCGACGACCGGGGTGTGGTACGGGTAGGCGGCCGAGGCCTTGGCGGTCAGGGCGTCGGAGGCCGCGTTGTCGAAGGCCTCCTCCAGGACGACCACGTCGTGGCCCTGGAAGAAGTCCGCCGAGGCGATCGCCTGCGCCCGGTGCTCCTGGCCCCAGTTGGGGTAGAGGGTCGTGCTCATCAGGAACGTGTTGTACGTGAGGACGTCCAGCGCGGGCGCGGTGACCGGGGCGCTCTCGGTCGTGGCGCCGGTGGCGGCCGTGGCGGGGGCGGTGGCGAGCGCGCCGAGCACGGCGGCGGCAGCGCAGGCGGCGGCGGCCTTGCGGAGGGACGACAGCGGCATTGGGGCTCCGTGAGGGTATGACGTGAACGCGACGGTCAGTGGATGGTGTACATCCAACGTCGCCGCCCGCACGGTGCACAAGACCGCGCAAGAGCATTCGGTGAACGCAGTTGAAACACTGTCACCGCCAAGAACGCGCGAACCCCACCACCCGCTGAGGGTGGTGGGGTTCGCGAGAGTTGTGCGCGTCAGACCTCGCCGAACTCGCCGGCTTGGACGGCGGCGACGAACGACGACCAGGCCTCGGCGGGGAAGACGAGGGCAGGACCCTCGGGGTCCTTGGAGTCACGGACGGGCAGTACACCCGGGAAGCCGGGGGCCACCTCAACGCAAGACCCGCCATTGTTGCTGTAACTGGCCTTGACCCACGCGGCGTCGGATAGGTCTACAGGAGTGATCATGACGTTCCTCTCACGCCTTGCACTTTCGGATCAGCTCCAGTGACGCAGCCTTCGAGAGCGCTTCAACCTGGAGCTGGTGGCAGTCCCGCTCCCAGGCTTGAGCAGTCTCGGCGTCCCGCGAGAGGAAGCCGCGCAACTGGCACTCCGAGTATGCCAGGAGTTTTCGATCCGCCAGGGTCAGCAGCGTGACCATCATGGTGAACGGCAGCTCTTCTGCAAGAGAAAGCGGCGCCACTTGGATCGTGATGTTCGGACGAGTGGCGAGGTCTTCAAGGTGCGCAAGCTGCCGAGCCATGACCTTGCGCCCGCCCACCGGTCGTAGAAGGGCGCCCTCGTCCAGGACGAAGTGGAGCCGGGGCGCAGGCTGCCGGTCAAGTAGCTTCTGGCGCGTGGCAAGGAAGTCGAGCCGATCCGCAGCCTGCTCCTCGGTGACGCTGCCGCGCCGCACGGCGGCCGAGGCGAAGGCTGCGGCGTACTCCATTGTCTGCGCCAGGCCAGGCACGATGCCCAGTTCGAAGTGGTTGATGCTCAGGGCCTTCGCTTCTTGCTGGGCGTACTCGGGAAACCCTTCCAGCAACGATGAGCCGCTGAGACTCCAGTACGTCAGTTCTAGTGTTCCACCGGCACCAAGGGCCCGGTCGGCTTGTACGACCCAGTCGAGTGTGGGACTGCGTGTCCCTCGTTCGAGGTTGGAGATCTGACTGTCACTCAAGTTCGTCATCGCCCCGAGGTCGGTCTGTGTGAGCCCCGCCGCCTTGCGCAGCCTGCGGAGTTGTGCGCCGAAGGCCTTGAGGGGTGATGCGGACGGGTCCAGCTCGGTCTCGCGCATGATCAGACCTCCGTTGCATTCCTTATCCCACAGGGGATTTCGTCAAGTGGAGAACCCTTCCGATCGTAGAGGCTGTCGCGCCACCATGGCTACACCAAGTGACACGCCAAGAGCGAAGCGCTACGGAGACCCCATGCCCGAAAACCCGAAATCCGCGCTGCCCGACTTCGTCCGCAACGAGGTGGTGCGGGACCTGAAGCACCGAGACGACGACGGCAAGCCGAAGGAGGGGGTCTTCATGGAGATCCTCTGCGGGGCGGCCTTCCTGAGGCCGCTCGGCGGGGGGTGCGAGTGGACGACCAGGCCCGATCAGCTGCGACGGTGCGACCCCAGGGAGATCGCGCCGGGTACAGGGAGCAGCCCGCAGCGTCGGCCGATGTTCCCGGAGCCGGCGTGACCTCGGGGGAGATGCTGCTCGCCGGGCTGCACCTCAGCTCGTTGGCGGCCGGCGGCTTCACCGCTGTGGTCAACGGCTGCCGCGCCGCTGTCGGCCGAACCGCGAACCGGACCGACAAGCTCCCGCCACCGCGCCGCGAGTGCTCATCCCGCGCGGTGGCGGGGTTCAACGCCCGTCCGTGACAGGCAATCACGGACGGGCGCCGGCAGGCCTACCTCCCCTGCCGGCCGGCTCCGAGGGCACGTTGGCGCCAGACCCTCGCCGAGCCACACCGCTCCCCGTCGGCCACTCCGCCGACGGGGAGCGGCCGCCTCAATCACCGGTCAGTGGAGCCCAGATCTCCCCTGGTCGGAACCCCTGCCCCAGGGACAGTGAACCGTTGCCCAGTCAGCCGGCTGCCCGGGGCGGGCAGCCAGTTTGAACCAGCCCATCCGCACCACCGAACTGGAAGGGAGCACAACGTGAACACCATCATGACGTTGGCGCTGGACGTGCCCGGCACCGTAGAGCTGGAGCTGACCGACAAGTGTCAGATGTCGTGCGGGCACTGTCTCAGTGACTCCGGCCCGACCGTGCCGCACGGCGCGATGACCCTGGACGACTGGAAGGCGGTGATCGGTGAGTGCGCCGAACTTGGCGTCAAGGTCGTCCAGCTGATCGGCGGAGAGCCCACGACCTTTCCGGGCTGGGCGGACCTCGTCGACCACGCGCTGAGTCACGGACTCGGCGTCGAGGTCTTCTCCAACCTCTTTCACGTCACGGACAAGGGTTGGGCGGTCTTCTCGAAGCCGGGCGTCCGGCTGGCCACCTCGTACTACTCCGTCAACTCCGGGGAGCACGACAAGGTGACGAACAAGCCGGGCTCCCACGAGAAGACTCGGACCAACATCGTCAAGGCCGTCCGCCTCGGTATTCCGATCCGGGCCGGCGTCGTCCGCTGTCACGACGGGCAGCTGGAGAAGCTGGCCGTGGACGAGCTGCGGGCGCTGGGCGTCGAAACCGTCACCCTGGACAACGCACGCGCGGTTGGACGAGGCAGCGGCGGTACTGCGCCGACCATGGATGCCCTGTGCGGTAGGTGCGCGCTGGGGCGGCTGGCCGTTCTCCCCGACGGCGCCGTTGTCCCGTGTGTGCTCGGAAGGTTTCTGCCGACCGGCAACGTGCAGGATCCGGGCGGGCTCCGGAGCGTCCTCACCGGCCCCCGGTGGGCGGAGATCACCGCGAGCATCCCGCGCAAGGCCGCCATGGGTTGTCCGCCGAATGACTCCAACGACTGCAACCCGGCCAACACGGAGGCGTGCGCGCCGAAGTACGAGCTCGTCCCCGTGTCGCTCGGTGGCTGTCCGCCGAACGACAGCAACGACTGCAACCCCGCCAACACCGAGGCGTGCGCGCCGAAGTTCTGAAAGGCTCCCGAGGCATGACAAACATCCCATGGCAAGGACGGGCCGCCGATCTGGCCGCTCGGGCGACCGATCCGGACTCCCGATGGCGGAACCCGGTGGCTGGCATCCCCCGGCACGAACTGGTCCCCAGGTGGTGGGAGCCTGTCGAGGACGGCACTTGGCAGCTTCAGGTAGGGGAAGCGAACCCGGACTTGTGGCTCCAGCAGGCCTACGGGAACGAGTCCCTGGTGACCAGCGTGGGCGGGTTGCACGCGGACCATGCGAAGCCGGATGACCGCCCGACCGGGCTGCCCACGTCGTCGGCCACGCTCACGCCGCTCGTGGTCAAGATGCTGCGGCACGGCCGGATCGCCGCCGAGCACGACCTGCTGGACATCGGCACCGGCGCGGGCGGGTTGACCGCCATTGCCGCCACGCGGCTCGGTTCGGACCGCGTGACGAGCGTGGACATCGACGGGTACCTGGTCGACGCCGCGCGGGACCGCCTCGCAGGCATGGGGCTGAGCCCCCACTTCGTCACTCAGGACGCCACCGACGCCCTCCCGGGTGACTACGACCGGATCGTGGCCACCGTGTCCGCCCGCCCCGTTCCGGTCTCGTGGCTCCAGGCGCTTCGGCGCGGAGGACGGCTCGTCACCACCATCGCGGACACGGCGCTGATCCTGACGGCCTGGAAGACCCCGGACGGCGGAGCGACCGGAGTGATCGAGCGCGACTGGGCGGGCTTCATGACCACGCGCCACGGCTCCGCCTACCCGCCCGGCCTGGACGAGCTGTTCGAGACCGCCCGCGAAGCCGACGGGGAGAACGTCAAGCTCTTCCGGTACCCGGTCACCGACATCCGCAACAACTGGGAAGTCTGGTCGATGCTCACGATCAGCATCCCGGGCATCGAAGTCGACTTCGAGGAGACCCCCGAGGGCCGTACGGCCTGGCTCGCCCATCCGGACGGGTCGTGGGCACGGGCCGAGGCAACGAAGTTCGAGCCGCCGACCGTCCACCAGAGCGGCCCCCGTCGCCTGTGGTCGGAACTCGAATCCATCCGGAACTGGCGGGAGGTCGAAGGCGGCCTGCCGCTCTACGGCTGCCGCGCCGTCGTCACCCCGGACGGCGCGATCCACCTGTCCCGGGGCCGGTGGTCGGCCACCATCGGCTGACCGTAACCGGACGGCCCCGTCCGGCTTCTCCAGGGCGGGGCCCTGCCTGGAACGGTGTCATCGGCGGCGATGCGCGATCGCCACTGCCCGCCGTGGGCAGTGGGGCTCGGACAAGGTGCGCGTCAGACCTCGCCGAACTCGCCGGTCCGGATCGTGGCGATGAACGATGACCAGGTGTCGGCGGGGAAGACGAGGGCAGGACCCTCGGGGTCCTTGGAGTCGCGGACGGGAGCGAGGTTGGGGACGTCGGTGGCGACCTCCACGCAGTTGCCACCGTTGTTGGAGTACGAGGATGTGATCCAGGAAGCGCCGGACAGGTCTACGCGGTCGGTCATGACTGGAATTCCCTTCGGGCCCGATGATGAACTGTCAGGTGTCATAGGGCTACCCCGGAAGTCAGGCAGGCAGATGCTGGTGATCGCGCCGACCTGATCGGCGCTCAGCCCGCGTCGACTTCCGCCCTCCACATGGTGCGGAGTTGCGCCTCGACGTCGCCGGCCTGGCGGAGGCCCGCCTGGTAGGCCGGTTCCCAGGCCGCCAGGTCGCCCGTGTCCGAGCCGAAAGCGCGCACCGAGGCCGGATCGGGGCCGATGGTCACCACGGCGTCCGCCCCCACTGCCGCCAGCTGCTGGTTGAGCGGTTCCCGGGGGAACAGGTGAGCCATCGGCTCGACCACGACCAGCGTGCGGGCTCCAGCGGCGAGGTCGGCGTTGGGGCCCGCACGCAGCGCACCGTCCATGTACCGCCGGCCGTCGATGGCGACGGGCGGTGCGGCTCCGGGGAAGGCGCTGCTCGCCGCCACCGCGTGCACCAGCGGCACGCCGCTGTCGCGGTCCCACACCACGGGCTCACCGGTGGTGGCACAGACGGCGGCGATCAGCAGTCGTCGCTCCGGCCACGCGTCCGCACCGATCAGGGCGGCGCGCCCCGCGATCAGCGCCTCCTCGGCTCGGGGGTCGGTGCCGTCGAGCGCGAGGCGGCCGACGCGACGCCTCGCCTCGCCGGGTTCCAAGCCGCGGTCGCCGAGTACGGCGAACACCGCGCCCATCCGCTCGGGGTCAGGCTTGACCCGGTGAGCGGCCTGGCGAGCGGAGGAAGCGAGCCGCCCCGGGTCCTGTCCGGTGGCGAGCAGCGTTCCGACGATCGAGCCGGCTGACGTGCCGACGATCAGGTCGGCCTCGCCCAGATCCACGCCGTTGCGGCGCAATCCGTAGGCCAGTCCGGCTGTCCAGGCCGTGCCGACGTGACTTCCGGGGCCCAGGACGAGCGCTCGGTCGACGGTGTGCATGTGGTCTCCCCTCGTTATTGAAACAGTCGTACCATATACTCGCCAATGCCGTTTCAACTCCGATGCGCCGAAGGGAGATCCACCGTGGGGCGACCCGCCGACCCCGCCCGTCGTGAGCGCACGTTGGCGCGGGCGACCGACTACGTGCTGGCGCACGGCCTGGCCGGACTGAGCCTGCGACCACTGGCCGCAGCCCTCGACACCAGTCCACGGATGCTGCTCTACGACTTCGGCAGCAAACAGGAGTTGGTCGCGGCGGTCCTCGCCGAGGCCCGCCGCCGAGGCGCGGTGCGTCTGGCCGGACACCCTCCGCCGATGAAGGGCTCCGTGCAGGAGCGGCTGCGGGGCATCTGGGGGTGGATCAGCGCGGACGAACGCGCGCCGTTCGTCCGGCTGTTCTTCGAGGTGCACGCCGATGGCCTGGTCCACCCCGAGAACTACCCCGACCAGGCCGAGGCGATCACGGACTGGTTCGACACTCTCGGCGCCACCTTCCGGGACGTCTCCACCGGCCCTGACGACACCGTCACGCCCACGTTGGTCATGGCCGTCATCCGGGGTCTGCTGTTCGACCTCACGACCACCGGCGACCGCCGGCGCACCGATCGTGCGCTGGACCGCTTCGCTGAACTCCTCGGGCGGTGAACGCGCGAGAGGCGTGACGGACGGGGCTGCGTGTGGTGACGGTGACGTCAGCGCGGCCGAGGTAGGTGCACGTGCCGGTCCTGCCCCGCGCCGTATCCGGCAGCCGCCATGGCGATGCCGAGGACGGCCAGGACCGTGAGCGGAAGCGTCCAGCTGCCCGTGGTGTCGTGCAGGATCCCGAGGAGGAGGGGCCCGGCCGCCGCCACGAGGTAGCCGATGGACTGCGTCTTGCCGGCCGGCGCGGCGGCTTCGCCGGAGCTGCCGGCGCGTCCGCTCTGGAAGGTCAGCGCGAGGACGAGGCAGGCGCCGCCGCCCAGCCCGAGCAGGGGGCACGCCACGACGGACAGCGCGGGGGCGGACACCAGCACGGTGAAGCCACCGGCGGGAACGGCCGTGGCCGTTCCCGCCAGCGGGTGCGGAGGTGGGTGCGGAGGAGGAGGGCGGACCGGCTACAGCAGGTGCTGCGCCCGGAGGTCCGCCACGTACTTGGTGATCAGGTCCTGCGACAGGTGCGGGATGTCGTTCTCCTCGTTGAGGGCGGCGGCCCGGACCGCCTCGCGGAACCGGTCCGCCGGCAGGGCGGATCCGGGCAGCGGCTCCGACGGCGTGGAGAAGGCGTGCAGCAGGGGGAGCAGCGAGTGCTGCCGCTGGCGGTCGGGCAGAGCGCGTATGGCGCTCTCGAAGCGGTCGAGCCACTCGTCGTAGTCGTCGATGCGCGTCAGGGGGTGTCCGGCCGCCGCCAGCCAGTCGACGAAGGTGTCGAGGGAGATTCCGTCCTCGTGCGGGTTCACGATGTTGAAGGTCCGGTACCCCTCCCGGGTGTCGTCGCCCAGCGCGGCGACGGCCTGCGCGGTGAAGTCCACGGGCAGCGCGTCGTAGTGCCCGTCGACGTCACCGGTGCCCCGGGCGTAGAAGCTGCCGGGGGCGATGCCGGTCGCCAGCAGGCTCAGCAGGAGGCGGGTGAACACGTCCGGGACGTTCAGCTGCCCCCGGTAGCGCGGGTGGGCGAGGATCAGGTTCGAGCGGAACACGGCGACCGGGAGGCCGAACGTGTCGTGCGCCTCGCGCAGCAGCACCTCGCCCGCCCACTTGCTGGCCGCGTAGCCGTTCGCGTAGCCGCTGCCGAGGTCGCGCGTCCCGCAGGCCGTGCGGATGTCCGCGTCCTCGTCGGCCGCGGCCTCGGAATCGAAGACGACGGCGACCGTCGACAGGTAGGTGAACTGTTTGGCCCTGGAGGTGACCGCGAGCCTGATCAGTTCGGCCGTGCCCAGCACGTTGGGGCCGAACAACTGGTCGTAGGGCAGGACGTGGTTGACGAGTGCCGCCGGGTGGACGATCAGGTCCACGGTGTCGGCCAGCCGCTGCCAGGTCTCCCGGTCGAGTCCGAGGTCGCGCTCCCCGACGTCGCCGGCGACCACCTCCAGGTGCTCGGCGGCCAGGCCGTGGTAGCGCCGGAGGAGCTCCGGGTCGCCGCTGTCGAAGGCCGCGTCGAGCCGCGCCCGGGCCGACTCGTCGGTGGCGCCGCGGACCACGCAGACCAGTGTGCCGCCGCGCTGCGCGACGCGCTCCAGCCATTCGAGGCACAGGAAGCGGCCCAGGTAGCCGTTGGCGCCGGTCAGCAGGACGGTCCGCGCCTCGGGCAGCGGGCCCCTCGGCCTGCCGGTCCGCGTCGGGGTCCCCGTGTCGAGGAACGCGTCCAGTGTCAGGTCGCCCGCCACGAGCCGCGTCGCGCCCGGTCCGTGGACCTGGTCGGCGGTCGGGCGCCGGTCGCCCGACGCGAGGGCGTTCTCGATGTGGTCGGCCACCCGCTGGAGCGTGTTGACCGGGTTGATGACGACGTCGACGGGGACGTCGACGCGGTAGACCTCCTTGAGCAGTTGGGAGAACGACAGCGCGGAGAGGCTGTCGCCGCCGAGTTCGAGGAAACGCGTCCCGGGGTGGACGTCGTCCTGCCGGTGTCCGAGCAGCGCGCGGGCGGCCTGGCACACGGTCTCCGGTACGGGCCGGGACGGGCCGACCTGGCGCAGTGCCCGGAGTTCGTCGCTCTCGCGCTCGGTCAGCTCGGCGTACAGGGCTTCGAGGCGCTCGCCGTAGCGCTTCGCCAGCGCGGGGCGCAGCAGCTTGCGCACGCCGGAGAGCAACCCGTTCTGCTGGCTGAACGGCTCGGTCTCGATGAGGAAGTCCCGTGGGATCTCGTACGAGTTGAGGCCCGCCTCGGTGGCGAGGCGGTGTAGGGACTCGCGCAGGAGCGACCTGAGACGCGGACCGTCCTCGGCGGCGAGGTCGAGCGCCTCCTGGGTGGGCACGATGACCGCGAGCAGGTAGGCGCGGGCGCTGTTGCCGTACACGAAGACCTGCCGGACGAGCGGACTGTCGGTGAAGAGGGCTTCCAACCGGGAGGTGGCCACGAACTCGCCCTGCGACAGTTTGAGGACGTTGGAGCGGCGGTCGACGTAGACGAACTCGTCGGGGCCGGTGAGGGCCACGATGTCGCCCGTGCGGTAGAAGCCGTCCTCGTCGAAGACCTGGGCGGTGGCGTCCGGCTGCTGGAAGTAGCCGGGAACGAGGCGTTCCGACTTGACCAGGAGTTCGCCCCTGGGGTGCGGGGAATCGGTGCGGAAGTACCCCAGCCCGGGCACGTCCGCCAGCCGGTGGTCGGTCACCGGCGGGCGCAGCACCCGGCCGTCGAGCGAGACCAGCCCGGCTTCCGTCGACCCGTAGCCGTTGAACACCCTGATCTGCAGGCAGCTCTCCAGGAACGCCGCCAGCTCCGCGCTCATCGGGGCCGAGCCGTAGGTGGCCCACAGGAGGCGGCCGCCCAGGGTCTTCTCCCGCAGCTCCTCCTTCGCGCGGTCCGCCTGCCCGGCGGTGTCGCCCCCGACCTCGTCCGGCTCGTTCCGGCGGGCCGACTCGCTCCGGTAGCGCTGGAAGAGCATGTCGCAGATGCGGGGCACCAGGATGAACTCGGTGGGCCGGACCAGGGAGAGGTCCACGAAGAGGGTCGACAGGTCGCTCGACGCCACGAAGTGGGCGGTGCCCCCCTTGGCGAGCGTGCCGAACAGCACGCCCCGTCCCATCATGTGGCTCAGGGGCAGGTAGTTGAGCACGATGGACGGCTGCGTCCCCTGGCCGGGCACGAAGTCGATCCAGAAGTGCTTGACGAGACGCTCGGTGTACACGGCGCCCTTGGGGGTGCCGGTGCTCCCCGAGGTGTAGATCAGCGCGCTGAGCGTGTCGGCCGTCGAGCCCTCGGGGACCCGGGGGAGCGGTGGCAGGCTCCTGCCCCGCTCGATGACCGAGGCCAGCGTGTCCAGGGTGACGCCCCGGCCCTGCGCCGCGAGCCGTCCGCGCGCGGCGTCCAGCGCCTCCTGGTGGTCGGTGACCTCCGGGCGGTGGCCGAGCACGACGATCCTGCCCAGTGACGGGGCGTCCGCCGCGATCTGGAGCGCGACGTCCAGGTGCGCCACGTCCACCGCCATCAGGCGTGGTCCGGTCTGCGCGACGACGGGGGCCAGGTGTTCCGCCGAGGCGCCGGCCTGGAGGGGGACGCTCACCGCGCCGGAGCGGACGCAGGCCAGATCCAGCACGGCGTACTCGGGGCTGGTGGAGCCGAGGACGGCGACGAAGTCGCCCGGGCCCACGGCGTGGTCGGGGTGGTGGCGCCACTCGGAGGCCACCGCGCCGACGCGTTCCCACAGTTCGCCGTAGGTGACGGTGTCGAACCGGTCCAGGAGGCGCAGGGTGGTGCGGCCGGTGTCCGGGTCGGTCACCGGCTCGGTGGCGCGCTCGCCCAGGGCGGGGCGGTCCGCGTACCCTTCCATCACCGTGGCCACGAGGTCGGCGAGCGGTAGGCCCGGCCGCCGGATCGCCTCGCTGACGGCGTCCAGGGGTGCGGCGGCACGGAACTGCGGATCCGTCGCGTACAGGTGGGCGGTGCGCTGGGCGGTGCGTGCGTCGAGGTCGTCGGCCGGGGGCGGTAAGACGGACATCGGTGTTCTCCTCTACGGCCTCGAAGGCCTGTGCAAGGGGTTGGCGGTCTTCATTTTTCGCCGAAGGCCCGTTCGGTGGAAGTGAGTTGAGCGCTCGTCGGCGTGCGGGGACTCCGTACGTGGCGGTCCTGCCCCGCACCGTATCCGGCGCCCGCCATGGCGGTGCCGAGGACAGCTACGGACTCATCGCTCCTCCGTCGCGGCTGGTGCCTGGACCCCGTGGTCGTGGGTGAGCCGGACGATCGCCGCCGCCGCGGTGCGGGCGCCGTTCTCGTCCTGGGCCTCGATCGCGTCGACGAGTCGCCGGTGCAGGTCGGCGTGCTCCTCGGCGGCGGTGGCGTCCCAGGGCAGGCCTCCCAGGGCGGAGGTGAGGGCCGTGCCGAGGTAGTCGTAGACCTCGATCAGGAGGTCGTTCCCGCTCGCCCGGACGACGGCCCGGTGGAACAGCGCGTCGACACTCATGGCCGCGGACCTGTCCTCGCCGGCGCAGGCCGCGTCGGCGTCGGTCAGCAGCTCCCTGAGCTGGTGCAGCTGGTCCTCGCTGCGCCGCAGGGCGGCGGCCCCCGAGGCGTACTCCTCGAGGACGGTGCGCAGTTCGAGGACGTTGTCCCGCCGGGCGGAACTCGCCCGCCGCACCATGACCGACTGGAGCTCGCTCGACGCGCGGACGTAGGTGCCGTCCCCGGCCCGGGGTTCCAGCAGGCCGAGGTGCACGAGCGCGCCGATCGCCTCGCGCAGCGTGCTGCGTCCGACCCCGAGCTCCTCGACGAGGACCTGCTCCGGCGGGATCCGCGTCCCCACCGGCCAGCCGCCCGCCTCGATGTGCGAGCGGAGGCTGTCCACGAGCTGCGCGGACAGGCTTGCCGTCCTGCGCGGTGTACTGATGCGGTTCATGGAGGCAGCCTATACAAACATCAGACATTTGAACATCGCATGTTTCTGGGTCTGGCCGCCCCGGTTCCAGCCGCCCGGCCCGCGATACGCCACCGGCGGGAACGGCCGTGGCCGTTCCCGCCGGTGACAGGGGAGTCGGGCGTGCTTACGCGCCGACCTTCTCCGGCTTCTGCGGCTTCTCCGGAGCGGGCGCCTCGACCGCAGTGACCGCAGTGGCCGGGGTGACCGGGGTGGCCGCGCTGGTCGGGGCGTCCAGGCCCCGCAGCAGCCGCCAGGCCATCGCGGCCGCGCCGATCAGCAGGACGGCGGCCAGCAGGCCGGCACTGTTCATGCCGTGCGTGAAGGACTCCCGGGCGCTCGCCACCAGCGGCTCCGCGACGCCCTGCGGCAGTCCGTGCGCCGTCTCGACCGCCGCGCCCAGCGACTCGCCGGCCCGCGCCGCGGCCGCCGGATCCGTCCCGGCCGGGACGACGAGCCCGCCGGCGTAGATCGAGCCGACCACCGAGCCGACCAGCGCGATGCCGAGTGCGGTGCCCAGCTCGTACGCGGTCTCCGAGACCGCCGAGGCCGCGCCGGCCTTGTCGGCGGGTGAGGCGCTCAGCACCAGGTCGGCGCCGAGCGTGTAGACCACGCCCTCCGCCGTCCCGACCAGCAGGAAGGAGGTGGCCAGCAACAGGTAGGTGGTGTCCTGCTGGAGCCAGCCGAGCACGCCCACGCCGAGGCCCATGGCGAGCAGGCAGCCGGTCAGCGCCGCCCGGGCGCCGGTGCGCCGCACCAGCCGGGCCGTCAGCAGACCGCCGACGACGGCGCCGACGAAGGCCGGCAGCTCGGCCAGGCCGGCCCGCAGCGGCTCGTAGCCGCGGACCAGCTGGAGGTACTGCGAGGTCACGAAGACCACCCCGGACAGGCCGATCAGGGCGATCAGCGAGGCCAGCACGGCGGCGGTGAACCGCCGGTCGCGGAACAGCCGCACGTCCAGCAGCGGGGTCTCCAGCCGCAGCTGGCGGCGGACGAAGACGGTCAGCGCGGTGACGCCCAGCACGAAGGCGACCGGGACGTCCCAGCGCGCCACGCCGTGCGCGGCGGCCTCCTTGATCGCGTAGACCGTGCCGATCACCCCGGCCATCGACAGGGCGACGCTCAGCACGTCCCAGCGGCCCGGGTTCGGGTCCTTGGACTCCGGCAGCAGCCAGGCGCCGAGCACCAGCAGCAGGAGCAGGATCGGGATGTTCAGCAGGAACACCGAACCCCACCAGAAGTGCTCCAGCAGCACCCCGCCGACCACCGGCCCGAGCGCGGCGCCGGCGGTGGCGGCCGCGCCCCAGATGCCGATCGCGGTGGCCCGCTCCCGGTCGTCCGGGAAGAGGCCGCGGATCAGCGACAGGGTCGAGGGCATGATCGTCGCGCCGGCGACGCCGAGCAGCGCGCGGGCCAGGATCAGCCAGCCGGCGCTGGGCGCGTAGGCGGCGAGCAGCGAGGCCGCGCCGAAGGCGGCCGCGCCGATCAGCAGCAGCTTCTTGCGGCCGATCCGGTCGCTGAGCGAGCCCATGCTGACCAGCAGGCCGGCCAGGACGAACGAGTAGGAGTCGCCGATCCAGAGCAGCTGGGTGCCGCTGGGCTCCAGCGTCTCGCTGATGGAGGGGATGGCGAGGGAGAGGACGGTCGCGTCGAGGGCGACCACGGTGACGGCCAGGACGAGGACGGCGAGGCCGGTCCAGCGCTGACGGGGGCTGGCAGAAACGGTACTGCTCATGCGCCCGCCTCGCTTCGCTCGGCAGGCGCTTCGCGCAATGCGCACCCGCTGATGATTCGTTCGCTTCGCTTGCTCATGGGATATCGGTTTCCGGTGTGCGGGCCGAAGGTGCTGTGGGCGGGGGAGTGGCGGCGTCCGGTCGGCGCAGCGCGCCGCCGAGGAACAGCTCGGCGAGCGAGAAGGCGGCGTCGCGCGGGGCGAGGCGGCCGTCCTGGATGGCCCAGCCGACGCCGGCCACCAGGTCGAAGAAGGCCTCGCTCAGCCAGGCGGCGCTCAGCTCGATGCGGAACGTGCCCTGCTGCTGGCCGCGCAGGAAGAGCGCGTGCAGTCGAACGATCTGGAGCTCCCAGAGGTCGTTGACGCTGTCGTCGTCGTAGAGCTGGTTCTCGCCGGCCAGGAAGGCGCAGAGCGTGGCGTCCGGGACGGCGGCGTCGACCAGGCGGCGCAGCGCGGCCTCGGCGTCGCCGTCCTCGACGGCGGCGGTGTCCAGGGCGGCGGCGAACCGGCGCAGGCCGAGCAGGCCGACCTCGCGGATCAGGGCCTCGCGCCCGGGGAAGAGCCGGTGCAGGGTGGCGCGGCTGATCCCGGCGGCGCGCGCGATCTCGTCCAGGTGGGCGGTCGGGCGGCGGGAGAGCACGCCGACGGCGGCTTCCAGGACGGTGTCGCGATCGGTGGCCATGAATCGAGTGTAGGTCACGTGAGACATGGATGTCTCAAAATTATGGTGGGGGTCTCGAATGAGGCGTTGATCGTCACGGCCGGGACAGCAAAAACCGGGAACGGCGGGTGCCGTCCCCGGTCGGGGTGCCGCTGTCGTGCGGCCGGTTCAACTCGGTCGGTTCAGCCCGGTCGGGCCGTGCGCCGCCCGGATCAGCTCTGGTTGTAGAACCCGGTCTCGTCGAGCGGGCGGTCGATCACCATGACCTCGACGTCGGCCGGGGTGAGCAGGAACACCCGGCGGGCGATCCGCTCGATGCCGCCCTGGGTGCCGAAGATCAGCCCGGAGGCGAAGTCCACCATCCGCTTGGCCTCGGCTTCGTTCATCTCGGTGAGGTCCATGACCACCGGGATGCTCGCCCGGATGTGCTCGCCCACCGTGCGGGCCGCCTCGAAACCGGTCGGCCGCAAGGAGACGATCTTCGCGGGCGCGGGGGCGGCCGGCATCGTCTCCTGATCGACCCACTCGTCCTCGTACACCGCGGCCGGGTAGTTTCCCGAGGGCATCAGCCACCCGTTGTGGTGCTCGTCGCGAAGTGCTCCCATGCCGCGCCTCCCTGCCTCGTCCCGTCCTGGTCCCCCGGGGTCGCGTGTCCTTTTTGACACGTCATCCACTCGTCGGAACTGTCCGAGTATCGCACTGTTCACCGGTCCCGTGCCCGCTCGCGGCCCCCGTACGAGTCGCGCCGCGACGGAAACCCGGGCGAACCCGGGCAACATCAGCGACGCGGCGGTGAGCCGTACGGTTGCGCGCGTAGACCATATCGGTCGTGGTCACCGCGCAATTGACCTTCTGTCAACAATGCGGAAACGATTTCACTCGCCGGTAGTGCCGTCCACCAGTTCGCGCAGAAGATCGGCGTGGCCGTTGTGCCGCGCGTACTCCTCGACCATGTGGACCAGGATCCAGCGCAGCGTCACCTCCTCGCCGCGGCGCAGCCGCTTGCCGACGGTGTCCAGCGACAGGCCGGCGCTCGCGCGGCGGGCGGTCTCGACCTCGGCGCGCCAGGTGGCGAAGTCCGCCGCGACGTCGGCGGTGTCCACGCCGTTGAAGTCGCCGTCCTCGTCGGCCTCGGTCCAGTAGTGGTTCTCGGTGTACTCGTCGCCGCGCAGGATGCTCTGGAACCAGTACTGCTCCACCTCGGCCATGTGCCGGACGAGGCCGAGCAGCGAGAGGGTGGACGGCGGGGCGGAGCGCAGCCGCAGCTGGTCGTCGGTCAGGCCCTCGCACTTGAGCGCGAGGGTACTGCGGTGGTAGTCGAGCCAGGCGGTGAGCATGGCGGTCTCGTCGGCCGCCATCGGCGGGTCGACCCGCGGGGAGGGTTCGGTCATGCGGGCCATCCTGACGTCCGACGACGGGCGGGCGCGAGCGAATTGTCGAGCGCCCCCCGAGTGCCTCGGAATCTCGGCCGGTCAGGCGGTCAGGCGGTCAGGCGGTCAGGCGGTCAGGCGCTCAGGCGGCCGGTGTGCGGCGCCGGGCGACCGCGGCCCGCCACAGCCCGACCACACTGCCCAGCACGAGCAGCACGATCATCCCGGCCGACACCAGGAAGGCCGCCGAGCCCGGCTCGCCCGCGCTGGCCGCCGCCGTCACGTACACCGCGGTGGTCGGCACCACGCCGATCGCGGTGGCGAACAGGAAGGGCGCGAAGCGGACCCCAGAGAAGGCCGCGCCGTAGTTGGCCGCCTGGAACGGCATGCCCGGCAGCAGCCGCAGCACCAGCACGCTGCGGAAGCCCTGCTCGGTGAAGCGCCGGTCCAGCGTGCCGAGCACCCGCCCGCGCAGGTACGGCCGCAGCGCCTCGCGCCCGAGGCCCCGGCCGAGCCCGAAGGCCATGGCCGCGCCCAGCGTGGTGCCGAGCACCGACAGCAGCACGCCCTGCTGGATGCCCAGCAGCAGCCCGGCGGCGGCGTTCAGTGCCGGCCGGGGGACGAAGGCGAGCGTGCCGACCGCGTACACGGTGGCGAACAGCGGCGCGAACCAGTACCCGGGCATCCGGTCGGCGAGGCCGCCGTTCAGCAGCGCCGTCGGGCTCCACAGCAGCAGCGACCCGGCCGCGGCGCCGAGCAGCACCACCAGCAGCGCGAACCGCCACCACGGCGAACGCGGCACGGGGCCGGACGGCGGCAGCTCGACGGCGGGCGGGGGCGTTGCGGGTGCGGGCAGGGGCGAGACGGGTGCGGGCACCGGCCGAGCCTAACCGGTGCCCGGTCGCGACCGTCGAGGGCGGTCGCGGTCAGCTGTACGGGGGCTTTTCCGGGTTGTAGTGCCAGAACTGGTTGTCGCCGCTGTGGAACTCCCACTGGATCACCGGGGTGCCGTCGGTCAGCGCGCCGCCCGAGACGTCCAGGACGAGGCCGCTGTAGCCGTTCACGATCCGGCGGGGCGTTCCGGGGTGGCTGGCCGGGGGGTCGCTCCAGCTCTGGTTGGCGCCGCCGTCGCAGGTCCACTGGTCGGCCTGGGTGCCCCAGGTGGTGCTGAAGGCCGGGATGTCCAGGCACTTGCCGCTGTTCAGGTTCACCCAGCCGCGGGCGCTCTGGGTCCACTGCTGGTTGGCGCCGCCGGTACAGGTCCAGATCCGGACCGGGGCGCCGTCGTCGGTGCGCCAGTCGGCGACCTCCAGGCACAGGTCGTTCGGGCCCGCGTACATGCCGGTGCGGATCTCGGCGGGCCCGAAGTCGGCGGCGGGGGTGGCCGCGGGGGTGGTCGTGGGGGTGGCCGCGGGGGCCGGCGGGGCGGTGAGCGCCACCGCGGCGGCGGCGAGGGCGGCCGTGGCGGCGGCGAGCCGCGCACGACGGGACAGGCGGGCCAGCCGGGAAATGCGGGACGGGTGGGACAGGCGGGACATCAGAGCGTCCTCCGGGGGGTCGCGGATGCGGAGCGGTCGGCGAGGAATCCCAGCAGACGTCGCCAGGAGTCCCGGGCCGCGTCCGAATATTCGACGGCGGAGAGCTCGAAGAAGTTGTGCGGCGCGCCCGGGTAGGTGACGAACTCGTGCGGGTTGCCGGCGGCGGTCAGGGCCGCGTCGAAGGCGTCGACGGCGGTGGGCGGGATGTGCTCGTCCGCGCCGCCCCAGAAGGCGAGGATCGGCGCGCTGAGGTCGGCCGCGAGCTGAGTGGGCCCCGGGGAGCCGTTGATCGCGTCGGGGTATCCGTAGAAGCCGACCGCGCCGGCCAGCCCGAACCAGGGCGCGGCGGCGCGGAAGGCCTGCCGGCCGCCGAAGCAGAAGCCGAGCGCGACCACCTCGGCCGGCCCGCTTGCGCGCAGCCGGGCGAGGCCGGCGGCGAGGTCGGCGTCCAGGCCTTCGGGGGTGAGGGCGAGCAGGTGGCGGAGCAGGCCGGGCAGGTCGCCGAATTCCTTCGGGCGGCTTTCCGGATCGGCTCCGGCGGTGCGGCCGTAATAGTCGACGACGAGCGCGGGGTGGCCCTGTTCGGCGAGCCGGGCGGCGGTCTGCCGGTAGAAGCCGGAAAGGCCCTTGTTGTCCGGCAGGACGAGGACGCCGACGCCGGTGGCCACCTCGGGGCGGGCCAGGAAGGCGGCGAACTCGGTGCCGTCCGCCGAGGTCAGGGTGAGCGCCGCAGCCTCGGCCAGGGGCCAGAGTGCGGGGGTGACGGCGGGCGGGGCGGCGTCGGGGTCGTAGCACACGGGGTCCACCTCACGGATCGCGAAACCGCCGGGTGCGGAATGCGCCCGGCGGTCGGCGATATTAGCGAGGAATTCCCCGGAATTTTCTAGATCATATCGCAGAGAGATCTTTTTTCGAAGTGCTTTCCGGTGACGTTGCGGTCACATTTTCGGCGCCGGATCCGGGGGAATTCCGTTCGGCCCGGCGCAGCGCCCCGGCGCTCAGCAGCAGCGCGAAGGCGAGCGCGGTGACCAGGCCGAAGGAGACGGTCAGCGAGGTCGCCTGGGCGAGGGCGCCGATGATCGCGGGCGCGACCAGGCCGGAGGTGTAGGTGACGGTGGCGACGCCCGCGATGGCCTGGCTGGGGTTGCTGCCGATCCGCCCGGCCGCCGCGAAGGCCAGCGGGACGGTGACCGCGATGCCGATGCCGATCAGGGCGAAGCCCGGGATGGCGAGCGCCGGACTGTCGGCGGCCACCACCAGCAGGCCGCCGACGGTGGCGACGGCGCCGCCGAGACGGGTGGTGCGCACGGCGCCGAGCCGGCGGACCACCGCGTCCCCGCACAGGCGGCTGACGGCCATGGTGAGCGAGAAGGCGGTGTAGGAGGCGGCCGCGACGGTGGCAGAGGCGCCGGTGACGTCCCGCAGGTAGACGCCGCTCCAGTCCATCGAGGCGCCTTCGGCGAAGACGGCGCAGAAGCCGACCAGTCCGATCACCAGCGAACTGCGCGGCGGCAGTGCGAACCGCGGCGGCTCCTCCGCCCCCTCCGGCGCCCGCAGGTCGGGCAGGTTCCGGCAGACGGGCTGCGCGAGGACGAGCAGCACGAGCGCGGTGACGGCCAGCTGGAGCCGGGCGTCGAGGTCGAGGTGGGCGGCCAGGATGCCGAAGCCGGAGGCCAGCAGCCCGCCCGCGCTCCACATCCCGTGCAGTCCGGACATGATCGAGCGGCCGAGCCGCTGTTCGATCTCCACGCCCTGCGCGTTCATCGCGACGTCCGCCATCCCGGCCGAGGCGCCGTACGCGAGCAGCGCCACGCACAGCACCGGCAGCGAGGGGGCGAGCGCGGGCAGGGCGAGGGCCAGGCACCAGAGCGAGATCAGTCCGCGGACCGCCGCCCGCCCGCCGTAGCGGTGGACGAACCGGCCGGCCAGCGGCATCGCGAGGGAGGAGCCGATGGCGGGCATCACCAGGGCCAGGCCGAGCTGGCCGGGGGAGAGGTCGAGGCGGTCCTGGATCCACGGGATGCGGGTGACGAAACTGCCGCTGACGGCGCCGTGCACGCCGAAGACCAGGGCGATGCCGGCCCTGGCCCGGCGTGGGGAGGCCAGCGGCTCCAGTGAGTGTGCGGTCGTGCTCATCCGGCGTTCCCTCCCGGGTCGCGCAGGTGGGGCGGCGCGACGGTGCCCTGTGTGGGTGGTTGACGTGCTGGTGGGTGGTCTGACGTGCCCGGCGGTGGTTCTGACGTGCCTGAGGGTGGTCTACGTGCAGGCCGTTCGGTCCGCGCGGCGGCGACGGCCGTCCGGCGGATGGTTCGATAAAATTATCAGGAAGGGAACCTGATAGAAACACTCTGGAAGGATGAGCCGCCATGACCACCGCGCGCACGGCCACGCCGAGCACCGCCCGGGCGATCAACGACCGGCTGGCCCTCAACCTGCTCCTCGAACAGGGCCCCCTGACCGCGACCGAGCTGCGCGACCTCACCGGCCTCTCCCGGCCGACCGTCGCCGACCTGCTCGACCGCCTCCAGCGCACCGGCCTGGTCGCCGTCGTCGGCGAACGGGGCGAACAGCGGCGCGGCCCCAACGCCCGGCTCTACGCGCTGGTCGCCTCCCGCGCCCACCTCGCCGCCTTCGACGTGCGCTCCGGCGGCGTCAGCCTGGTCGTCGCCGACCTCACCGGGCGCACCCTCGCCAGCGCCGAGATCCCGGTCCACGGCGACGGAACGCCCGACACCGCCGGGCACCTGGTGCGCACCCTGCTGGACACCGCGCGCGGCGTCGGCGTCGACCGGCTGCACACCGTCGCCGTCGGCGCCCCCGGACTGGTCGACCCCGCCACCGGGCGCCTCAACAGCACCGGGAAGCTCCCCGCCTGGCACGCCGAACTGCTCGCCGAGCTGCGCGGGCTGCCCGGCACCGAGGTGATCCTGGAGAACGAGGTCAACCTGGCCGGCCGGGCCGAGTACCGGATCGGCGCCGCCCGCGACCGCGACACCTTCGTGCTGCTCTGGCTCGGCCACGGCGTCGGCGCCGCCGTCGTCCTGGACGGCCGGCTGCGCCGGGGCTTCTCCGGCGGCACCGGCGAGATCGGCTTCCTGCCCGTCCCCGGCACCGGCGGCCTGCCCAGCGCCACCGGCTGCGACGGCGGCTTCCACAGCCTGGCCGGCAGCGCCGCCGTCTGCGAGCTCGCCCGCGCCCACGGACTGCCCGCCGGCGCGGCCGGGGACGCCCCCGCCGCCGAGGCGGCCGTCCGCGCCGCGCTGGACGCACTCGGCCCGGACGGGCCCGGCGGGCCGTTCCTGGACGAGCTGGCCGCGCGGATCGCGGTCGGCGCCGCCAGCATCTGCGTCGTCCTCGACCCGGGCTGCGTGGTGCTCGGCGGCGAGCTCGGCCGGGCCGGCGGCGCCGAACTGGCCGGCCGGGTCGAACGGCGGCTGGCCGAGCTGTCCCCGCTGCGCACCGAGGTCCGGCCCGGCACGGCGGGCGGCGGCGCGGTGCTGGCCGGGGCCGTCCTCACCGCCGGGGACGCGGTGCGCCGCGACCTCTTCGGCGAGTCCTGACCCGCCTCGCTTGGCGGCCCCGGCCGCCGGTACGGCAGGATGACGGCGACGGCCCGCCGCGCGTGCGGCGTCCCCGTTCCCGTCCCACGTTCCCCGAGCCAGTCCCCGGGGCAGTCCCCGAGTCAGTGTCAGGAGTCGCACATGGGCCAGTCCGAGGCGCCGGTCAACCCGTACCGCATCGGCGAAGCCGCGGCGCTGCTCGGGGTCAGTGCCGACACCATGCGGCGCTGGGTGGACGCGGGGCGGGTCGCGGCCGAGCGGGACGAGCACGGCCACCGGATCATCCCCGGCGTCGACCTCGCCGCCTTCGCCCGTGAGCTGGCCCGCCCGGAGAACGCCGAGGCCGAGGGCCGTCCGTCCTCGGCCCGCAACCGCTTCCCCGGGATCGTCACCCACGTGGTGCTCGGCGACGTCGCGGCCCAGGTGGAGGTCCAGGCAGGGCCCTTCCGGGTGGTGTCGCTGATCAGCCGGGAGTCGGCGGAGGAGCTGAACCTCGTCCCCGGCGCCCCCGCCACCGCGGTCATCAAGTCCACCAATGTGATGATCGAGCGGCGTTAGGTCCGGCCTGACCCGCACGGCACGCCCCACGGCACGCTCCACCGGGTGCCGCGCGCCGACGGCGCGTCGAGCCCCGCCCGAACCGGTTCCGAACGAGAGGCCCCGCCCGGGATGTCCCACCCGCATCTGCCGACCACCCAGAGCGCCGTCCGCGCGGTCGGGGAACCGGCCGCCGACCGCCGCCGGGTGCTCGCCGTCGCGCACCGCGGCGACCCGTACCGCCACCGCGAGAACACCCTGCCCTCCGTCGAGTCCGCGCTCGCCGCCGGTGCCGACGCCGTCGAGGTGGACGTCCAGCTCACCCGCGACCGGGTGCCCGTCCTGCTGCACGATCGCACCCTGGAGCGCCTCTGGGGCGACCCGCGGTCGATCGGCCGGGTCACCACCGCGCAGCTCGACGAACTGCGCCGGGGGCCGCTCGCCGTCCCGACCCTCGCCGAGACGATCAAGGTCGTCGCTGCCGCCGGAGGCCCCCGGCTGCTCATCGACCTCGACGACCCCGGCCCCGTCGCCGCCACCTGGTCCGTCGTCAGCGACCTCGACGCCGACGGGCTGGTCTCCTTCTGCGGCCCCGCCACCGCCATGCTCGCCGTCCGCGCGCTGGCGCCCGGCGCCGAGATCGCTCTCACCTGGAAGGAGCCCCGGCTGCCCGTCCGCGCCCTGCTCGACGACCTGCGCCCGCGCTACCTCAACCCGCCGTTCGGCCTGGTCACCCCCGAGTTCACCGCCGCCGCCGCGGACGCCGGGCTCGCCGTCTCCACCTGGACCGCCGACCTGCGCCGCACCATGCGCCGGCTGCGCGACAGCGGGGTCGCCTCCATCACCAGCAACCGGATCGGCGTGCTGCGCGCCGTCCTGGACGGCCGCCGCTGAGCGTGCCGACCGCTGGACGGGGGCGACCGCTCCGGGTGGACGGGGCGGCCGCTTCGAGGCGAACTGAGGTCCGGCACTCGAACGTGTCCGCCAGGGCGCTTCGTCCGATGAGGTGAGCTCCACCGGCTGCTCTGTACGCGACGGACGGGGGCGGATTGAATCGGCTCCACCCTTGATCGGCCGGACGGCGGCGTGGCGGGTTCGCCGGGCAGCCCGGCGGCACGGGCACGCTGACGCACCGTCCGCCGGGACGGGGTGATTCGGACTCGTCGACGAGCCAGGCGGAGGTGGCCGTGCCCGAGGAGCACCCGGCCGGGGAGGGCCCGGCGGTGGAACCCCGGTTCGTGGGCGGGGCCGCGCCGGACCCCCGCAGGCCGTACCTGATGCTGCCGCCGGTGGTCCGGCAGGCGGCCGCCTGGTCGGCGGCGGTGATCCTGCTGCTCGCCCTCGCCTCGCTGCTGGTCTTCGCGCTGGTCGAGCTGCGGGCCGCGACCGTGCCGGTGGTGCTGGCGCTGCTGGGGGCCTCGCTGCTCTACCCGGCGGTGCCGTGGATGGTCCGGCGGGGCGTGAGTCGGGGGCTGGCCGCCGGGCTCACCTGCGTGCTGCTGGTCGCGGCCGTCTGCGGGGTGATCGCGCTGCTGGTCAACGCGCTGGTGCACAGCGCCCCGCAGATCGCCGAGTCCCTCCAGCAGGCGGGCAACCAGCTCGCCGCGTGGCTCGGCCCGACCGGGGAGAAGATCCGGCACGCGCTGGACAACGCCAAGGGGGAGACCAACTCGCTGGTCTCGACCGTCACCAACGGCGTGCTGTCCGGGCTGGGCCTGGCCACCCAGCTGATCGCCGGCGGCGTGCTGGCGCTCGCCCTGGTGTTCTTCTTCCTCCGCGACGGCCACCGCACCGGCGACACGATCCGCTCCTACCTGCCCGAGCGCAGCGCCGAGACCGTGATCGCCTGCGCCGAGCGGGCCTTCGACGCGATGGCCGGCTTCATGCGCGGCACCTCGCTGATCGCGCTGATCGACGCGACCTTCATCACCATCGGCCTGGTGGCGCTCGGCGTGCCCGGCGCGCCGGGGCTGGGCGCGCTGGTGTTCATGGGCGCCTACATCCCGTTCGTCGGGGCCTTCCTGTCCGGGGCGGTGTCCGTGCTGGTCGCGCTCGCCGACGGCGGGATCGGGACGGCGCTGTGGGCGCTCGGCGTGGTGATGGCGGTCCAGCTGTTCGAGGGCAACGTCCTCCAACCCCTCATCCAGAGCCGGACGGTGGAGCTGCACCCGGCCACCATCATGGTCGCGGTGGTGGCCGGCTCCGGGATCGCCGGCATCCTCGGGGCCCTGCTCGCCGTCCCGGTGTGCGCCGCCGGCGTGGGCATCGTCTCCGTCCTGCGCGGCGTCCCCGCCCCGCGGGCCGCCCGCCGCGCGGGGAACGAGGTGTAACCCGGTTGCCGGGAGAGGGGAGGGCGTGCGAGGATCACTAATGCGACGGAAGTCGCAATAGTGAGGACGGGGGTTCGCATGGCACGGATCGCGGAGCTGATCGAGGTCGCCGAGGAGGGGGCCGGACCGTACGGGGTCGCCGTGGGGCCGGACGGGGGCGTGTGGTTCACGCTGGTGCACGCCGGGGAGATCGGACGGCTGGCGGCGGACGGCACGGTCGAGCGGTACGGCCTCGGGGCGCCGGAGTGCGGGCCCGCGGTGCTCACCGTCGGCCCGGACGGCGCGCTCTGGTTCACCCGGATGCGCGACCACCGGATCGGGCGGATCGACACCGACGGGAAGGCGTGCTCCTTCGCCGTCCCGACGGCGGGCGCCGGGCCGTACGGGATCGCGGCGGGGCCCGACGGGGCGCTCTGGTTCACCGAGCTGAACGCCGACCGGATCGGGCGGATCACCGTCGAGGGCGAGGTGACGGAGTACCCGCTGCCGCGGGCCGGGGCCTTCCCGTCGCTCATCACGGCCGGCCCGGACGGCGCGCTCTGGTGCACGCTCAACCAGGCGGACGCCGTCGCCCGGATCACCGTCGGGGGCGAGGTGGCCGTCCACCCGCTGCCGACCGGGGGCACCGCCCCGGTCGGGATCACCGCCGGGGCGGACGGCGCGCTCTGGTACGTCGGCATCGGCGGCGGGCTGGTCGGCCGGATCACCGTGGACGGCGAGGTCACCGAGTACCCGCTGGCCGACCGGGCGGCCCGGCCGCACGCGATCACCTGCGGCCCGGACGGCCGGCTCTGGTTCACCGAGTGGGGCGCCGGCCGGATCGGGGTGCTCGGCCCGGACGGGCTGCTCGACGGCTACCAACTGCCCGGCCCGGCCGCCGAGCCGCACGGCATCGCCGTCGGCCCGGACGGCGCGGTGTACGCGGCGCTGGAGCGCGGATCGATCGCGAGGTTGGCGCCGCGTCAGGGCTGACGGCGCAGCAGCTCCTCCAGGTCGGCCAGCAGGTCGAGGGCGGCGGCGCGGTCGGGCACCGCCGCCGGGGCCGGGGAACGCTCGGCGATGACCCGCAGGGCGGCGGCGGCCTGGCGGGCGAACAGGGCGAGCAGGTCCAGCTCGGGCAGGCTGGACCGGGCCTGCGGGGCCGGGTCCAGTACCTCCAGGACGCCCAGCACCCGGCTGCCGTGCGTCAGCGGCGCCGCCATCAGCGCGTTCGGGACGTACGCGGTGGACTCGGCGAAGGCCCGGTCGAAAGTGCGGTTCGCACCCAGGTCGTCGACCACCATCGGCTCGCCCGAGGCGGCGACCCAGCCCGCGATGCCGCTGCCCGCCGGGAAGCGGCGGCCCACCAGGGACTCCTCGCCGCGCCCCGAGACGGCCTGGAACACCAGTTCCCCGGCCGCCTCGTCGAGCAGGCAGACCGAGCCGGCCTCGGCGCCGAAGATCGCGCGGGCCACGTCCACCACGGACTGCAGCAGCTCGCGGGCCAGCGGGTCGACGGCGGGATCAGTGCTGAGGGTCATCGGGCGCCTCCGTGATGGGGGTGGACGGGGTGGGCTCGGTCGTCGAACTCCCGCCTGGGGGACGGTGAGGACCGGCACCGGGGCCGACCTGGACGTTGGCTGCGGTGAGGTAGAGCGCGCTCTTCAGCTGGAAGGTCGTCAGCCTCGGGTGGCCGGACAGGATGCGGGCGCACAGCCCGGCGACGTACGGGGTGGCGAAGCTGTTGCCGGTGGTGCGGATGGTGGAGCCGCCGAGCCAGGGGACCCGGACGTTCTGGCCGGGGGCGAAGAACTCGACCGGCGGCGCCGGGTTGTACAGGTGCAGGGCCGGGTCGTCCTCCTGGTGGCTGCCGACCGAGATGACCGAGGAGAACCGCCAGGGGTAGCTCTCCACCGGGGTGTTGTGGGCGGAGGCGACGATCGCGGTGCGGGCGAAGAAGGCGTCGTCGGCGATCGCGTGCAGCTCCTCCAGGAAGCGGGTCCGGGTGGTGGAGAGGCTGAGGTTGACGACGTCGAAGCCCTGCTCGACGGCCCAGCGCAGCCCGGTGATCAGCATGTCGCCGGTGCCGGTGAAGCGTTCGCCGAGCACCCGGACGCTGTACAGCTCGCAGTCCGGGGCGGTACGGCGGATGATGCCCGCGCAGGCGGTGCCGTGGCCGCAGGTGTCGCCGGTGCGGTCGGGGCGGACCACCAGCTCCCGGGTCGTCGGGTCCTTGACGACCACCCAGGAGCCGTTCAGCGGGCCGACCAGCGGGTGGTCCGGCTCGATGCCGGAGTCCACGACGCACACCCGCACGCCCTTGCCGGTGCCCCCGCCGCCGGTGCCCCCGCCGTCGAGGGCGCCGTCGGGGCCGGCGCTGCCGTGGGCGGTGGTGTCGTGGGCGGTGGTGTCGGCGAGCACCGGCAGGTCCGCGGCGGTCCGGCCGCGCAGGCTCCAGGTGAGGCCGGCCGGGCCGCTCACCGGGCGCCCCCGAGCCGCTCGGCCCGGCGCACGCCCGGCAGGTGGCCCTTGGCGGCGAAGCGGTCCCGGGCGGTGCCGGCCGCCACGGCGGCCTCGGCCCGCCGGTCGAGCAGCAGCAGCGCGTGGGCGCGGTCCAGCGCGGTGAGCGCCTGGAGCAGCAGCGACTCGGTGGCCTCGGCGGCCTGTGCGGCGGCCGCGGTCAGCTCCAGCGCCGGGTCGGCCTCGCCCCGGGAGGCGGCGAGCCGGCCGCGCAGCGCGTCCAGCTCGATCGCCAGCACCGGCGGCAGCGCGGCCGTGGCGTCGACGCCGTCCAGGTGGCGGGCGGCCGGCCCCGGGCGGTCGGCGTCCAGCAGGGCGCGGGCGGTGGTGAGGGCGAGCCGGGGCAGCGGGGCGGAGTTGCCCAGCCGACGGGCGACCTCGGCGGCGTCGGCGAGCAGGTCCAGCGCCTGCGCGGTCTGGCCGGTGGCCGCCGCGGCCTGGGCGGTCAGGGCCGGCAGCGAGATCATCGCGTCGGCCAGCGACAGCTCGCCCGCCAGGCCGTTGGCCTCGGCCAGCAGCAGTTCGGCCTCGCCGGGCCGGTCGCGCAGGGCGAGCAGGACGGCCAGCGGGCCGTTGAGCGCGACCCGCACCGTCCGGTGGCCGGCGCCGTGCCCGGCCAGCAGGGCCCGCAGCCGGAAGACGGCGTTCGGGACGGGCTCGGGGCCCGCCAGCAGCGAGGCGGCCAGCGCGGCCAGCACGGCGGCCCGGTCCAGCTCGGCGTCGGTGCGGGCGGCGTGGTCGAGGGCGTCGTCCAGCAGCCGTTCCGCCTCGGTGTGCCGGCCCGCCAGCAGGTGCTCCTCGGCCAGGCGCAGCCCGGCCCGGGCCTGGCCGAGGTCGTCCCGCAGGTCGATGAAGAGCGGGAGGACGGCGCGGGCGGTGGCGGCAGGTTGCTCCGGGCCGGGCGGCAGACCGCGCGCGGCCAGCGCGAGCCGGGCGTGCGCGGCGTCCAGCGGATCGGCGGCCGAGTCGCGGACCTGCGCCAGGACGGGCAGGGCCTCGTCGGCCCGGCCGAGCGCCAGCCGGGCCTCGCCGAGGCGGCGCAGCGCCGGGCCGGCGGTGCGCTCGTTCGGGTAGTGCAGCCGGACGGCGCGCTCCAGCAGGTCGGTGGCGGCGGGCAGGTCGGCGTGGGCGAGCGCCTGGGCGCCGGCCACGCCGAGGGCGGCGGCCGCGCGGGTGCGCAGGGCGTCCGTCCGGGCGTCCAGCAGGCCGAGTTCGAGCCGGTAGCGGTGGGCGCGCTCCAGGTGGCCGCCGACGGCGGCGTCCCCGGCGGCGCGGACGGCCGGCAGGTCGGCGGCGCGTTCGTGGCGCTCGGCGCGGGCCCGCTTGGACATCGACTGGTAGACCGACTCCTGGACCAGGCCGCTGCTGAACCGGAAGCTGGTGCCGGCCGGTTCGACCAGGCGGCGCTCGGTCAGCCGGGCCAGCGCGGCGTGCAGCCGAGGCGGGGTGTCGTCGCCCGCGGGCAGGCCGGGGAGGCCGTCGAACGGGCCGGTGAAGACGTCGTCCTCCGGGTCGGCGAAGGCGTCGTGGTCGGCGCCGCCGTGGGCGAGCTGGGCGAGTTCGGCGGCGGAGAAGGCACGGCCGAGCACGGCGGCCAGGTCCAGGGTGGTGCGCTCGTCGCGCTCCAGGTCGTCGATCCGCGCGCTGAGCAGCGCCCGGCCCGTGGGCGGGAGTTCGTCGGCGAGCGCGGGGCCGTCCGCCTCGGTGAGGGCGGCCAGCAGCTCCTCCAGGTGCAGCGGGTTGCCCTCGGCGCGCTCCAGCAGCCGGGTCGGCACCGCGTCCTGGTGGGCACTCAGCTCCGTCAACTGAGCGGCCAGAAGCGCCGATTCGTCCCAGGACAGGCCGCCGACCGGCAGCCCCGGCAGCTCCGGGCGGGAGGCCGGCAGCTCCGGCCGGGCCAGGCACAGCAGCAGCACCGGGGCCTGGCCGAGGGCGGCGACCAGCCGCTCGACGGCGTCCAGCAGCACCGGGCCGGCCCACTGGCAGTCGTCCAGGACCAGCACGGCCGGGCGCTCGACGGTCCGCCCGCGCAGGATCGCGGCCAGCCGGTCCAGGGACTGTTCGGCGCTCACCCCGGGCGCGGTGGCCTGCGCCAGCCGGTCCAGCGCCTCGGCGGGCGCGGGCGTCCCCGGGCCGCCGAGCAGGGCCCCGACGGCCTCCGCGAGCGGGGTCAGGACGCCCTGCTCGCCGTAGCTGCGGCAGCGGCCGGTGCCGCAGCGCGCGGTGTGCCGGCCCGTCCGCTCCTGCCACTCGCGCACCAGCCGGGTCTTGCCGATCCCGGCCTCGCCGACGACCAGCAGCAGTTCGGCGCCCTGACCGCCGGCCACCCGGGCCAGTGCGGCGTCCAGCTGGGCGAGTTCACGCTCCCGCCCGACCAGCGGGACGTCGAAGCGGCGCAGCAGCTCGGGGTCGTCCTCGTCCAGCCCGACCAGGCGGTACGCGGTGACGGGCTCGGCCTTGCCCTTGAGCCGCAGCGGGCCGACCTCGTGCACCTGGGCGGCCGGCCCCGCCGCGCGCAGGGTCTGCGGGCCGATCAGCACCTGGCCGGGGGCGGCCTGGGTCTGGAGCCGGGCGGCGATGTTCACGGTCTCGCCGGAGATCAGGGCCTGGCGCGCGGAGGCGTCCGAACCCGCCACCACCTGGCCGGTGTTGACACCGATCCGGACGTCCAGGCGGACCCCGAGGGTGGCGTCCAGCTCGGTGTTGAGGTCCTCCAGGTCCTCCAGCATGGCGAGCGCGGCGGCCAGCGCCCGGTGGGCGTCGTCCTCGCGGATCACCGGGACGCCGAACACCGCCATCACCGCGTCCCCGATGAACTTCTCCAAGGTGCCGCCGTGCGCCTCGATCTGACGGTGCATCCGTTCGAAGTAGCGCAGGATCACCTCGCGCAGCGTCTCCGGGTCGAGCGCGCCGGACAGGGCGGTGGAGTCGACTAGGTCGCAGAAGACCACCGTCACCAGCTTGCGCTCCTCGGCGGCCAGGTCGAGGGCGGCGGCCCGGGGGGTGCCGCAGGCGGGGCAGAACTGGTCGTTCGTGCTGGCGAGTTGGGCGCAGAGCGGGCAGGGCATGGTGGCAGTCCTTCGCTAGTCCTTCGCGGTGCGGGGAGTGCATCGGGGTGTGCGTGGAGTCGGGGGAGTGCGTGGGGGGGGGTGCATGAGGCTGGAGAGTGCGCGGGGTCGGGGTGCGCATGGAGCCGGGGTGGGCGTGGTCGGAGCCGGGCGTGCGGGCGTGCCGGGCCAGGCTCCCCGGCCCGGCTTCGGGCCCGGTTCGCGGCCGCCTTGCCGGCGGTATGGCCGCAGCCCGGAGCGGGTGCGCAGGGCCGCCGGGCGGGCTCGGCGGGCCGGGAGGCGCCGCCGCCGGCGCCCCGACCTGCGGCCATACCGGTGCCGTACCGGTTCGCAGGCCGTGCGAAGCCCCGCCTGCCTACCGTCTTCACCACGGCGGGCCACCACCCGTCGAACCCCCACCGATCAACCCAGTGAAGGGAGTTCAGCCATGGCCGAGAACATCGACCCGATCGTCGGCGAGGACAGCGAGGAGGCCCCCGAGGTCGAGGCGCACGCCGCCAACGTCCTGGACCTCCAGGCGATGAAGGTCCTTCAGGAGGCCTCCGACGGCAGCTGCTTCAGCCTGATCAGCTACGTCAGCTCCGCCGAGACCTCCGCCTGACCAGCGGCAGGTCAGCGGTGTCCGGCGCGGGGGCGGGCGCACCACCGCCCCCGGCCGCCGGGCAGTGATTGGCTTCCGGGGCGGTCCCGCCGGTGCGGGACCGCCCCGGCCCGATTCCACCCCCCACCCCGGAGGACGGCCATGGAGCCCACCTCGCTCTCCCGCAACCGGGACTTCCGGCTGCTCTGGGTCGGCGGCCTGATGGCCTCGCTCGGCTCCCAACTCGCCTCGATCGCCCTGCCGTTGCTCGTCCTGCGGGAGACCGGATCGGCCGCCCAGGCGGGCGCCATCGGCACCGTCTCGATCGGCGCGCTGCTGCTCACCATGCTGCCCGGCGGCGTCATCGCCGACCGGATCGAGCGGCGCCGGCTGATGCGGGTGTGCGACGTCGGCAGCCTGCTCGCCGTCACCGCGCTGGTGATCGCCGTCCTGCGCGGCCACACCCCGCTGCCGCTGGTGCTGCTGGTGGCCGCCGCCGGGGCGCTCATCACCAGCGCCTACGGGCCCGCCGCCGGCGGCCTGCTGCGCGCGGTGGTGCCGCGCGAGCAGGTCCGCGCGGCCTCGTCCCGGATGCAGGCACGCGGCGCCGCCGCCCGGCTGGTCGGGCCGATCGCCGGCGGCGCGCTGTTCGCCTGGCACCCGGTGCTGCCGTTCCTCGCGGAGGGCGTCGGGCTGCTGCTCTCCACCGTCTGCGTCGCGCTGATGCGGACCCGCTCGGTGCCCGCCGCCAGGAGCGGCGCGGCGTTCAGCCGCGGCGAACTGACCGCCGGGCTCAGCTTCATCTGGCGCCAGCCCTACCTGCGCACCCTGCTGCTGATCTTCGGGCTCGGGATGAACTTCGCGTTCAGCGCGCTGATGTTCACCACCCTGGCCGTGGCCTCCGACGGCGGCCACTCCGGGATCGGCGGCGGCACCGTGGTCTCCTGCACCGCGGCCGGCGCCCTGGCCGGCGCGCTGCTCGCCCCGAGGCTGGAGGCCAGGGCGCGTCTGACAATTCACGCGCCCGACGGGAATTGTCAGACACGCCCTGAGGCGCGCCCCGGGGTGCGCGACGGCAGGCTGGTGGCGCTCAGCTGCTGGGCGGCCGCGGCCACCGCCGGGGTGCTGGTGCTCACCCGGATCCCGCTGCTGATCGGGCTGCTGTGCGCGGTGTGCATGTGCCTGTCCACGGTCGCCAGCATCGGCTTCGTCTCCGGCATGCTGCTCGCCGCGCCGCCCGACCGGATCGGCCGGGTGCAGAGCGCCGCCGGTTTCCTGTCCACCCTGGTCCAGCCGTTCGGCCCGCTGGTGGGCGGCGCGCTGCTCGGCGCTCTCGGCGGCACCCGGACCTTCGCCCTGCTGGCGCTCGCCATCTCGCTCTGCGCGGCCGTCGTCACCTGGGCGCCGCCGGTCCGGCGCGGTCCGGCGCCTGCCCCGGCCCCCGCACCGCTACCCGCACCCGCAGGCTGAACCGTTCGGCGGCCCGGGAGACGAGCGACCCGGAAGAGCCCGGAAGACGACCCGGAAGACGACCCGGAAGAGGAGGCGCGCCATGGCCGGCGCCCAGGAGACCCAGCTGTACTGCCTCGCCGATCCGACGTACTACGACACCCCCGGCCGGCTCCGCGACCGGGCCGGCCGGTACCAGCTGGGGCTCGGCGCACCGCCCGCCGGGTGGCGGCGCGAGCGGCGCGGGCTGTGGACGGCGCTGCGGCCGGACGGCGCCCGGCTGCCGGAGCAGGGCTGGAAGATCCACGTCTCGACCGTGCCGGAGGAGGCCGAGGCGACTCTGCGGGCCGTCGCGCGGGTCTGCATGGCGCGCCGCACGACGTTCAAGTTCCTGCGCAGCGACGAGGCGCTGCGGGTCGCGAACGGCAAGTACATGGGGCGCGGCAGCAGCGGCAAGTTCGTCACCGTCTACCCGGGGTCGGAGGCGGAGTTCCTGGCCGTGGCGGCGGAGTTGGCCGAGGTGCTGGCGGGCCGCCGGGGGCCGTACGTGCTCACCGACCTGCGGATCGGGACGGCCCCCGTGTACGTGCGCTACGGCGCGTTCGTCGAGCTGTGGTGCCAGGACGAGGACGGGCGGCCCGTGCCCGCGCTGCGCGACCCGTCCGGCGAGCTGGTCCCCGACCGGCGCGACCCGGTGTTCCAGCTGCCCGCCTGGGTCGAACCGCCCGAGGAACTGCGCCCGCACCTGGCCGCCCGGGAGGCGGCCGGCGGCGACCTGCCGTACCGGATCGTCGAGGTGCTGCAGTTCTCCAACGCCGGCGGGATCTACCTCGCCGAGCACCGGACCACCGGGGAGCGGGTGGTGCTGCGCGAGGCCCGCCCGCACGCCGGGCTGGACGCCGCCGGGGACGACGCCGTCACCCGGCTGCGGCGCGAGCAGTGGGCGCTGGAACGGCTCGCCGGCCTGGACTGCGTGCCCCGGCTGCACGAGGTCCGGACGGTCTGGGAGCACACCTTCCTGGTCCAGGAGCACATCGAGGGCGTCCAGCTGTTCGCCGAGGCGATCCGCCGTTACCCGCTGGTGCACCAGAACTGCACCGCCGGACAGCGCGCCGAGTACGCGCACTGGGTAGCCGGGGTCGTGGCCGGACTGGAGAAGGCGCTCGGTGCCCTGCACGAGCGGGGCGTCCGGTTCGGCGACCTGCACCCGGCCAATGTGATCGTCCGTCCGGACGGTTCGGTGGTGCTCGTCGACTTCGAGTACGCGGAGGAACTCACCGGCCGCCGTGTCCCGCTCGCCGGCGCGGGCGCGCTGCAGCCCCCGCCCGGGCTCGACGGGGCCGACGCCGACCGCCACATGCTCTGGGCCACCTGGCTGATGCTGCTGATGCCCGTGATGGAGCTGGCCGAACGCGATCCCGGCAAACTGCCCGCGCTGGAACGGCGGGCACGGCAGTGGTTCGGCCTCGGGCCGGAGGAGGGGCCGGTGCGGCCGGGCGCCGTGGCACCGGTGGCGCGGGTGGAACCGGTCGGCGAACGGCGGGTCCGTGAACTCCTCGCCGGGCCCACCCTCGACGCCGCCAGGAACGAACTCGTCGCCGGCATCCACGCCGGGGCCACCCCCGACCGGCCGGACCGGCTCTTCCCCGGCGACCCGGCCGGATTCGCCGACGGCGGCACCGGCGTCGCCCACGGCGCCGCCGGCGTGCTGTACGCGCTGCACCGCGCCGGGGCGCCCTGCCCCGACGAGTACGCGGACTGGCTGATCGCGGCGATGCGGCGGCGCGGCCCGAGACCGGGCGCCGGAGGGCTCTTCGACGGGCCGCTCGGCGTGGCGGCCGTGCTCGCCCGGGTCGGCCGCGGCGACGAGGCCGCCGAACTGGCCGCCCAGGCCCGGCAGGCCCGGCCCGCGCCCACCGTCGCCCTCCACGGCGGCCGGGCCGGCGCCGCGCTCGCCCGGCTGCGGCTCGCCGACGCCCTCGGCAGCCGGCGCGAACTCGCGGACGCCCTCGCCGACGCGCGGGCGCTCGACGCGGTGCTGCGCGGGCAGACCGTCCCGGGGCTCGGCGCGCCGACGGCGGCCGGACTGCTGTACGGCCTGGCCGGGATCGCCCTCGTCCAGCTGCGGCTGTACCAGCGGACCGGTGAGGACTGGCTGCTGGCCTCCGGGCGCGAGGCGCTGGGGCGGGCCGTGGCGCAGTGCGTGCGGGTGCCCGACGGGTCGGTCCAGGTCCTCGACCGGGGGCGGCGGCTCGCCTACCTCGACCGTGGCAGCAGCGGGATCGCGCTCGTCGCCCGGGAGTACCAGGCGCTCGGCGGCAGCGGGTCCGAGGAGTTCGGCGGGCCCGGGGAGTTCGGCGGGTTCGGGGAGTTCGGGGAGTTCCTCGCCGACGTGCGGCGGGTGTGCGCACCCGGATTCGTGCGCGAGCCCGGGCTGTTCCGGGGCCGCGCCGGGCTGCTGCTGGCGCTGGACCGGCTGGGCGGGGCGGCGGCCCGGGACGCCGTCCGCGAGCAGGTCCGCAAGCTCCAGTGGCACCTGGTCGCGCGGCCGGAGGGCCTGCTCGTCCCCGGGATGCGGCTGCGGCGGTTCTCGGCGGACCTGCACACCGGGGCGGCGGGCGTCCTGCTGGCCCTGCGGGCCGTCGAACAGGGCTCGGAGGGCGGGGAGTTGCTGGACGTGCTGACGCTCGGCCCGAGGGGTGCCGGCCGGCGCGGCGGGCTCAGCTGAGGTTGTCGGCCAAAGCAGTGGCGTGCTCGCGGGCGTGCAGGTGGGTGAGGCGGGGGAGGGCGTAGAGGGCGGCGTGGGCGGTGACCTCGCCGGTGGGGGAGGTGACGGCGCCGGTGTCGGTGAGGGCCTCCAGGGTGCGCAGGGCGAGGCGTTCGGGGCGGCCGAGGGCGGCGGCGGCCTCGGGGAGGGTGAACAGCAGGGAGAGCGGGAGGGCGGCGAGCCGGCCGAGGGCGAGGCGGCCCTGGTCGGTGAGGTCGCGCCAGCCGGAGTCGAGGCGGGCGCGGACGGTGACGTCCCCGGCGACGAGTTCGTCCAGGGCGCCGGCCGGATCGGCGAGGCGGGCCGCGTACTCGGCGAGCGGCAGGTGGCGCAGGACGGCGAGCCGGGTGCCGGCGACCCGGACGGCGAGCGGCAGCAGCCCGCAGGCCTCGACGATCCGGGCGGCGGCCGCGCGGTCGGTGCCGGTCCGGCCGGTGCCGACGATCCGGCCGAGCAGGTCGAGCGCCTCGGCGGGGGCGAAGGGCGGCACGGTGACCCGGTGCACCGAGGCCAGTCCGGCGAGCTGGCTGCGCGAGGTGACGAGGGTGGCGCTCGGGCCGAAGCCCGGCAGCAGTTCGCGGACCACGGCCTCGCCGGGGGCGTCGTCGAGGATCAGCAGCATCCGGCGTCCGGCCAGGGAGGCGCGCCAGAGGGCGGCGGCCTGGGCCGGGTCGGCCGGTCTCGGGCCGGATCGGCCGGTGAGGGCGGCGAGTTCGGCGAGGATGTCGGCGAGCGGGCGCGGGGCGCCGTCCTCGGTGCGCAGCCGGAGCAGCAGCCGGCCGTCGGGGAAGCGGTCGGCGAGCAGGTGTCCGGCGTGCACGGCGAGGGCGGTCTTGCCGACGCCGGCCGGGCCGGAGAGGACCGCGACGCGCTCGCCGCCCTCCGCCAACGCGTCGATCAGCTCCCGCAGTTCGTGGCTTCGGCCGGTGAAGTCGGTGGTGTCGGCGGGCAGCAGCGCGCCGCTCGGGCCGGGGTGCTGCGCCGGCCGGGCGGTGGCGGGGCGGGCCGGGCCGTGGGCGAGCAGCTGCCGGTAGCGGGCGGTCAGGGCGGGGCTGGGTTCGAGGCCCAACTCGCGGGCGAGCAGCTGGCGGTGGGTGTCGTAGACGGCCAGCGCCTCGGCCTGCCGGCCGGACAGGTGCAGGGCGTTCATCCGGGCGGCCTGGAGGCGTTCGCGCAGCGGGTGGCGCTCGGCCGGGTCGGCGAGTTCCTCGGCGACGGCGGTGGCGTTGCCGAGCTCCAACTCGGTCTCCGCCCAGTCCTCGTGGACGCCCAGGCAGCGGGCCTCCAGCCGATCGGCCTCGGCCTGGACGGCGGGCGAGCAGCGCAGGTCGGCGAGCGGCGGGCCCTGCCACAGGTCGAGGGCCTGGCGCAGCAGCCGGGCGGCGGGGGCGAGCGCGCCGCTGTCGGCGGCGGCCCGGCCGGCCCGGGCGAGGGCGCGGAACTGCAGGACGTCGAGCTCGGGTTCGGCGACCCGCAGCAGGTAGCCGCCGGCGGTGTGGACCAGCCGTTCGGGCCCGGGGTCGCGGCCGAGCAGGGTGCGCAGGGTGCAGATGTAGACCTGGAGGTTCTTGCGGGCGGTGCGCGGCGGCTCCTCGGGCCAGACCGCGTCGGTGAGCAGGTCGACCGGGACGGCCGTGTTGGCGCGGCTCAGCAGGACGGCCAGCACCAGCCGCTGCTTCAGCGGACCGAGGGCGAGCGGGCGGCCGTCCGCTTCGCCGGTCAGCGGGCCGAGGACGGAGAAGCGCGGCCGGGTGGGGGCGGCGGGCTGGGCCAGGGGCATCGGCGTACCTCCGGGGCGTGGGTGGGGGCCAGGGCGTGTCCGAGCGGGGGCGTGACCGGTGCGGTGCGGGCGTGGGCGCAGGCTACTTGACGGCCGATCCGATCTGTAGGGCACGGAATCGGCCTGTTTCGGTCACGCGACCCTCACACTTCGGGCACCTGGGGGAGGGGGCATCCGGGGGAGGGGGCGGCCGGGGGCGGTGGCGGCCGGCGGGCGCGGTGTCGTGGCCGGTGGGGTGGGGTGGGAGAGGCCGGCGGGGTGCGGCGGAGGGCCGGGGCCGGGGGTGCGGGCCCCGGGGCGGACGGGGACGGGCGGGCGAGGTCCGGGGCGCGGGCGCCGGGGCGGTTCCGGCGTTCCTCCAGCGGTGCTCGTCGGCGCGGTGAGCGCCGCCCGAGGGGCCGGGGAGGGACCGACGGCCACCGGAGGTCCCGGTCCGGGTGCCGGAACGCGGGCCGTGCGGCCCCGGGGGCGCGGGCCGAACGGCCCTAGGGGGCGGGGGCGGTGCGTTCGGATCATGGATCGCCAGCCATTCGCACGACGTTCCTAAGGAGTGCGTCCTTGAGCGCCACCCCGGCACAGGGCGACCCCACGCCACCGCCAACCTCCGTACCGCAGCCGTCGGTTCGGCCGAAACGGCCCGGTTCGGCCGTGGTCAGACTGCTGACCACCACCGACCACAAGACGATCGGCTCCATGTACCTGGTGTCGGCGTTCGGGTTCTTCCTGATCGGCGGTGTCCTGGCGCTGGTCATGCGCGCCGAACTCGCCCGGCCCGGAACGCAGATCCTCTCCAACGAGCAGTTCAACCAGGCCTTCACCATGCACGGCTCGGTGATGCTGCTGCTCTTCGCGATGCCGCTGTTCACCGGCTTCGCCAACTGGATCATGCCGCTGCAGATCGGCGCCCCGGACGTCGCCTTCCCGCGCCTGAACATGCTGTCCTTCTGGCTGTTCATGTTCGGCTCGCTGATCGCCGCCGCCGGCTTCGCGACCCCGCAGGGCGCCGCCGACTTCGGCTGGTTCCTCTACGCGCCGCTGTCCGACGCCGTCCACTCGCCCAGCGTCGGCGCCGACATGTGGATCATGGGCGTGACGCTCTCCGGCTTCGGCAGCATCCTCGGCGCCGTCAACTTCATCACCACGATCATCTGCATGCGCGCACCCGGGCTGACCATGTTCCGGATGTCCATCTTCTGCTGGAACGTGCTGCTCACCTCGGTGCTGGTGCTGCTGGTCTTCCCCGTCCTCGCCGCCGCCCTGCTCGCCCTCGAATGCGACCGCAAGTTCGGCTCGCACGTCTTCGACCCGGCCAACGGCGGGGCGATGCTCTGGCAACACCTGTTCTGGTTCTTCGGCCACCCCGAGGTGTACATCCTGGCGCTGCCGTTCTTCGGGATCATCTCCGAGATCATCCCGGTCTTCAGCCGCAAGCCGATGTTCGGCTACGCGGGGCTGATCGCCGCCACCGTCGCCATCGCCGGCCTGTCGGTGACGGTGTGGGCGCACCACATGTACGTCACCGGGCAGGTGCTGCTGCCGTTCTTCTCCTTCATGACCTTCCTCATCGCCGTCCCGACCGGGGTCAAGTTCTTCAACTGGGTCGGCACCATGTGGAAGGGCTCGCTCAGTTTCGAGACACCGATGCTCTGGACGGTCGGCTTCCTGGTCACCTTCCTCTTCGGCGGCCTCACCGGCGTGCTGCTCGCCGCCCCGCCGATCGACTTCCACGTCTCCGACTCGTACTTCGTCGTCGCCCACTTCCACTACACGCTGTTCGGCACCGTGGTCTACGCGATGTTCGCCGGCTTCCACTTCTGGTGGCCCAAGATGACCGGCAAGAAGCTCGACGAACGGCTCGGCCGGATCACCTTCTGGACGCTCACCGTCGGCTTCCACGGCACCTTCCTGGTCCAGCACTGGCTCGGCGCCGAGGGCATGCCCCGCCGCTACGCCGACTACCTGGCCTCGGACGGCTTCACCACGCTCAACACCCTGTCCACCATCTTCTCCTTCCTGCTCGGACTGTCGATCCTGCCGTTCCTCTACAACATCTGGAAGACGGCCAAGTACGGCGAGAAGGTCGAAGCCGACGACCCGTGGGGCTACGGCCGCTCGCTGGAGTGGGCCACCTCCTGCCCGCCGCCCCGGCACAACTTCGTCCGGCTGCCGAGGATCCGCTCCGAATCCCCGGCCTTCGACCTCCACCACCCCGACATCGCGGCCCTGGACGTCCTGGAGAACACCGGCAAGCCCGCCACCCACCTGGGCGACGTGAGCCCGGCCAAGTACGACCTGCCACAGACCAGGGCGGAGCGGGCGCGGTCCGCCGTGGACAGCTGACCCGAGGCCGGGCGCGCCCCGGCCACCCGCTCCGAACCCTCCGACCGCCGTCTCCGCCCGCGCCCCCGTCACGGGCGGGGACGGCTCCCTCCCCTCGCGACCTGGAAGGCCGGCCCCATGACCCACACCGTCCTCGCCATCGGCACCGCCGCGCTCACCGCGAGCGGCTGCGTCTGGTACCTGCCCGCCATCGCCGACCTCCAGGCCGGCGCCGACCGGCCCCGCTCCACCCGCACGGCCGCGGCGGCCTGCGTCCTGTGGTGGGCCGCCCTCGCCATGGCCGGCGGGCTGCTGCTCGCCGTGCCCGACTGGCGGCCCGCCGCGCAGATCGCCCTCGCCGGGCTGGTCGGCGGCGTGGCGCTGCGGGTCCGCGCCCGGTGGGACCGGCGCGGGGAGCAGCACGAGGCCGCCGCCCGCTGGGCGGCCCTGGGCGCCCGGCCGGCGCCGCGCTCCGGCCGCCCCGCCGCCGTCACCCTCGCGGGGTGGCTGGTCGTCGGCGCCGCCGTCGCCTCGCTGGGGGCGGTGGCGATCCTGCTGTCGGACGAGGGCGCCGTCGGCTCCCGGGTGGTGCTCGCGGCGGTCAGCGGGGCCGGGGTGGCGCTGGCCTTCCTGCTGGCGGGCCTCGGCAGCGCGCGGCGGCGCTGACGGCCCCTCCGGTACGGGCGGCGCGGCTCCTCCGGGGGCCGCGCCGCCCGTGTGCTCGCCCGAATGGGGTCGTTGGGCCCTGGGTCCTGCGGCGGTCGGTGGGCGATGATGCCCTGGGCCCTGCCGGGAGTGTGCGGGGGTGACGAAGGTGGAGCCGCGTGATGGCGACCAAGACGGCGGGCGCCGGGGCACCGGCGCCGGTGCGGGTGTTCCTGCTGGACGACCACGAGGTGGTGCGCCGCGGGGTGCACGACCTGCTGGACGGCGAGCCCGATCTGGAGGTGGTCGGCGAGGCCGCCACCGCCGAGCAGGCGCTCGTCCGGGTGCCCGCGCTGCGGCCCGACGTGGCGGTGCTGGACGTCCGGCTGGGCGACGGCGACGGGGTGTCGGTCTGCCGTGAACTGCGCTCCCGGATGCCCGGCCTGGCCTGCCTGATGCTGACCTCCTTCGACGACGAGGAGGCGCTGCTGGACGCCGTGATGGCGGGTGCCGCCGGGTACGTGCTCAAGCAGATCAGCGGCACCGACCTGGTGGCCGCCGTGCGGACCGTCGCCTCCGGCCGCTCGATGCTGGACCCGGGCGCCGCCACCCGGCTGCTCAACCGCCTGCGCAGCGACGCCGAGCCCGCGCAGCCCGTCACCACCGGGCCCGCGCTGACCGTGCGCGAGCAGGAGGTGCTGGCGCTGATCGGGGAGGGCCTGACCAACCGGCAGATCGGCGAACGGCTCTACCTCGCCGAGAAGACGGTGAAGAACCACGTGTCGCGGCTGCTCGCCAAGCTGGGTGTGGAGCGGCGGGTGCAGGCCGCGCTGATCTCCACCGAGCTGCGCCAGGCGGCCGCCGCCGCGCAGCCGGCGCACCTGCGCTCCCTGCGGGGCTGACGCGACGTCCGGGCCCGGGACCCCCGGCGGGACCATCGGCCCTCGCGGCGCCGCCACCGCCGGGGCGAGCATCGAGAGCATGAACGGTGATCACGACCTGCTCGAACTGGACCGGGAGCGGGCGCTGGAACTGCTGGCCAGGGCCGCGGTCGGCCGGGTGGTCTACACCATCCGCGCCCTCCCGGCGGTGCTGCCGGTGTCCTTCCGGCTCGACCTGTCGGACGGCGGCGGAGTGCTGCTCTCGGCCCCGGCCGGCTCCGAACTCGCCCGGGCCGTGGACGACGCCGTGATCGCCTTCGAGGCCGACGAGGTGGACGGCGTGGACGGCTCCGGCTGGTACGTGACCGTCCTCGGCCGCGCCCAGGTCGGCCCCGCCGCCGGCCGCGCCCCCGGGGCCGTCCGGATCCGCATCCGCCCGGAACTCGTCGTCGGCCGCCGCCTGCCCCCGCGCACCGACTAGTGCGGATCGCCCTCGATGCGGCCCGCCAAGGCGCGGACGGTCGGCGGGAGTTGGCGCAGGTGTACGGCGAGGAGCGGGACGGCCAGGGCGAGGTAGACCCAGCTGAGGGCGACCCGGGCGGACTCGCCGGGGAGGGCGAACTGGACGGCGAACAGGGCGAACAGCAGCCCGGCCTTCCAGGGCAGGAACCGAAGGTCGAGCAGGAGCACCACGGCCAGGACGGTCTGCGCGGCGGTCAGCAGTACCTCGTCCACCTGGCGTTCGACCAGCGGGAGGGAGGCCGCGCCGCCGCCGGCCAGGTAGGCGAGCGGGAGGCAGCCGATCAGCAGGGTCCACTGGTTGACCTTGCTGGAGAGCAGCGCGCCGAGGCCGTCGTCCCCGCGCAGCCGCCAGGCGAAGACGACCGCGACGATCAGCTCGGGCGCCTCGGAGGCGAGCGGGGCCAGCCACTGCACCAGCAGGAAGCGGTCGATGCCGAGCGAGGCGCCGGCGTCGACCAGCGAGGTGGCGAAGGGCTCGGCGCAGGCGAAGATCACCCCGGCCGCGACCGCGAACACCAGGACGGTGGTCGCCCGGCGGCGCTGCCGGGGGAGGGCGGCCAACCGGGCCGGAACGCCGATGAGTTCCTCCTCGTCGTCCTCGCTACAGCGGCTGACCCGGAAGAGGTAGTAGCCGTACCAGGCGATCAGGACGACCGCGAGCACCCAGGAGATCTGCCGGGTCAGCGGCATCACGAAGGCCACCAGGGCGGCGGCGCCGAGGAAGGCGGTGTCGATCCGGCGGTGCTCCCGCAGGGTGATCCCGGGGGCGGCGCCGCGGCGCCGGGCGGCGAAGGAGGAGGCGAGGGCGACCAGTGGCCAGCCGACGCCGACCAGCAGCCGGTTGGCGCCGGTCATGTTGGCGGCCGCGTAGGCGGCGTACTCGGGCCGGGTGCCGGCCGCGTACGCGAAGTAGAGGTCGACGGCGTACTCGGGCAGGACGGCGATGAACGCCAGCAGGGCCAGGGCGAGCGGGCCGGAGATGTCGGCCCGGGCGGTCTCCGCGGCCCACATCAGCAGGAGCGCCGCCGCCAGGACGCCGAGGCCGAAGACCACCATGCCCGGCACGGGCGCCGGGTGCACCCCGGCCAGCCGCAGCACCACGGAGGGCAGCGCGCCGGCCACGGCGGCCCCGATCCGCAGGGCCGTCACGGATCCGCTGGGCGGCTGCGCCGACGGGAGCTCGGCGGGGCCCGGTGGGGTGGCGGTCGCGGGTGACTTCTGGGCCATCAGCCGTCCTTGCGCTCGGGGAACCTGAGCAGGCCAGGGCCTGTCCGGCGGATCTTGCCGGACAGACCTTAGAGTCGGCGGGCGGCGGGGCGGGCCGAACGGCGGGGCGGCGTGGCCGAGTTCCCCCGGACGGCGGGCGGTCGCCGTGCCCTAGGCTGGCCCGGGACGCCGTCGACGGAGGGAAACAGGACGCCATGCTCGACCCCGGGACCGCCGCCCTCTACGCGCGGGACGAGACCTGCCGGCTGCTGGGCATCGCGCTGGACGAGGTGTCCGCCGGTCGCGCGGTGACGCGGATGACGGTGGCCGCGACGATGGTGAACGGCCACGGGACGGCGCACGGCGGCTTCCTGTTCCTGCTCGCCGACGCCGCGTTCGCGTTCGCCTGCAACAGCCACGGCCCGGTGACGGTCGCGCAGGCGGCGCAGGTCGTCTTCCTGGCCCCGGCGGCGGTCGGGGACGAACTGGTGGCGGAGGCGGTGGAGCGGTCGCGGGCCGGGCGCGGCGGGGTCTACGACGTGACGGTCCGGCGGGCGGACGGGAAGGTCATCGCCGAGTTCCGCGGGCAGAGCGTGGTGATCGGGGGCCGGCCGCAGACCGACTGAGCGCCCGGGCCCTCACTTCTGTCCGGCCCCTCACCGCTGCCCGGCCCCCGTCGTCACCTCCCGGTCAGGACCGTGGACGCTCGTCCAGTACCTGCTGGAGCTTGCCGGTGCGCGGGTTGGTGACCAGTTCGGAGCGCGGCACCCACTCGACCGCGAGGTCGTGGATGCTGCCCAGCGCGACCTCGTCGGGGTAGAGCGGCCGGGCCGTGTACACGGCCTCGACGAGCCGGTCGGCGAGCTCGGGGGCCGGCCGCTGCCCGGTGTAGCCGAGGCGCAGGATCAGGCCGTCGCGCCCGGCCCAGCGGCGCTGCACGAGCTGCATGCCGGTGATGTGGCGCTCCGGGTCGGCGGCGAGCAGGACGGCGCGGATCTCCTCGGTGGGCATGGCGACGGTGCCGACCCGGGCGCCCTCGGTGGAGCGGCCGAGCAGGCGGAAGCGGCGGCAGCGGGCGTCGGTCCACTCGGCGCGGTCGCCGGTCGGGTAGCGCAGGATCGGCATCAGGGTGCGGAACAGGTTGGTGACGACGACCCGGCCGGGAGTCCTGGGCGTGGTGATCGTCTTGCCGGTGACGTCGTCGACGAGCTCCACCACCGTGCGGTGCGCGAAGGCCTCGTGCACCCGGACGTCGTCGCCGGGGACGGGCGAGCCGACCAGCCCGGCGTCGTTGGAGGCGTAGCCGACGGAGGCGACGGCGGCGTGGGGGAAGGCCCGGGCGAGGATCGGCCGCAGGTCGGCGAAGAGCAGGTCGCCGCCGAACAGCAGCAGTTCGACCCCGTCGGCCGTCTCCCCGCGCTGGACCAGGCACTCGGCGACGGCGCTGAGCTTCATCGGCTCGCCGGCCAGCACGTGGACGCCGAAGCCGGTGATGAGGTCGGCGATGTACGGGTCGGGGGCGGCGCCGCCGACGCCCAGGCGGACGTTGTCCACGGGGGCGTGGTGCAGGGCGCCCTCGATGTAGAGGAAGCCGCCGTAGAGTTCGCCGGCCGTGAACAGGTTGGCGACCCGGTGCCCGGGCCGCAGGCCGGCCCGGACGAGTCCGGCGCCGAAGGCGGTGACCGAGTCGGCGTGCTCGGTGCGGGTCCAGGGCGAGAACTTGGGGACGCCGGTGGTGCCGCCGGTCTTGTAGATGCCGGCGTCGCTGAGCGGGCCGGTCAGGACGCGGTTGTCGGGCCAGGTGTTGGCGGCCCAGAAGGCGGCCTGGTCGATGACGGGGAGCTGGTCGAGGCGCTCGGCGGCGGGGGGCAGGTCGCGGTACAGCTCGGCGTAGAACGGCGAGTTGGCGCGGGCGAAGGCGATCAGCTCGGCCAGGGGCTTGGCGGGCATGGTGGTCGGGTCCCTTGCTCAGGAGGAGGGTGCGGCGGGGGGTGCTTCGGCGGGTGCTGCGGGGGGTGCTTCGACTCGCGCTTGGAGGCGTGCTTCGGGCTGCCCGAGCCAGGTCCGGGCGAGGGACTGGACGGTGGAGCCGTCCGGGTCGGCGAGTTTGGCGGCCAGGTAGTCGGCGGCCCACTGGTTGGCGGGCACCCGGAAGGGCGGCCGGTCGGAGAGCAGGGTCCGCACGACGACCTCGGCGACCTCCCGGGCGGGCTGGCCGGCCGACTCCCAGCCCTGGCCGCCGATCCAGTCCAGGTAGCCGGCGAAGGTGGGCGCGTACGGGCCGGAGGCGGCCTGGACGGTGCCGCGGTCGATGTCCGGAAAGACCCCGAACCGGGTGTCCGGGACGTAGCCGGGGACGACCACCGAGACCTGGACGCCGTGCGCCGCCGCGACCGGGGCGAGCGCCTCCAGGAACCCCTCGACGGCGAACTTGGCGGCGCAGTAGGCCTCGTTGAACGGCTGACCGACCACGCCGTGCACGCTGCCGACGGCGACCAGGCGGCCTGCGGCGGCCCGCAGCAGCGGCAGCGCGGCCCGGCTGACCGCGGCCACCCCGAAGAAGTTGACCTCCAGGTTGGCCCGCAGCGCCGCGTCGGTGGACATCTCCAGGGTCGGGTCGGAGTTGGAGACGCCCGCGTTGTTGACCACGGCGTCCAGCCGCCCGTACGTCCGGGCCACGCCGTCCAGGCAGGCGGCGATCGAGCCGGGGTCGGTGACGTCGAGGCGGCGGACGTCCACGGTGACGCCGGCGGCCTCGGCGGCCCGCCGGAGCTCCCCGGCGCGGCCGGGTTCGCGCAGGGTGGCCACCGTGCGGTACCCGGCCCGGGCCGCCGCGACGGCGGTGGCCAGGCCGATGCCGGAGGACGTCCCGGTGATCAGCAGGACCTTCCCGTCGGCGCTCCCGGCCTTCGCGCCGCCCCCAGCGCTCCCAGCGCTCCCAGCGCTCCCGGCGCTCCCGCCGCTCATGACGCGCTCTCCGCGAGCTCCCCGGGGGCGGCGGCCTCGCGCCCGGCGGTGTCCAGCAGCGGCTGGAGGCCGAGGGCGGGGAGGAAGGAGCAGGCGGCCAGCAGGGTGCCGCCCGCCATCACCGCCCGGGCCGCGTCCAGGATGCCCAGCGGGCCGGTGAGCAGGGTGACGGCCAGGCCGCCGACCAGCGCGGCGAGCGGGATCACGCCCCAGGTGACGGTCCGGAAGGCGGCGTGCATGACGCCCTGGTTGCGGGCGGTCATCCGGGCCTGCCGGGTGGGCGCGCTGCACACGTTGATGCAGGACATGAAGAACCCGTAGCAGCCCATGGTCACCGCGATCACCGGCCCGGGCGGCAGTGCGGGCGCGGCGAGCAGGCCGAGGCCGGCCAGGCAGTGCAGCAGCAGCGACCAGGCCATCGTCCGCCCCAGGCCGAACCGCCGGCTGAGCCGCGGGGCGACCAGGGCGCCGATCAGCGCTCCGAGCGCGGCCACCGACATGGCCGCGCCGAAGGCGCCGACCGTCACGCCCAGGCCCCGGTAGGCGAGGACGGGCAGGACGGTGACGAAGACCGGCCCGCCGCAGTTGAGCGTGACGGCCGCCAGCACCACCCGGCGCAGCACCGGGTCCGCCCAGTTGAGCCGGAAGCCGAGGGTCAGCCGCTCCCGGATCGAGCCGGGTTCGACCGTCCGCTCGCCCCACGGGCTCATGTACCGGAAGCAGACGGCCGAGACCAGGTAGCTGGCCGCGTCCACCAGCAGGGCGGCCACCCCGAGCGCGCTGTACAGGGCGGCGGCGATGGAGGGGCCGGCGACCTCGGCGACCGAGCCGCTGCCCTCCAGCCGGGAGTACGCGCGGACCATGCCGTCCTCGGGCACCACGGCGGGGACGGCGACCAGGTAGCCGACATTGAAGAAGATCGTCGCGCCGCTGATCACCGCCACGCAGCCGAACAGCAGCGGGGTGGACAGCACGTCGAGCCAGTACGCGAGCGGGATCGCGGCCACCGCCGCCAGCCGGACCAGGTCGCAGCCGAGCATGGTGCGGCGCTTGTCCCAGCGGTCGACCAGCACCCCGGCGACCGGCCCGAGCAGCGGGATGCCGAGGTACTGGGCCATCGCCACCACGCCGACCTGGAGGGCGGAGGCGTGCAGAACGAAGATCATCAGGGTCGGGACGACGAACACGGTGACCTTGTCGCCGACCAGGCTGACGGTCTGCCCGGCCCAGAACAGGTCGAAGCCCCGGCCCAGCGGCGCCGGCCGCTCGGGCGCCGTCCCGCCTCCCACCGGGTCGGACGTCACGCCCTCGCCCGTCCGGTCGGACTTCACGCACCCTCCCGCAGGACCAGCCCGGCGGTCTTGCCGGTGCGGCCGTTGCTGATCAGCTCCTCGACCGGCCGTACCCGGAAGGACTCCGGGTCGTGCTGGAAGGCGGTGCTGAGCGTGAAAGTGGCGGTGAACAGCTCCTTGCGCAGCCGCTCGGCGTCGGGCGTGGCGCCCGGCCCGCCGGTGAGCAGCAGGACCTCCACCCCGGTGGCCCGGCCGCGCTGTTCGGTCAGCACCACCTGGGCCCGGGCCACGCCCGGGTCGCGCTCGGCCCGGGCGATCAGTTCGGCCACGTCCAGTCCGAGGCCGCGGACCTGGACGACGTTGTCGCGTCGGCCCAGCACCCGCATCGCCGGGCCCGGTCGCCCGCACGGGCAGTCGGTCAACTCGCCCGCGTCGCCGGTGCGGTAGCGCAGCACGGGGTTGAGCATCTCGGGGTTGAGGGTGGTGAAGTCGAGCAGGCCGCCGGCGTCGGCGTGGACCAGCTGGTCGGGCAGCGGGTGGAAGGTGTCGGCCGGGCAGTCGGGGGTGTTGGTGGCCACCACCCAGGTCTCGGTGCTGCCGAACATGCCCCAGCGCCGCGCCTCGGGCGCCACCACGGCGAGGTCCTCGTCGAGTTGGGGCTGCCAGGCCTCGCCGAGCCACAACACCTTGCGCAGGGAGGGGAGTCGGATGCCGGCGGCGCGGGCGTGCGCGAACCAGAGCCGCAGCACGCTGGGCGTCCCGCCGATGGCCGTCACCCGGCGCGCGGCCAGGAAGGCCAGCCAGTCGCCGTACTCCTCGGCGGCGACCGAGCCGAGCGCGATGATCCGGCAGCCGGAGAGGTCGGCGAGCGCGGCGGCGAGGAAGTGCGCGCCCCACATCCGGCCGGCGCCCCAGGCGTTGACGAAGACGTCCGTCCGGTCGAGCGGCTGCCAGTGGGCGTGCACGCCGGCCATGTAGAAGCCGGTGGGGGCGTAGCCGACCTGGGGGGCGCCGGTGCTGCCGCCGCTCTGGAACAGCCAGGTGGCGGCCTGGTCGGCGGCGGGCTCCAGGTGGGCGAGGGCGGTGTTGAGGTCGTCCTTCGCCAGGGGCGGGAGCGTGGCGAGCCGGTCGAGGGTGTGGACGTTGACGTGGCTGGCGTAGCGCGGGGCCAGGTCGGGGACGCTGCGCAGCCGCTCCAGGGTGCGCCGGGCCACGTGCAGGCGGGGCTCGGCGGCCTCGGGGGGCAGGGAGAAGGAGGCGGTCATCGGGAGTCCGTCCGGGGGGCGAGGTCGAGGTCGCGGTTGGAGGTGGGTGTGGGTGTGGGTGTGGGGGCGGGGCCTCGGGCGGGGTCGAGGGTGAGCGGGCGGGCGCCGTCCGCGAGCCACCTGGCGTGGCCGTCGCGGTAGGCGGCGAAGCGGGCGCGGGTGACGTCCCGTTGGAGGGTGCGGTCCGGGTCGGTGAGGTCGGGGGCGATCACGCCGTCCGGTTCCAGTTCGGAGAACCAGTACCGCTCGCCGTCGTACAGGAAGTCGACGCAGAAGAACGGGATCGGCAGCCGCTCGGCGAACCAGGCCGTGGCGGCGGCGAGTTCGGGCGGCACCGGCGGGAACTCCATGGCGCCACCCCGGCTGGCGTTGGCGACCGGGGAGCCGGGCTCCGGGGTCCGCTTCATCACCGCGTACGGCTCGCCGTCGACGACGTACACCCGGTAGTCGATCGTGCCGTCGCCCAGGTAGGGCTGGACCACCAGCGTGGTGTCGCCGCCCTGGGCGAGGCTGGCCAGGCCCCGGACGTCCTCGGGGCCGCGGGCCAGGTTGATCCCGCCGCCGCCGCACCAGCCGGCGGGTTTGACGATCGCGGGGTAGGTCATGTTCCGCAGGCCCACCTCGTAGCCGTGCTTGCTGATGTCCCGGCCGGTGCCGATCCGCACCGTCGGGATGGTCGGCACCGGGGAGCCGCCCAGGAACAGCAGGGTGGCCAGCTTGTCGTTGCCGATCAGCGAGACCTGCGGCGGGAACGGCAGGTAGAACCCGGCCTGTTCGAGCACCGCGTACAGCGCGTACTGGTTGAAGACGTCCATCGACTGGTACGGCAGCGAGTAGAGCGCGGTGATGAACAGGGTGTCCTCGGGGGTGACCGGCTCGTCGTCCACGTAGACCCGGGGGCGGCCGGGCCCGGTGGCGTCCACCGTGACGGCCTCCGGCGCGTGCCTGGTCCAGCGCAGGCCGAGGTCGGCGGCGCTCTCGGCGTAGAGGTCCCAGAAGAAGCCGTGCCACATCGCGGCCATCCGGGAGGACTCCCGGTCGGGGAAGATCCAGCACAGGCGGCGCAGTTCGCCGTCCCGGGGAGGGGCGGGGCTCGGGTCGGGGCTCGGGTCGGGGCTTGGGTCGGGGCTCGGGCCGGGGGTGCTCATCGCGCTCCTCGTGCGGTGGACGGCTCGGACCACCAGCGGCGGCCGGTCTCCGGGAGGGTGTCCACCGGGTCGTAGTAGGGGTGGCGCCGGTCGAGCGGGGCGTCCTGGCCGCCGCCGCTCTCCAGGCCGGTGCGGTAGTTCTTGGTCCAGTACGAGATGCCGAGCTCGCGGTCGTAGGCCACCGCCTGGTGCACCCAGCGCTTGCCGACGTGCGGGACGTCGCAGACCAGGCGCGGGGTCGCGTAGCCGGGCAGGTAGCCCATGATCGCCTCCTGGAGGCGCTGCGCCTGGTGCAGCGGCGTCCGCCAGTGCTCGGCGCCCGGGATCACGTCGCAGAGGTAGAAGTAGTACGGCAGGATGTTCGCCTCGCCCTGGAGGGCGAAGCAGAGGTCGAGCAGGTCCTCGGCGGTGTCGTTGACGCCCCGCATCAGCACGCCCTGGTTGCGGACGTCCCGCACGCCCGCGTCCAGCAGGGCCCGGGCCGCCTCGGCGACCAGCGGGGTGATCGAGCGCACGTGGTTGGCGTGGGTGTGCACGGCCAGGTTGACCGCGCGGCGGGCGGCCAGTTCGGCGACCCGGGCCAGGCCGTCCAGCAGCTGCGGTTGCAGCCAGTGCTGGGGCAGGCCGACCACGGCCTTGCTGGCCAGCCGGATGTCCCGGACGGTGCCGAGGTCCAGCAGCCTCAGCAGGAAGGACTCCAGCCGGGGCCAGGGGACGTTGGCGAGGTCGCCGCCGGACAGCACCACGTCGCGCACGGCGGGGGTGCGCTTGAGGTAGTCGAGCATCTGCTCCTGCCGGTCGGCGGGGCGCAGCAGCAACCGGGTCTTGGCCACCTGGGGCGTCGAGGTGCCGACCAGGTCCATCCGGGTGCACTGGCCGCAGTACTGCGGGCAGGTGGCGGTCAACTCGGCCAGCACCTTGGTGGGGTAACGGTGCGTCAGGCCCTCGACGGCCCACATGTCCGCCTCGTGCAGCGAGTCCCGCTCGGCCCGGGGGTGGCTGGGCCAGTGCGGGTGCCGGTCGGTGCGCACCGGCAGCATGTAGCGGCGCACCGGGTCGGCCAGGAACGCCTCGGTGAAGGCCTGCGGGTCGGCCGGGGCGTCCGGGGCCATGGTGTTCAGCAGCTGCGGCGGCAGCAGCATCGGCATGGTGGCGAACCCGGCCTGGTCGGCGGCGAGTTCGCGGTAGAAGTGGTCGGCGAGCCGGTCGCCGACGACGGCCCGCAGCTGCCGGGCGGTCTTCACCGAGTGGGCCCGCTGCCACTGGGCGTCGCGCCACTGCGCCTCGGTGACGCGGCGCCAGCCCGGCAGCCGCCGCCAGTCCGGCTCGACCAGCGCCGTCCGCGCGTACGTGTACGGCTGGCGGATCACGGGGTGGTCCACGGCCGGCTACTGGCCGGTGGAGGGGGCGGTGGAGGGGCCGACCAGGGGGTCTGTTCGAGGGCTTGCCTGGGGGTCGGCTCGGACGTCGGTGAAGAGGCCCGCGAAGCGGGTGCGCAGCTCGCGCTTGAGCACCTTGCCGGTCGGTCCGAGCGGGAAGTCCTGAGGTGTGCGGGCGATCCGGACGGCGGCGAGTGCGGCCAGCCCGGCCGCGGCCAGCGCCTTGTTCGCCGCGTCCTGTACCTCCTCGGCGCCGGCCCCGGCGGCCCCTCCGGCCCCTGCCTGCAACCGGACGACGGCGACCGGGCGTTGTCCCTCACCGGGCGCCCCGGGCACGCCGACCACCGAGCAGTCCTGCACCAGGTCGGCGCAGTCGGCGAGCAGCACCTCCTCGATCGGCAGGCTGTAGACCGGGCCGTCGGCGGTGTCGATGACGTCCACCGTGCGGTCGAGGTGGTAGAACCGGCCGTCCGGCGAGCGGCGGGCGACGTCGCCGGTGAGCCAGTAGCCGGCCAGCTCGAAGCTCTCGGTCAGCCGCCGGTCGTGCCAGTAGCCCGGGGTCCGGGAGGGGCTGACCACGCCGAGCAACCCGACCGTGCCGTCCGGGAGTTCGGTGCCGTCCTGGTCGAGCACGGCGGCCTTCAGGACCACCTCCAGCGGCCTGCCGACGCAGCGGTCGTCGCGGGCGCTCTCCGGGGTGGTCACCTGGCCGAAGAGCGCCATGCCCATCTCGGAGGAGCCCAGGCCGTCGACGAACTGCGAACCGGGAAGAGCGGGTTGGTCGGCCCGGTCCTGCGGCAGCAGCCAGGGGCGGATCAGCCCGGCCGGCCGCTCGCCGAGCGTCACCAGGCGGCGGATGTGCCCGTGGTGCGCGCTGTCACCGGTGTTGAACCAGGAGTGCACCCGGGCCGCGCCGCGGACCGGGAGTTCGCCGGTGGCCAGCTCGACGAAGGTCCGGGGGAAGGAGGCGACCATGGTCGGCTGGAAGGCCTCCATCACCGGCTCGACGACGGCGCGCCGCCAGTCGGACATCACCACGGTGGGCAGACCGAGCAGCGTCGCGGTGAGGAAGTAGCTGAGCCCGCCGGCGTGGGTGTGCGGCATCAGCGACATCAGCCGGTCGTACGGCTCGGCGGGGAAGCGCTCCATCCGCGGCTGCTTGCCGTCCCAGAACTGGCGGTGCGCCAGCATCGTGGACTTGGGGGTGCCGGTGGTGCCGGAGGAGTGGATCAGCGCCACCACGTCGTCCGGGGCGTGCCGGTACGGGTGGCCGGCGGGCAGCTCGACGGTGTCGGCGTCGAAGGCCTGCACCTCGGCGGCCAGGGCGAGGAAGCGCGGGCGGCGGCCCGGGTCCTCGCGGTAGGCGGCGGCCAGCCGGGTGGGGTCGTCGGCGACCACGCCGACCACGCCGACGTGGTCCAGGTAGCGGACCAGCACGTCGTGCCGCATCGCGTCGTTGACCATCGCGGGGACGGCGCCCAGCGAGGTCAGCGCGAGGAAGTGCAGTAGCGGTTCCAGCCCCTCGCCGACCACGACGCCCACCGGCTCGCCGGGGCGCACCCCGTTGGCGTGGTACCAGGCGGCGTAGCGGTCGCGCAGCGCGGCCAGGTCGAGCAGGCTGTGGCCGCGCAGCACCACCTCGCCGCGGTGGTCGGTGCGGTGGGTGAAGACGGACGGGACGGCGCGGTGCGGGTTGGCCGCGAGGGCGTGGTCGAGGAAGTTGCCCGCGCCCAGGGCGGGTTCGTTCATCAGCCGCTGTCTGGCGGCGAGGGGCGCGATGGAACTGCGGTCGCTCATGGGGGTCTCCCGAAGGGGGGCCGGGCGCGGGTTCTCGTGGAATCGGCGCCGGGGAGGGGGAAGGGCCGGGGAAGGACGGGGGTGGGGCGTCAGGCGTGGGTTCGGGGCGCGGGCGTCAGGAGTGGGCGTCGGACCCGGACGTCGGGCGCGGGTCTCAGGTGCGGGCGTCGGACCCGGACGTCCGGCGCGGGTCTCAGGTGCGGGCGAGGATGTCGGCGACGACCCGGTGGCCGGAGCGGATCGCGCCCTCCATCAGCCCGAAGTACGCGGTGCTCGTCTCGGTGCCGGCCCAGTGCACCCGGTGGTGCGGCGCGGTCAGCGCCGGGCCGAGCCGCGGCCAGTCGCCGGGCCCCAGCAGGGCGGCGTAACAGCCCTGGCTGTACGGGTCGTTGAGCCAGTCGGTGACGTGGCAGGCGGTCGGCTCGGGGAGCATCGGGAAGAGCTGCGCGGCCTGCCCGACGGCCGCGGCGCGTTGCTGCCGCGGAGTGAGGGCGGCGAAGCGGTGCGCCTCGGTGCCGGTGACGAAGCCGGTCAGGACGCCGATGCCGGCCTCGGCGGGGGAGTCGTCCACGGTGGAGAGCAGTGGCCCCCGGGCGTTGACCGACCAGCCGGACAGGCCGTGGTCGCGCCACAGCGGCGCCGGGTAGACCAGGTGGACCTTGACCGCGCAGCCGCGCGCGGTGCGCTCGCCGGCCCGGCGCACCGGCAGGCCGGGCCGGTAGTCGATCGCGTCGGCGAGCAGCGGCGGCAGCGCCATGACGGCGACGTCCGCGCGGTGTTCGCCGCGGTCGGTGTGGACGGTGACGGCGTCGGCGTCGGCGTCCTGGTGGACGGCCCGGACCGGCTCGCCCAGCCGTACCCGGCGGCCCAGGCGCTCGGCCAGCCGCTCGCACACCTGGTGGGCGCCGCCGGAGATCCGGTCCTGCTGGGCGCCGCCGGCGAAGGCGTTGAGGTAGCGCAGGCCGCCGCCGGAGCGCAGGTAGAAGGCGAGGTGGAGGACGGAGATGTCGGCCGGGTTGGCGGCCGTCATCTCACCCAGGAACAACGGGAAGAACAGCCGGGCGTCGGGGTGGGTGAGGTGCTGCTCGGCCCACTCGGCGGCGGTGAGGGCGTCCAGGCGTTCGGCATCCGGGGTGAGCCAGGGCGCCTCCGGCCTTACGGCGGCGGTGAGTTCGGACAGCCGGTCGAACAGGTCGCCGAGCGCGACGCCGTCGAGCGGCGGGAACCGGCCGTCGCGGGTCGTGGCGTCGGCGCTGCTGCCGTTGTGGTTGTCGTTGCCGCTGCCGAGCGCGAACCGGCTGGCACCGGACATCGTGGTGGGGGTGGTCTTGAGCCCCAACTCGTCTATCGTGGCGAGTAGTTCGGTGTGCCGGTCGCCCAGGTAGGCGGCTCCGGCGTCGACCAGGACACCGGGGGCGGCCTCGATGCCGTGGGTGCGCCCGCCGACCCGGTCCCGGGCCTCCAGGACGGTCACCTCGAAGCCGTGCGCCGCCAGCCCGGTGGCGGCGGTGAGCCCGGCCAGTCCGGCGCCGACCACGACGGCGGTTCCTCCTGGCTGATGCGCGTTGAACTGCCGGCCGTTGAACGGGTGGCCGTTCATCTCGCGGCCGTGATTCTGCGCGCGAGCGCGGTGGGAGTGGGCCCGAGCAGGAACTCGTCGAAGGTGAGCTCGACGGCGTAGCCGCGCGCGACGGCGCTCAGCACCCGGGTGGCGATCAGCGAGTCGCCGCCGAGGTCGAAGAAGTCGGAGTCGGGCGCCACGTCGTCGCGTTCCAGCACGCGCCGGAAGACGGCCACCAGGTCCTGCGGGGTGGCGGGGGTGGTGAGGTCAGTGCTCAACGGAGGTCTCCTTCGACCTGTCGTGGGCGCCGTAGCGCAGGTGGCAGCCGGCCCGGTCGACCTTGCCGCTGGGGGTGTGCACGAGCCGGGGGACGACGGTGATCCGCCCGGGCACGAGGTGGCCGGGTACCCGGGCCCGCAGGTAGGACAGCAACTCGCCGGCCAGGTCCGGCGGGGAGGTGTGCCGCCGCGCCACGACGTACGCGAGCAGCGTGGTGCGGCCGGCCAGGGCGGCGCCGGTGACGGCGGCCGCGTTCACCTCGGGGTGGCCGGTGAGGTGCGCCTCGACCTCCGCCGGGTCCACCCGGACGCCGCGCACCTTCAATTCGCCGTCCAGGCGGCCCTGGTGGGTGAGCAGGCCGTCCGGGCTGCGGCTCACCCGGTCGCCGGTGCGGAAGTACCGCTCGCCGTCGACGGTGGTGAACCGGGCCGCCGTCGCCTCGGGCAGGCCGGGGTAGCCGAGCGCGAGGCCGGGCCCGCCGATCAGCAACTCGCCCTGATCGCCGAGGCGTTCGATGACGTGCGGCAGGGCGTGGCCGATCGGTGCGCGGGCGGCCGGTGCGCGGTCGGCGCCGGGCCGGGCCGGTTCGCGGGCGAGCGGTCCGGACAGGTCGACGGCGTGGGTGATCTGGGTGGTCTCGGTGCAGCCGTAGGTGTTCAGCAGCCGGATCCGCCCGGTGTCCAGCCGGGCCCAGTCGTCCAGCCGGGCCGGTTGGACGGCCTCCCCGCCGATCACCAGGAGCCTGACGCGGGGCGGCAGTTCGGCCCGGTCGTCGACCAGGTGGTGGACGAGTTCGTGCCAGAAGGCGGTCGGCAGGTCCAGGACGGTGATCCGCTCGCGCTCGACCATCCGCAGGAAGCGCGGGAACGACCCGCAGTGCGCGTCGGGGTCGAGGACGAGGGTGGCGCCCGCGGTGAGTGCCGGGAGGATCTCCTCGAAGCAGGTGTCCCAGTTGAGCGAGGCGAACTGGAGCACCCGGTCCTGGGGGGTGAGGTGGAAGAGGTCGCGCAGTGCGTGGGCCGTGGCCGCGACGGCCCGGCGGGGAGTGGCGACGGGTTTCGGCTGCCCGGTCGAACCCGACGTGAAGAGAATGTAGGCCGGATGTTCCGGGCCGCTTGCGGCACGGTCCGCCGGAGGGGTTCCGGGCGGTTCTCCGGGGAATTCCGAGAGGGCGGGTAACTCTACTAATCGAGCGTCGAGTTGGTGGTCCGCGCCGGCTTCGCCGAGTATCGCCGTGCGGCAGTTCGCGGCCGTCGCCATGGCGTGTCGACGGGCCGCCGGGAATGCCGGATCGATCGGGCAGTACACGCCCCCGGCGGTCAGCACGCCGAGAAGTGCGACCACCGTTTCGGCCGTGTGGACGGCCGGCACGGAGACCGTGCCGGGGTCCGGTCCCAGGCGCCTGGCCAGGGTGTTCGCCAGCTCTGCGAGCCGGCCGTAGTCGAGGGTGCGCCCCCGCTGGACGATCGCGGGGTGCCGGGGATTGCGGCGTGCCATTTCCGTGAACGCGTGGATCAGGTCGGGAACGACCTGGAGGGTGTCCTGATTAATTGACATGGCCGCCCCAAATGATGCCGTCGAATGCTCATCCGTGCTCGGCGAACGGCGACTCTACCGTCGAACATGCGTGGCGACAATGGATGTTGAGAGCGTTCTTCGAAGGGGGCGTGCTTGACGTGTGAACCCGCCCGAGGACGTTCGGTCGTTCGAGTAGGGACGGCGTGCGCAAGGGGGCGGAGCGACGTGGGCGAAGGCCCGGTGACGGCACGTCAGGAGCTGAGCGGGGCCTCCCAGGAGAGCCGGGTGCCGCCGCCCTCGGCGGGCCCGACCGTGAAGGCGCCGCCCACCCGCTCGGCCCGCTCGGCGAGGTTGCGCAGCCCGCTGCGCCGGCCGCCCTCGGGAACGCCCACCCCGTCGTCGGCCACCACCAGGGACAGCCGCCCGGCGAGCGCTCGCAGCGTCACCTCCACCCGGCCCGCCCGCGCGTGCCGGGCGGCGTTGCTGAGCGCCTCGCCGAGGACGGCCACCACGTGGTCGGCCAGTTCCTGCGGCACGTCGGTGTCCAGCAGGCCCTCCATGCTCAGCCGGGGCGCGAAGCCGAGCGTCCCCTGCGCCTCGGCGACGACGCGGGTGGCGCGGGCGCGCAGGCCCCGGTCGGGCTCGCTGTGGGCGCGCAGCCCGAAGATCGTCGACCGGATGATCTTGATGGTCTCGTCCAGGTCCGCCACCGCGCGGGCGACCCGGTCGGCGGCGGCCGGGCTGTCGATCAGCCGGCCCGCGCTCTGCAACGTCATCCCGGTCGCGAACAGCCGCTGGATCGCCAGGTCGTGCAGGTCCCGGGCGATCCGGTCACGGTCCTCCAGCAGCGTCAGCTGCTCGGCGTCGCGCCGCCGCTCGGCCAGCTCCAGGGCCAGCGCCGCCTGGTCCGCGAAGCCCAGCAGCGGCCCGGTCTCGTCCGGCCCGAAGGCCGGCTGTCCGGCGGCGCGGGCCAGCAGCAGCACGCCCCGCCCGTACCCCGCCCCGGTGCCCAGCGGCACCGCAACCGCCGGGCCCAGCCCGTCGAAGCGCCCCGCCGGGCCCGCCGGGTAGCGGGCGTCGCAGGCCAGGTCGTCGCTGGTCACCGGTGAACCGGAGGCGTACGCGGCGCCCGACAGCGTGCCGTCCACCGGCACCGTCACCCCCAGCCGCGCGGCGGGCGCCCCGCCCAGCGCGACCTCCACCGTCAGCTCCTCCGCCCGCTCCTGCGGACCGTCCAGCGCCACCGAGACGTCGGCCAGCTCGGCGCCGGCGATCTCCCCGGCCCGGCGGGCGATCAGCTCCACCACCTCCAGCCGGGGCGCGCCCGACAGCAGGCTGCGGCTGATCTCCGCGCTGGCCCGCAGCCAGCGCTGGCGCAACTGCGCCTCCTCGTACAGCCGGGCGTTGTCGATCGCCACCCCGGCCGCGACAGCCAGGGTGGAGATCACCGCCTCGTCGTCGGTGTCGAAGTCCAGCCCGCCGCGCTTGTCGGTGAGGTACAGGTTCCCGAACACCTCGCCGTGCACCCGCACCGGCACCCCGAGGAAGGTGTGCATCGGCGGATGGTTCGGCGGGAAGCCCGCCGAGGCCGGGTGCTCGGACAGCACCGGGCAGCGCAGCGGCTGCGGGTCGCGGATCAACTCCCCGAGGATGCCCCGGCCGGACGGCGGCGGGCCGATCTCGGCGATCTCCTCCTCGGACAGTCCCACCGTCAGGAACTGCGACAGCGAGTGCCCGTCCGGGCCGATCACTCCGAGCGCGGCGTAGCGGGCGTCCACCAGGTCGGCGGCGGCCTCGACGATCCGGTGCAGCGCCTGGGCGAGGTCCAGCTCCCGGCCGACCGCGAGCACCGCCTCCAGCAGGCTGTGCACCCGGTTCTGGGTGCCGCGCGCCGCGTCGATCCGCCACTGGAGCTCCTCCAGCAGCTCGTCCAGGCGCAGCCGGGGCATCCGCGCGCCGCCGACCGCCGCGCTGCCGTCCGCTCCGCCCACCGCTGTCCTCCTCGTACTCGCCCTGGCCCGTCCTCCACCCGCCGCCGGAGGGCGCCAGGTGCCGCCCGATCAGGGCGATTGCCGGATTCACGGTAGTGCCCGGGTGTCGGCACCCCGCACGCCGGGGTGCGCCGTACGCTCCCACGGGCGGGCCTTTCGTCCCGTCACCGAGGGGCCTGCGGCCTCTGTCGCGAGGCCCTGGCGGACCGCCAGGGTGGGGGAGGAGCGGACGGGCCGTCAGTGCGCACACCGTCCCCGCGCCGCCCCGCCAAGCGCCGACACAGTGGAGGAACCCTCATGACGCCATCCGTCCTGGCCGGGGTCGACGGCTCGCCGGAGAGCACCACCGCCGCCCTCTGGGCCGCCGACGAGGCGGTGCTCCGGGGCGCCCCGCTGCGCCTGGTGCACGCCTGGCCGTGGCTGACCGACGGTGTGGCCACCTTCGCCGAGCCCGACGACCTGCCGGCCGCCGCACAGCGGGTGCTGGCCTCGGCCGCCGACGCGATCCGCGAGCGCCACCCCGACCTGGTGGTGCACACCGACGCCGTCCTGGACGCGCCGGTGGACGGCCTGGTCGCCGCTGCCGCGGACGCCGCCCTCCTGGTGCTCGGCTCGCGCGGCCTCGGCGGCTTCACCGGGCTGCTGCTCGGCTCGGTCGGCATGGCCGCGGCCGCCCGCAGCACGGTGCCGGTGGTCGTGGTGCGCGAGCCGGGCGCGCCCGACGGGGCCGGCGATGACGGGCCCGAGGTGCTGGTCGGCGTCGACGCGCACGCCCCGGAGGAGGAGGTGCTCGCCTTCGCCTTCCAGGAGGCCGCCCTGCGCGGCGCCCGGCTGCGGGCCGTGCACGGCTGGGACCTCCCGCCGGTCTTCGGCTACGCCGGCGGGGCCGTGCCGCCGACCGAGATCGCCCAACTGGAGGCGCTGGAGGCCAAGCTGCTCACCCTCGCCCTGGCCGGCCAGCGCGAGCGGCACCCGGACACCGTGGTGATCGAGGACGTCCGGCTCGGCTCCGCCCGCGGCCTGGTCGAAGCCTCCGCCGGTGCCGCCCTCCTGGTCGTCGGCCGCCGCCACCGTTCCCTCGACTTCGGCCCCCGCCTCGGCCGCGTCGCCCACGCCGCCCTGCACCACGCCCAGTCCCCGGTCGCCGTCATCCCCCACCCCTGACCGACACCCCGGCGGCGCACGCTCGGAAAGCGGGCCCAGGCAACCCCTCACGAGTTCGAATCTCACCTCCTCGGCCGGCCGATGGCCCGGACCGCACAGCGGTCCGGGCCATCGGCGTATCCCGTCCGAGGAACCCAGGGGGGCGCCAACGTGCGAGGCGTCGCAGGCGTTCCGGCAGTGCTGGGCATCGCCGTCCACGCATCCCTTCCGCCTGGAACATGTCGAGATATACTTCAGATGCGAGTTGATATCAGGAGGTGCATCACATGAGCCGGACCGTGATCGACCTGGACGACGAGCTGCTCGCCGACGTGGCTCAGGCTCTCGGCACCAGCACCAAGAGGGAGACGGTCAACACCGCTCTGCGTGAGGTGCTGGAGAACAGGCGGCGAGCGCTCGCCCTCACGCGGCTGCGTGCCGCGGCGGATGCGGGGGCCTTCGACCTGGAGATCTTCGAGGACAAGAGGAACTACCGCCGGTGAACGCGGCGCAATTCCTGATCGACACCAGCGCGCTCGCGCGCTTCATGCGCGGCGACGCCGAGCAGTACGGCTGGGACCAAGCCGCAGCGGCGGGCTTGGTCGCAACCTGTCCCATCACCGAACTTGAGTTCTTCTACAGCGCGCGGACAGCGGCCGACCGCGCTCAGGGGATCGAGGACATGCGGCTGCTGTTCGGCTGGGTGCCGGTCGATGACCGCGCCTACGACCGCGCCTGGTACGTCCAGGGCATGCTGACCAAACGAGGTCAGCACCGCAGCGCCGGAGCCGTGGACCTGGTCGTCGCGGCCACAGCGGAACTGCAAGGCCTGACCCTTCTGCACCGGGACCGCGACTTCGAGTGCATCGCGAGCGTCACCGGACAGGCCCTCCAGTGGTACGGGCCGGAGGCCGGCAAATGAATCCGGTCCGTTCCGGTCCAGGACTGGGAGCCGGGAAAGGGGCCTGATCCTGTTCGAACCGCAATCTCGTGTTCTCTGCCTCCGCCCGACAGGCCATCGGCCGGGCCGGATCACGCCTCGACGGGGGCGGGGCGTGATCCGGCCGGGGAGTGTCAGGTTGCCGGGGGTTCGGTCGGGCGGGGGCGGGTGCCCGGGGGGAGGACTTGGGCCTTGAGGTGGAGGTCCGGGCTGTGGCGGAAGCCGAGGGTGAAGTCCACCCACTGGCCGGCCCGTAGGGGTGGGGGGTCGGCGATCATCAGGTCGGCGTCCTCCGGGGCCATCGCCAGCTCGCCGCGGCCCGGGATCGGGAGGGCGGCCACCGGCTCCCAGCGGCCTGCGGCGCCCTGGTGGAGGTGCCGCTTGATCGTGATCCTGCCGCCGAACTCCCAGCTGGCGGAGGTCAGTTCGTCCGGTACGTCGCCCGGGTTGCGGATCGTGAAGAACGCCGCCGTGGCCGGGGCCGCGCCCGCCGTCGGCAGTAGCAGCCAGCCCGGGCCGGCCTCCACCGGCCGGGGCCGCCCGGCCCCGCCGACCGCCGTCCACCCGGTCAGCAGCACCAGCGTCAGCGCCGCCGCGCCCACCGGCGGGCCGACCACCCGCAGCCGTCCGATCGCGCTCATCGCCGTACCCCCTTCCGGGCCGCCGAGGCGCCGCGCCCGGGCTGCCAGGTGCGCAGCCGCAGGCTGTTGCCGACCACCAGCAGCGAGCTGAGCGACATCGCCACCGCCGCCAGCATCGGGTTGAGCAGGCCGACGGCCGCCAGCGGGATCAGCACCACGTTGTAGCCGAAGGCCCACAGCAGATTGGCCCGGATCGTGCCGAGGGTGCGCCGGGCCAACCGGACGGCGTCCACCACCGCCTCGATGTCGCCGCGCACCAGGGTGAGTCCGGCCGCGCCGATCGCGGCGTCGCTGCCCGAGGCCAGCGCCACCCCGAGGTCCGCCGAGGCCAGTGCCACCGCGTCGTTGACGCCGTCGCCGACCACCGCGACCGTCCGCCCGGCGCCCCGCAGCTCGGCCACCACCGCGGCCTTGCCCTCCGGCGAGGCCGCGGCGTGCACCCGTTCGATGCCCAGCTCGCGCGCCACCGCCCGGGCCGCGCCCGGGCCGTCGCCGGTCAGCAGGACGGTGTCCAGTCCCATCCCGCGCAGCCGGTGGAGCGCCCGCCAGCTGCCCGAGCGCAGCGTGTCGCCGACGGCGAGCACGGCCGCGGCCCGCCCGTCCAGTTCGACCACCACGGCCGTGCGGCCGGTGTCCGAGGCGGCGGTGACCGCGTCCGCGAGGTCGGCGGGCAGCGGCTGCGCCGTGCCGTCCGGGCGGACCACCCGTATGCTCCGGCCCTCGACCACCCCGGACACCCCGACCCCGGTGGCGGCCGCGAAGCCGTCCACCGCGGGGAGCGGACCGCAGCGCTCCCGCGCGGCCGCCGCCACGGCCCGCCCGATCGGGTGCTCCGAGCGGTGTTCCACCGCGCCGGCCAGCCGCAGCACCGCACCCTCGTCGAGACCTTCGTCGAGACCTTCGCCGAGCCCCGAGTCGAAGCCCTGGGCGACCGTCACCGCCGCCAGTTCCATCCGCCCGGTGGTCAGCGTCCCGGTCTTGTCCAGCACCACGGTGTCGACCCGGCGCAGGCTCTCCAGTACCTCCGGGCCGCGCACCAGCACGCCCAGTTCCGCGCCCCGCCCGGTCGCCGCCAGCAGCGCCGTCGGGGTGGCCAGGCCCAGGGCGCACGGGCAGGCGACCACCAGCACGGCGACCGCCGCCGTCACCGCCGCCTGCGGGGCCGCGCCCGCGCCGAGCCAGAAGCCCAGCACGCACACCGCGCCCGCCAGCACGCACGGCACGAACACCCCGGCCACCGCGTCGGCGAGGCGCTGCGCCCGGGCCTTGCCGGCCTGGGCGTCCGCCACCAGCGTGGTGATCCGGGCGAGTTGGGTGTCGGCGCCGACGGCCGTCGCCCGTACCACCAGCGCGCCGCCGACGTTGACGGTCGCGCCGGCCACCGCGTCCCCGGGGCCGACCTCCACGGGCACGCTCTCCCCGGTCAGCAGGCTCAGGTCGAGCGCCGAACCGCCTTCGACCACCACCCCGTCGGTGGCCACCCGTTCACCCGGCCGCACCACGAACTCCTGCCCGGGCAGCAGCAGTTCGATCGGTACCAGGCGCTCCTCGCCGGTCCCGCCGTCCCGGACGCACACCTGCTTCGCGCCCAGTTCGGCCAGCGCCCGCAGCGCGGAACCGCTGCGCCGCCGCACCCGGCCCTCCAGCAGCCGCCCGGCCAGCACGAACAGCGGCACCCCGACCGCCGCCTCCAGGTAGACGTGCGCCGCGCCGCCGCCGTCCGCGGTCAGCGAGAACGGCATCCGCATGCCGACCTCCCCGGCGCCGCCGAACACCAGCGCGTACGCGGACCAGCCGAAGGACGCCACCACCCCCAGGCTGACCAGGGTGTCCATGGTGGCCGCCGCGTGCCGCAGCCCCTGCCAGGCCCGGCGGTGGAACCCGACCGACCCCCAGGTCACCACCGGGACGGCCAGCGCGAAGCAGACCCACTGCCAGGCGGGGAACTGTAGTGACGGCACCATCGACAGCACCACCACCGGGACGGCCAGCAGCGTCGTCACCAGCAGCCGCCAGCGCTCCGCCGGCTCCTCGTCCGGCAGCCCGACGCCCGCCCCGGCGGGCGCCAACTCGGCGGTGTATCCCGCTCGTTCGACGGCCGCCACCAGCTCTGCGACCGGCACCCCGGCCGGGTGCAGCACCCGGGCCCGACCGGTCGCCAGGTTCACCCCGGCCGTCACTCCGTCGATCCGGGCCAGCCGCTTCTCCACCCGGCCCACGCAGGCCGCGCAGGTCATCCCGCCGACCGCCAGATCGGTGCTCACCAGGGCCCCGGCGTCGGCCCCCGCGACCGGGCTCATCGCATCCCGCCCATGTCGTGCCCGCCCATCCCGGGTGCCCCGGGCGACGCGCCGCCCCCGGGCGTCAGCCCCGGGGACACCGGGCCCGCCTGCCGTCCCACCGCGTACGCCACCACGAACACCACCACCAGCAGCAGGGCGAACCCCGCCAGCACACTCAAGGGCCGGACACCCGGCGACTTCGCACTCACCCCCCAGCAGTCGGACGACGGGCACGGTTGGTTCCCGTACGGTCCGAACCGGTGGGGACCGGTGGGAGCGCCCTGGCGTCGCGGGCCCGGCGAGACCCGTACGGCGGGCCTCGGGCCCGGATTAATTCGGATGACGCACCCGGTGTGACCAGGTAGCGTCCGGGACGGCGCCTCCCGATGCGCTGGGCCCCGGCTACTACCCGTCAACTAGATGCCGGTGCCCGTGGTCGGGTTCCGGGAGGCGCCCATACGCGTTCAGCCCCGGGGTCGCTTCAGCCCGCCGCGCGGGGGCGTGGTTCGAGGGCCGGGGTCAGGCGAATCCGCCCTCGGCGAAATCTGATCGTCATAAGATCCCTTCGTGTGCCGAGGGTCGGCACCCGGCCCGGCCGCGCGCGCTCGTGCGGCCGGACGGATGGTCAACGCAGCGGGGAGTAGCGATGACACGTACGGGGAAGCGGATGCTGGCCGCCAGCGCGGCCGCGCTGGCGGCGGTACTGGCGGTCGCCGGGACGGCCTCGGCGCAGCCGGGCCCGGCTGCGGTCCAGAGCGGTATGGGGACGGGGGAGATCCTGCCGCACCCGGGGGAGACGGGCCTGATCTGGATCCCGGACTGGATCGGCGACGGTGGCGCGGTGACGGCCTCCGTCAACCCCTCTCAGCCCTTCACCGTGACGGTGGGCTGCCAGGGCGGCGGCTCGGTCCAGGTCCACGTCGCCGGCCTGGCGCCGGCCGACTTCACGGTCCAGTGCCCGGTCGGCGCGACCGGCATCGGCTCGGTGGAGATCCCCGCCCGGCCCGGCCGGGACCTCCTGTTCACGGTGACCGCCTCCGACCAGGCGATCCACTGGGGCATGTACGCCACCCAGGCGGACTGACCCCGCCGCGCGTCCCGGAACGGGTCCCGTTCGGTCCTGCCGCGCGCGCGACAGGACCGAACGGGACTGAACGGGACCGGCCCTAACGCCGCACGCTGCGCGGCCCGGTGACCGCCGCGCCCAGCGCGCCGACCCGGGCCCGCAGTTCGCGGTCGGCGGTGACGACCAGGCAGTCCCGGTCCGGCTGTTCGGCTCTGGCCGCCCGGACCAGCTCGACGATCCGGTCGTCACCGCTGCCGGCCGCCGCGACCACCCGTACCTCGGGCAGTCCGTCCACACCTCGGGCCGCGCCCTCCACGACCAGCACCACCTCCAGCGGCCCGGGCCGCTCCGGCAGGCCCTGCCCGGCGACGGCGACCAGCGCGTCCCGCAGCCGCTCGGCGGCGCCCCGTCGATCCCGCCACCACCCGTCGGGCACCGACCCGACCACGTTGGCCGCGTCCACCACCAGCAGCGGCAGCCCGCCCCGGGCCCCGTCCGCGTCCCTGTCCTCCATGGCCTCTCCCACGCCCTTCCTCGTCACGCCTTTCCCCGGGCCGGCCCGGCGAGTGACCGGGGGCCCTGCCAGCCGGGTGGTGCGTCAGGTGAGGGTGATCCGGATGCCGACGGTGCCGCGCTCGCCGCGGCGCAGGCGGCTGCCGAGCAGGGTGAGCACGCCGAGCAGGCCGTACTTCTGGCGCAGCAGGGTGCGGTAGGCGGCGGTGCGTTCGGGGCTGAGGATCTCGGCGGTGGCGGGGTACTGCTCGCCGGTCGGCCGGCCCTTGACGTCGCAGGGGCCCACCAGAACGTCCGCGCGGTTGCGGATCCGCTTGACCTTCCAGGAGTCGGCGACGGTCCAGACGCCGAGCGCCTCGCCGTCGCGCACCACCCACACCGGGGTCGGCACGGTGGTGCCGTCCTTCTTGTAGGTGGTGACGAGCAGGTAGCTCCCGGAGGAGAGGCTGACGATCCGGGCGAGCCGGTCGGAGGAAACGGGGTCGGGCGTGGTCATGGCCGGAAGTCTAGGGCGTGCCTGACCAGGGCCCGGGCCCGGCGGGCCAGCCCGCGGTGGCCGTGCCCGCCGAGGGCGGTGGCGCCCGGGTCGGGGAGCGCGGCCGGGTCGGCGGCGAGTGCGGCGCGGCGGCGGGCGGCGGTGCGCCCGGCGGCCCACAGGGCGAGGACGGCGCCGAGTGCGATGGCCGTCCAGGCGGCCGGGGCGAGGCCGGGGTCGTTGCCCCGGACGGCCTGCGGGTGCGCCTGACCGGCGATGGCGGCGGGGGCGGCGGAGGAGGCAGCGCCGGCCCGGCCGGTGATGGTGGCCGGGCGGGCGGCGGCGGTGTCCTCCACCAGTTGCCCGACCGGCTGGACCTTGTCGGCCGCCGCGAAGCCCCAGTCGAGCAGCTCGGCCGCCTCGTCGTAGACCCGGGTCTGGGTGTCCGGGTGCATCACCGTCACCAGCAGGGTTCGGCCGCCGCGCTGGGCGGCGCCGGTGAAGGTGGCGCCCGCGTTGGTGGTGTAGCCGTTCTTGACGCCGATCAGGCCCTGGTACTTGCCGAGCAGCCGGTCGGTGTTGGCGATGTCGAAGCTGGTGCGCTGCCCGGTGAGCTTGTCGAGTCCGCCGGGGAAGTGCGCGGTGCGGGTGGAGCAGTAGGAGCGGAAGTCGGCGTTGCGCAGCCCGGCGCGGGCGAACAGGGTGAGGTCGTAGGCGGAGGAGACCTGGCCGTCCATGTCGTAGCCGTCGGGGGAGACCACCTTGGTGTCGCGCGCTTGCAGGGCCTGGGCGCGGGCCTGCATCTCGGCGACGGTCTGCTGGAGGCCGCCGTTCATGTGCGCGAGGACGTGGACGGCGTCGTTGCCGGAGCTGAGGAAGACGCCCCGCCAGAGGTCCTCGACGCGGTACGGCAGGTCCTCCTTGACGCCGACGAGGCTGCTGCCGGCGCCGACGTTGGCCAGTTCGGCCGTGGTGACCTTGTGCTCCGTCGTGCGGTCGAACTTGGGCAGCACGGTGTCCGCGAAGAGCATCTTCAGGGTGCTGGCCGGGGGGAGCTGGAGGTGGGCGTTGTGGGCCGCGAGGACCTCGCCGGTGCCGGCGTCGGCGACCAGCCAGGACCGCCCGGTCAACGTGGGCGGCAGCGCGGGCGCCCCGGCCAGCGGAGCGACCTGGACGGCGGACCGGCCGAGCCGTTCGCCGCCGATCGCACCGGCGGCGTCCTGCCCGGGGGCGGTCGGGGCGCCGGCGGCGAGCATCAGGGCGGACACCGCGGCGGCCGCCGCCACTCTGCTGACATGCTGTGGCATCTGCTGCACACGGCGAACGTACCCGGGGCGCCGCCGGGCCGCCGCGCCTGCTGCTCCGTCCGGACCCCGGGCGGTACGGCACCGGGACGGCCGGGCGGCGGGCGGGCGGCGACCGGCGGCTCCGGGACGGCCGGCGGAAGCCGCCGGGACGACTTTGGTCATCCCCGGGTCGCGCCGAAAGTCGGATTCCCGGGCGCCGGGAGCTGCCTAGGCTCGGGGTATGAAGACGCTGCTCGGCTATCTCGGTTTCGTGCTGATCCTCGGCGGCGGGTCCGGCCTGGCGGCGGACTGGCTGGGGGGCTTCCGGCTGTTCGGCTTTGTCCGTTTCCTGGTCCCGGACGGCCATGAGACCGCCGGGTACGCCACCCTGCTGGTGCTCGGCATCCTGCTGGCGATCCCGGCGGCCCGCCGAGGCTGATCAGCGGCTCAACCCGAGCCCTGATCCGCGCCCCGACCGGCACCCCGACCGGCACTCTGATCAGCCCCCGCCCCCGAGGCCGCCACGCCGTCGAGCAGGACGGCGAGCCCGGTGCGGAAGGCCGCCCGGTCGCGGTCCTGCGGCGTGCCGTCGGAGGCGCCCTGGAGGGCGGTCAGCAGAGGGAAGCGCTCGGTGAAGTCCGGTGCCAGTTCGGCGAGTCGGGCGGACCGGGCGGTCCACCAGTCCTCGTCGGCGATGCCGGTCGCGGCGGCGGCGCCGCGTGATTCGGCGGCCACGGCGGCCGTGCCGCGGACGAACTGCCAGAGCGCCGCGACGACGCCGTGCAGCCGCGGGGGTGCGAGGGCGGCCGATTGCAGGGCACGCAACAGGCTTTCCATGGCGGCGAGTTCGGCCGGTCCGAGCACCGGGCGGGCCTGCGATACCTGGAGGATCCAGGGGTGGCGCAGGTAGCAGGCGTACAGTTCCTCGGCCCAGGCGGTGACGGCGGGGCGCCAGCCCTCCAAGTCCGCGACGGAAGGCCGCAGTTCGCCGAGTGCCCGGTCGTGCATCAGGTCGAGGAGTTCGGCCTTGCCCGGGACGTAGGTGTAGAGGGCCATGGCGGTGCGGCCGAGCCGTTCGCCGACGGCGCGCATCGAGAGCGCGGCCATGCCGTCCGCGTCGGCGACCGCGATGCCGGCGGAGACGATCGCGTCGACGCTGAGGCCCGGTTTGGGGCCGCTGCGCCCGGTGCGCGGTTGCGGTGGTGCGCCCCAGAGCAGGGACAGGGACCGGTGGGCGTCGCCCTGTCCGGCGTAGACGACCATGCAGCAACTCCTTATGGCGTAAAGTATCCTCGGCCGCGACAACTCTTTATGTCGTAAGGTTATCAACCGAAGGGGTTTTGCGATGACACTGCCCGTCACCTTCGCCGAGGTCGTCGAGGTCCGCCGGATCACGCCGCGCACCGCCCGGGTCACCTTCGAGGCCGAGGCCCTGGCGGACTCCGTGGGCACGGCGCCCGACCAGCAGGTGAAGCTGTGCTTCCCCCGTCCCGGCCAGGCGGTGCCCGAGCTGCCCGCGCAGAGCGACGACCCGATGAGCTGGTACCAGGCGTACCTGGCGATCCCCGAGGCGGGGCGCCCGCTGCTGCGCAGCTTCACCCTCCGGCGCCGGCGGCCCGGCACCCGCCTGGTCGAGATCGACTTCGTGCTGCACGGCGACACCGGTCCGGCCGCCGCCTGGGCGGAGCGCGCGGAGCCGGGGCAGCGGCTCGGGATGGTCGGCCCCTCGGCGCTGTACGCCCCGCCGGTCCCGCTCGCCGAGGCCGCCGCCGTTGCCGACTGGGTGCTGCTGGCGGGGGACGAGACGGCGCTGCCGGCGATCGCGACGCTGGTCGAGGCGCTGCCCGCCGGGGTGCGGGCCCTCGCGTTCGTCGAGGTCGCGGACGAGGCCGAGCGGCAGCCGCTGGAGAGCCGTGCCGAGCTGGCCGTGCACTGGTCGGTCCGGGGCGGGGCGGCCCCCGGGGTCGTGCTGGCCGGGGCCGTGCGGGCCGCCGCGCTGCCGGCCGGCGCGCCGTTCGCCTGGCTCGCGGGGGAGGCGGGCGCGGTGCGGGCGCTGCGCCGCCACCTGGTGGCGGAGCGCGGCGTGCCGAAGCGGTCGATCGACTTCACCGGGTACTGGCGCCACCGGCTGACCCAGGACGACGCGCCCACCGCCGAGGATCTGTCGGACGCCCAGGAGCGATTGGCCGCCGGCTGATCGGGTGCTGATCGCTCGGCGGCCGGGGGGTTCCGGCCACCGGGCGTCGGTGTGACCGCGCGCCCGTTCTGTCATGTCCGGTTTCAGAGTGGGTCCGGGGGGAAGGGTGTGTGGCGGTGCTGACGGTGTGTCCCAGGTGGCGGTGGTCCGCCACTGTCCAGAGTTCGCCACCGATTTTTTCCGACCGGGATCGGACAGTTCCGACCGGGTCTGGTCAGCGAAAAGGGGCGGACATGGCCCGATTTCTGCCGTGAATTTTACTTTCTGATGGTCTTTTTTACTTTCTAATGGGGATTTCCCCCCTTGTCGTGGTCGTGTCGGATGCGCTGGAATGCGACCGCTGTCGGGACGCGCGGTCCGGAGCAACCACGCGTCCGACCTGGATCCGCGTACGCTGGGCCGCGCAACCTGACGTCTCATCAGACGAAAGGATGTCCATTGATCGGCTGGCGGAAATCCCAGCTAGCAGCTGCCGTCACGGTCACCGCCGCGTCCATGGTCCTGACCTTCGGGTCCAGCGCCAACGCAGCTCCGCTCCCGGACCCGCAGAACGCCCCCGTGGCGTCCGCGGACGGGACCCCGGTGCCGGTGATCGTGATTCTCAAGGACCAGATAGCGGACGCCCCGGCCGACAACGGCCACCTCGGCGCCCGTAAGCAGAAGGCCGCGAACGCCCAGGCGCCGCTGCTGGACAAGGTCAAGGCCAACGGCGGCACCAACATCAAGAGCTTCGTGGTCGGGAACGCGTTCTCGGCCACGGTGAGCCCCGCGCTGCGTGCCGCGCTGCTGGCCGACCCGGCCGTCGCCTCGGTCGTCGCGGACGAGCAGGTCACCGTCACGCCGCCGGCCGCCGGCAAGGCCGCGGCCGCGAAGGACGCCGCGGACACCAAGTCCGGTGCCAAGTCGGCCAAGGCCGCCGCCCCGCAGGCCGTTTCGGGCAGCAACGGCCAGGGCGCCGAGCAGAACGCGACCAACACGATCTGCCCGTCCGACCCGTCCCAGCCGCTGCTGGAGCCGGAGGGCCTCTACTCGACGCACGCCGTCGGCGCCGACGGCAAGCCCGGCGCGGCCGACCTGGCCACCGGCAAGGGCGTCAAGGTCGCCTACATCGCGGACGGCCTCGACCCGAACAACCCGGACTTCATCCGGGCCGACGGCTCGCACGCGGTCGTCGACTACCAGGACTTCGCGGGCGACGGCGTGGACGCGCCGACCGGTGGCGCGGAGGCCTTCGGCGACGCCTCGGCGGTCATCGCCCAGGGCCGCCAGGTCTACGACGTCTCGAAGTTCGTGAACGCCTCCCGCGGTCTGCCGGCCGGCTGCAACATCCGCATCCGCGGCCTCGCCCCGGACGCCTCGCTGGTCGCCCTGCGGGCCGGCGGCGAGATCATGTCGAACTCGTCGATCCTGCAGTCCATCGACTACGCGGTCTCGGTCGCCAAGGTCGACGTGCTGAACGAGTCCTTCGGCGGCAACGTCACCCCGGACAGCGGCGCGCACGACACCATCTCGCTCTTCAACGACCAGGCCGTCAAGGCCGGTGTCACCGTCTCCGTCTCCACCGGCGACGCGGGCATCAGCGGCACCATCGGCACCCCGGCCACCGACCCGAACGTGATCGCGGTCGGCGCCTCGACGGACAACCAGAACTACCAGCAGACCGGCTACGCGGCCGCCCAGTTCTCCAACAAGACCTGGAGCAACAACCGCATCTCCGCGCTCTCCTCGGGCGGCTTCACCCAGGCCGGCCGCACGGTCGACCTGGTCGCGCCGGGCGAGTCGGACTGGGCGCTCTGCTCGCCCGACACCAGCAAGTACACCGACTGCACCGGCTACAGCGGCCAGGGTTCGCCGATCCAGTCGTTCGGCGGCACCAGCCAGGCCGCGCCGTTCGTCACCGGCGCCGCGGCCCTGGTCATCCAGGCCTACCGCGACACCCACAACGGCCAGTCGCCCGCCCCGGCGCTGGTGAAGAAGTTCATCACCGGCACCGCCCAGGACCTCGGCGTCCCGGCCGAGGAGCAGGGCGCCGGCCTGCTGAACGTCCGCGCCGCCGTCGAGGCCGCCCGCGGCTACCACGCCGGCTCCGGCGCGTCGGACAGCAAGACCGTCGTCGTCACCACCGGTCAGGTCGACATCGCCGGCAACCCCGGCTCGACCCACACCGCCGACGTGACCGTCACCAACACCAGCTCCGCCCCGCAGACGGTCAGCGGCGCGACCCGCACCTTCGTGCCGCAGTCGAGCAACCAGCAGACCGTCCAGCTGGACACGGCCTCCACCGACACCTTCAAGTACGCCACCAACGGCGCCACCTGGGTGCAGAAGCAGGTCAAGTTCACCGTCCCGGCCGGCGCCGACCGCCTCGCGGCGTCGATCGCCTGGCAGGGTGCGGCCAGCCCGGTCACCAACGGCTCCGTGGTCCGCATGACGCTGCTCGACCCGTCGGGCCGCTTCGAGACCAACACCCGTCCGCAGGGCGGCGCCACCCCGGCCGACTTCGGCCTGGTGGACGTCCCGCACCCGGTGGCCGGCGAGTGGACCGCCGTCCTGTACACCCCGGCGGGCAAGGCCGGCTACAACGGCCCGGTCCAGCTGGGCACCGCCACCCAGCGCGCGGTGCCGGCCGGCGCCGTCAGCCCGAGCGTCGCGGACCTGAAGCCGGGTGAGACCAAGACCCTCAAGGTTCAGCTCACCACCCCGGGCACCAGCGGCGACTCCAGCCAGGCGATCACCGTCGCCAGCTCCAACGGCACCGCCACCAGCGTTCCGGTCGTGCTGCGCAGCCTCGTCCCGGTCAACCAGGGCAAGGGCACCTTCACCGGCACCATCACCGGTGGCAACGGCCGCAACGCCTCGCCGACGCAGAGCTTCGCGTACGCCTTCGACGTCCCGAAGGGCCAGAAGGACCTGCGGGTCGGCGTCACCGTCGCCAAGGATCCGAAGCTGCTCATGCAGGGCGCGCTGATCAGCCCGAACGGCACCCCGATCGACATCGAGGGCAACGGCCTGCTCGACGCGCAGGGCAACCTGACCGGCACCACCGCCGGCGTCTCGGCCACCACCGTCAACCCGGCCGCCGGCCGCTGGCGGTTCGTCCTGAACGTGCTCGGCCCGGTCAGCGGCCAGGAGCTCGCCCAGGACTTCGCCGGCACCGTCGCGTTCAACCAGAACGTCGCCACCGCCGGCCTGCCGAACGACCCGCACGCCAAGCTGGCGGCCGGCAAGCCGGTCACCGTCCAGGTGAACTACACCAACAACACCGTCGCCACCCAGAAGATCTCGGCCGACGGCCGCCTGGACCGCCGCACCGACATCCCGCTGGTGCCGCAGGGCGCCTCCGCGACGGTCACCCTGCCGCTGAGCCTCACCTCCGCGGTGCCGTCCTTCCTCGTCCCGCCGGGCACCGACCAGCTGAAGGCGGTGGCGGCCTCCTCGACGCCGGCCCACCTGGAGCTGTCCGGCACCACCGGCTCGCCGGACCTCTTCGGCGACCTGAAGAAGGCCCAGGACGGTTCGACCATCTCGGTCGTGACCGACAACGGCAGCGCGTCGCAGCCGGTCCTCCCCGGCGTGTGGGGCACCTTCCTGCAGCAGGTCGGCCCGTTCGGCACCGCCGGTGCCCCGGCCGGCACCGCCACCATCACCGCGACCGCGCACACCCAGGCGTTCGACCCGGCGCTGACCTCCAGCACCGGTGACCCGTACGCCCTGGCGGTCAACGCCTCGGCCCCGGCCGCCAACCCGGTGACCGTCCAGCCGGGCGCCAGCGGCTCGCTCCAGGTCACCGTGACCCCGACCGGTGCGAAGGGCAGCACCGTCCACGGTGTGCTGTACCTGGTGTCCGCCCCCAGCTCGGTGGCGACCGCCAACAACACCCTGGGCACCACCGGTTCGGTGCTCGCGGCGATCCCCTACAGCTACACGGTGAACTGACCTTCCATCACCACACCGAGGCCGTCCCGGAGTTCCGGGGCGGCCTCGGCCGTTTTCCCCGGGGGGCGGCGGGAATGCCCCGCGCCCCGGCGGTGTTGCGCCGGGAAGGACCGGGGCGAAACGGATGCCCCGGCCCTTCCACCGGACCGGGAGCGGGACTTGAACGACGCGATCAAGCACAGCCACGTCGAGGTGAACGGTGTCCGTCTGCACGTCGCGGAACAGGGCGAGGGCCCGCTGGTCCTGCTGCTGCACGGCTTCCCGGAGAGCTGGTACTCCTGGCGCCACCAGTTCGCCCCGCTCGCCGCGGCCGGCTACCGGGTCGTCGCCCCCGACCAGCGCGGCTACGCCCGCAGCGAGCAGCCCGAGCGGGTGGACGCGTACTCCCTGCTGCACCTGGTCGGCGACGTCACGGCGCTGATCCGCGCGCTCGGCGAGGAGCGGGCCGTCGTGGTCGGGCACGACTGGGGCGCGCCGGTCGCCTGGGCCACCGCCGCGCTTCGGCCGGACCTGGTGCGCGGGGTCGCCGGGCTGAGCGTGCCGCCGCTGCCCAGCGGGCCGCGGCCGCTGCGGGAGTCCCGGGAGAACTTCGGCGAGGGCTTCTACCAGAACTACTTCCAGGAGCCGGGCCGCGCCGACGCCGAACTGGCGGCCGACGTGAAGTCCAGCTTCCGCCGCATCCTGGGCGGTGGCCCGCGCGGTGGGGGGAAGCCGCAGCCATGGGTCGTCCCCGAGGGCAAGGTCCTGCTGGACACCATCCCGGAGCCGGCGCAGCTGCCGGCCTGGCTCACCGAGGCGGACATCGACGCCCTCGCGGCCGACTACGCCCTGCACGGCGAGCACGCCTTCACGGGCGGGCTCAACTGGTACCGGAACATCGACCGCAACGCCGAACTGATGGCCGCCTTCGACGGCGTGACGATCGACGTGCCGGCGCTGTACGTGGCCGGCGAACAGGACATGGTGAACGCGCTCGTCCCACCGGAGGTGCTGGCCCACCTGCTGAGCCGGGTGCCCAAGCTGCACCGCCACGTCCGGCTGCCGGACACCGGGCACTGGACGCAGCAGGAGCGCCCGGCGGAGGTCAACGAGGCGCTGCTCGACTTCCTCAAGCACCTGGACGCCTGACGCCCGCCCGGCTCCGGCCCGGATGCCGGGTCGGAGCCGGGTTGCGGAGGTCCGGCGGCGCGATCAGTGGTGGTGGTGGCTGCCCATGGGGTGGTCGCAGGCGCGGCACCTCCGGATGAAGAGGAGGCTCAGGCCGACGGTGACCACCGCGCCGAGCGCCACCCCGGTGCCCCGCACCGTCTTGCGGGCCGCGTTGCCGCCGATCGAGCCGGTGCACCGCGAGCAGTTCTGGCATCCGGTCCGCACCGGGATCTTCTTCCCCACGACGCTTCCTCCCAGGCGAGGTCCCGGCCAGCGGCCGGGCTCGTGAACGTCCCGCAGAAGCTTATAACTTGAGCTGCCCGTCGATAACGTGAGCTGCCCGTCCTCGCCCGGTGAACGATCATCCGCCCGAAGGACCGGCCCCGTACGGGTCGAGGAGTTCGGCCACGAGCCGGCGCGCGTACGCGGGGTCGAGGCCGGCCGGGCGGAAGAGGATGCGGTACATCAGGGGGGCGACGACGCCGTCCATGACCGCCTCGACGCCGGGCGTGTCCTCCCCGCGGCCGCCCGCCCGGCTCAGCACGGCGCCGACCTGTTCGGCCGCGTAGTCCGAGCACTGGCCGGCGTTGCCGCCGTCCGGGTCGCCGAGCAGGGCGTCGCGGATGTAGGCGCGGCCCGAGGGGGAGGCCATCTCGTCGAGGAACTGTTCGGCCCAGGCCGTCAGGTCGGACCGCAGGTCGCCCAGGTCCTCCGGCGCCGTGTCGGGCCGCAGGCGCTCCACGGCGACGTCGGACAGCAGCTCCTGGAGGTCACCCCAGCGGCGGTAGACCGTCGACGGGGTGACGCCCGCGCGCTGCGCGACCAGCGGCACCGTCAGCGCGTCGCGGCCCACCTCGGCGAGGAGTTCACGCACAGCGGTGTGCACCGATGCCTGGACCCGGGCGCTGCGCCCGCCGGGGCGCACCATCTGTTTGCGACTCATGATAAACACCTTAAAGCACAATCCTTGCGTTTACGGGGTGCCGGGGTGCCGGGGTGCCGGGGGGCCCGCCTCGGAGCCGGACGGCGGGCCGGCGCCGTCCGGCCCGGCCCGCCTGCTGTTCTCAGACCGCCGGCGCGAGCGCCCGGGCGGGCTGCGTCCGCTCGAAGGCGTGGCCGACCCGCAGCAGCGTGCGCTCTCCGAGCGGCCGGCCGAGCAGCTGCATGCCGATCGGCAGGCCCGCCGCGTCCCGGCCGACCGGGACGGACAGGGCGGGCACCCCGGTGATGTTGGCGGGGGCGGACAGGCGCACATAGGCGTCGGGGACGCTCTCGACCGTGCCGTCGGGCCAGGTGACGGCCTCCTGGTCGGTCCGTACCGCGGTGACCGGGACGGTCGGGGCGGCGATCACGTCGACCTCCTCCAGCATCCGGGCCCACTCCTGCCGCATGAGCGTCCGGGAGCGCTGGGCGCGCAGGTAGTCCCCGGCGGTCATCAGCTCGCCGGCCTCCAGGAGGGCGCGGACGTCCGCCTGGTACAGCTCGGGCACCGCCCGCAGGGAGTGCTCGTGGTAGGCGGTGGCCTCCGGTGCCACCAGCCCCCACAGAGTCGCCTGGAGGTAGCGGGTCATCGGGATGTCGACGTCGACGAGCCGTGCGCCGAGTGCCTCCAGGTGTTCGATGGCGCGCCGGACGGCGGCCTCCACCTCCACGTCGACGCGGTCGAAGTAGTAGCTGCGCGGCACGCCGACGCGCAGCCCCGTCAGGTCCGTGTCCGCGCCCGGCTGATGGCCGACGGCGGGGGTGGCCAGCGAGGCGGGGTCGCGCGGGTCGTGCCCGGCGAGGGCGTCCAGGACGAGGGCCGTGTCCTCGACGGTCCGGGCGATCGGGCCGACGTGGTCCAGCGACCAGGACAGGGACGCGACGCCGTGGCGGGGGACGAGGCCGTAGGTCGGCTTGAGGCCGACGACCCCGTTGAGCGCGGCGGGCACCCGGATCGAGCCGCCGGTGTCGGTGCCCAGCGCGAAGGTCGCGGCGCCCGCGGCGACGGCGACGGCGGATCCGCCGCTGGAGCCGCCGGCGACCCGGCCGCGGTCCCAGGCGTTGCCGGTCTGCGGGGTGGTCAGGCCGTAGGCGAACTCGTGGGTGTGCGTCTTGCCGACCAGGATCGCGCCGGCCGCGGCCAGGCGGGCGGCGACCGTGCTGTCGGCCTGCGCGCGGTGGTCGGCGCGGACCCGGGAACTGGCCGTGGTGGCCAGCCCGGCGACGTCGATCAGGTCCTTGAGCCCCATCGGGACGCCGTGCAGCGGCCCCCGGTGCAGGCCGCGCGCCGCTTCCTGCTCGGCCTCGCGGGCCGCCCGGCGCGCCCGCTCCGCGGTGACCGCGACGTAGGCGCCGAGGTGCGGTTCGACCAGCTCGATGCGGTCGAGGACCGAGTCCACCAGTTCGACGGGGGACAGTCGCCGGGCCCGGATCTCCTCCGCGGCGGCGGCGAGGGAGAGCTCATACGGCTGCATCGTGCGTCTCCTCGTCCGTGTAGTGGGCGCTTTCCGCGCAGTAGGCGCTCGCGGGCGGGGTGTCCCCGAAGTCCAGCTCCCGCAGGACCGCGACGACGGAGAGCAGCTGGTTGGCGGTGGCCGCGACCGGGTCGTGGCGGTCGGCGGGCAGGGGGAGCCCGGCCCGGGCGGCCCAGCGGGCGGCCTCGGGCGGCGTGAGGTCGGTGGCGGGCCGTTCGGCGGCGGACGGACCGGTGGGCGGTTCGGCGGGAGGTTCGGCGGAGGGGTGTTCGGTGGTGGGCGGTTCGGCGGAGGACATGGGCGTTCTCTCCTGATCGGGGCTGGAGCGAGATGGCACCCGCACCAAAAGCTAACTGTTTGCGTTAGTCGGACTGTAGGTCCTACGATGGCTTAACGCAAACCGATTGCGTTTACGGGAGGAGCCCCATGTCCGGCGCCACGTCCGAAGCCCCCGCCCCCATCCCCGCCTGGACGGTGGGAGGCGTCACCGTCCATCGCATCGACGAGACCCTCCTGCCGCCCGCGACCGGGCCGTGGCTGCTGCCCGAGGCCACCCCCGAGGTGGTGACCGGCCACGACTGGCTGCACCCCCACTTCGCCGACCACGAGGGTGTCCTGCACCTGGACAGCCACAGCTTCGCGTTCGCCGTGGGCGGGCTGCGCGTCCTCGTCGACACCGGCATAGGCAACGGCAAGGAGCGGGCCAACCCGGCCTGGCACCACCTGCGGACCGACTACCTGGAGCGCCTCACCGCCGCCGGCTTCCCCCCGGACTCCGTCGACCTGGTGATCCTCACCCACCTGCACGCCGACCACGTCGGCTGGAACACCCGGGAGGTGAACGACGAGTGGGTCCCCACCTTCCCCCACGCCCGCTACCTCACCTCCCGCGCCGAGCGGGAGTTCTGGGCCGGGTACGACCTGGAGGAGGCGCGGAGGCAGATGTTCCTCGACTCCGTGATCCCGGTCGAGCGGGCCGGGATGCTGGACCTCGTCGACGTCCCGGCCGAGGGCGTCGAGGTCGCCCCGGGCCTGCGCCTGATCCCCACCCCCGGTCACACCCCCGGCCACGTCGCCGTCGAACTGACCAGCCGGGGCGAGGCGGCGCTGATCACCGGTGACTGCGTCCACCACCCGGTCCAGCTCGCCCACCCCGCCATCGGCGCCTGCGTCGACATCGACCCGCGGCAGTCCGAGGCCTCGCGCCGCAAGCTCCTCGGCTCCCTCGCCGACACGGACACCCTCCTGCTCGGCACCCACTTCGCGCCGCCCACCGCCGGTCGCGTGCTCACGCACGGGGACGCCTACCGGCTGCTGCCCGTACCCTCGGCCTGACGCCGCGTTCGACCTCCCCGGGACGCTCGCACCCCTTCACCAGTCCTGCGCCCGAGGTCCGTCGACCGCACACCCGGATCGAGCGGGACGGGCGCGCGGGGTAGGGGTGGTGAGTCGGAGTCGGCTCCCCGGGGTTCGATTCCCGCGTGATCTGTCGTTTATCTGGCGATACCGCCGCTGAGCTGCGAAATCTCGCTGGCAGCGGACGTCGGTGATCCCCTAGAGTCGGCGCGCCCGCCCCGGTCGGGGCGTTGGCGGCACCGGCGTGCGAGTCCGAGCACGCGGCGATTCCAGGAGTTGACGATCTGATGGTGTGTGTGGCGTGTGGGGCGCGTCCCGCGGGGACCGAGAGCCGACGCTGCTTCGGCTGCGCGGAGGCGGCGCCGGGTTGGGCGGCGGCGCTCCGACCGGCGAACAGCCTTGCCATCGCGGTCTACGTCCTGCTGGGGGTGAACGCGATGCTGGCGGCGGGGGCGGTCGTGGCCGGCCTCTGGTCCGATGTCCTGCTGGGCCAGTTGGCGGACGGGTCGGCTGACCTCGACGACTTCGATACCGTGGACTCCCTGGTGAAAGGGCTGAACGGGGTCTTCCTTCCGTTGGCGCTGGTCACCGCCGTGGTGTTCATCATCTGGTTCTACCGCATCCGCCAGAACGCCGACCTGCTGCTGCCGCACGGGCACCGGCGCGGACGCGGCTGGACCATCGGGGCCTGGGTCACCCCGTTCGTCCTGCTCTGGTTCCCCTGGCAGCTGATGGTGGACTGCTGGCGGGCGAGCGCTCCGCTGGACGCGGAGGGACGGCGCCGCACGGTGTCGGAGAAGGTCCTGGTCCTGTGGTGGTCCACCTGGATCGGCGCGCTGGTCGTCAACCGGATCGCCAGCTCGATGATGAAGTACGTGGACGTGACGGTGATCGACGGCATGGAGGACCTGCGCGAGACCATCCGGGTGGAGACCGCCGGCTCGGCGCTGCGCCTGGTCGCGGCCGTCGCCGCGATCGTGGTGGTCCAGCGGCTGACGGCCATGCAGTGGGCGCGCCGGGCCGACATCAACCCGCTGGCCGCCAGGGCCGCCCAGGTGGCGGCCGAGGAAGCTCGGGCGCAGGCCCAGGCCCAGGCGCAGGCCCAGGCTTAGGCCGCCACGGCGGCGGACTCGGAAGCTCCCTACACCGGCAGCAGGCGGGCGATCAGTTCGCCGAGGCGGCGGGCGTTGCGGCAGGAGTGCATCTCCACGACGCCCGCGTAGGCGGCTGCGGCGGAGTCGCCGGTCCGCCAGAGGGCGGGCTGCTCGGGGTTGAGCCAGTGGACCCGCCGGGCCCGGCCGGCGATCCGGTGCAGCGCGTCCAGGTTCGGGTCGCGGTGGTTGTTGCGGGCGTCGCCGAGGATCAGCACGCTGGTGCGCGGGCCGACCGTGTCCAGGTGCCGTTCGGCGAACTCGCCCAGGGCGGAGCCGTAGTCGCTGTTGCCGTGGTGGCCCATCACCTTGGCCTCGGTGAGGATCCGGGCGGCGAGCCGGGCCGGGTCGGCGTCGCCGCGCGCCAGCAGGGCGGTGACCTCGGCGGTGCGGTTCACGAAGGCGAACACCCGCACCTTGCTGAACTGTTCGCTCATCGCCCGCACCAGCAGCATGGTGAAGTCGGCGAATCCGGCCACCGAGCCGGAGACGTCGCACAGCAGCACGAGTTCCGGCCGGGCCGGGCGGCGCAGCCGGTAGGCAGGGCGCAGCGGCACCCCGCCGGTGGACAGCGAGCGGCGCAGGGTGCGGCGCAGGTCGATCCGTCCGCGTGCGGCGCGGCGCCGGGCGGCCAGCCTGGTGGCCAGCTTGCGGGCCAACGGGTGGACGGTGCGGCGCAGTTCGGCGAGCTGGTCCCGGCCGGCGGCGAGGAAGTCGATCCGGTCCGCGGTGGGTGCGACGGCGCGTTCGGCGATCCGCTCGGCGCCGCGCAGTTCGGCGACCCGGCGGCGGGCCTCGGTGGCGACCAGGGCGCGGAAGTCCTGGATGCGGCGGCGGATCTCGTCGGCGAGGACGCGGTCGGACAGGTCCGGGGCGGTGGCCTGCTCGCGCAGGGCGGCGAGGATCCGGGCGAGCAGGGTCTCGGGGGCGAGCCGGCCGAGCGCCTGGTGGGCCGACCAGCCGTCTGAGGCCGGCGTGGCACCGGCGCCGTACCGGCCGAAGGCCTCCACCACCTCGCCGGCCAGCCGGGCCTGGGCGGCCCGGTCGTCGGCGGCCAGGGCGGCGGCGAGGCGCTCGCGCAGGTCGTCGCGCAGCGGGTCGGGGCGGCCGGGGCGCGGTGGCCGGGGGTCGTCCGGGAGTGCGGGCGGGTCGGCGCGGACGGCCTCGGGGGTGCCGACGCCGAGCGGGAAGAACAGGTCGAACGTGGCGTCGAAGAGGGCCCGTTGGGTGTCCGAGCGCAGCAGCGCGGCGGCCAGGCCGGCCCGCATCTGCTCGCGGTCGGCGAATCCGAGGACGTCGAGGACGGCGGCCGCGTCGACCGTCTCGGCGGGGCCGATCCGCAGGCCGTGCCCGCGCAGCGCGCGGACCAGGCCGGTGAGCCGGGCGGCGGTGTCGGCCGGGGGCGGGGCGGTGGTCATGCGGGGGTGAGCTTCTGCGCGGCCTTCCGGATGTCGTCCTGGTGCTTGAGGATCACCCCGAGGGTGTCCTGGACGACCGCCTCGTCGAGGGTGTCCGCGCCGAGGGCCAGCAGGGTGCGGGCCCAGTCGATGGTCTCGGCGACGGACGGCGCCTTGCGCAGGTCCATCGCGCGCAGCGCGCCGACCACCCGGACCAGCGAGGCGGCCAGCGTGTCGTCCAGGCCGGGCACCTTGCGCCGGACGATCTGCCGCTCCAACTCGGCGTCCGGGTAGTCGAGGTGGAGGAAGAGGCAGCGTCGACGCAGTGCCTCGGACAGTTCACGGGTGGCGTTGGAGGTGAGCAGCACGAAGGGGCGGCGGCTCGCGGCGATGGTGCCGAGTTCGGGCACGGTGACCTGGAAGTCGCTGAGCACCTCCAGCAGCAGCGCCTCCACCTCGACGTCGGCCTTGTCCATCTCGTCGATCAGCAGCACGGTGGGCTCGTCGCCGCGGATGGCGGTGAGCAGCGGGCGGGTGAGCAGGAACTCCTCGCCGAAGATGTCGGTGCGGGCCTGGTCCCAGCCCTCGTCGCGGCCGGCGGTGATCCGCAGCAGTTGCTTGGCGTGGTTCCATTCGTAGAGCGCGCGGGCCTCGTCGATGCCCTCGTAGCACTGGAGCCGGACCAGCCGGGCCCGGCCGATCGCGGCCACCGCCTTGGCGAGTTCGGTCTTGCCGACCCCGGCCGGGCCCTCGACCAGCAGCGGCTTGCCGAGCCGGTCGGCGAGGAAGACGGTGGTGGCCACGGCGGTGGAGGCCAGGTAGCCGGTGGCGGCCAGCTGGTCGGCGGTGTCCGCCACCGATGCGAAGAACCCCGTGCCGTCGCCGCTGCCGCTCATCTGCCCGTCCCGTTCCTGTCGGCCGTGTCCGTGCGGCAGCACCCTACCGGCCGGTCACTTCGCCGTCTCGGGGGATTCGGCGGGTGGCGAGGGCTGAGCCGGGCCGGCGGCGGGGCGTGCTTCTGGATCACCTGGCGGGCGTGCGGGCGCGCCGGAGCGGCGTACGGCGACCGCGGTCGCCGTACGCCGCTCGTCTGTTCCCGCCGGTCGGCCGTCAGTTGACGACGTCTGACCGGACGTCAGTCGACGAAGGCCCCTCGGGTCGTCAGTTGACGAAGATGAGCGGGCTGCCCGCCACCGAGGTGTCGGTGACCGGGCCGTAGGTGGCGCTGAAGTAGCCGGTCGAGAAGCACAGGCCCGAGCCGGAGACCAGGTTGAACGGCTGGGAGGTGAAGCCGATGGTGTTGCCGGTGTTCGAGGTGGTGCCGGAGATGCCGGTGGTGGTCTGGTAGACGCAGTTGACGCTGCCGAGGATGGTGCTGAGCACGACCGTGGTCTTCATCGCGCCGGCCGCGCCGGGGGTGAGGGCGACCGGGTTGCCGGGGCCGTCGCCGACGGTGTTGGTGAACGGCAGGTTGTTGACGGTGATGCTCTTGACGCCGGTGACGCCGAGGACGTTGGAGGAGCAGGAGCCGAAGGTCTGGGTGTTGAGCTGCTCGACCGCGCTGCCGGGGGCGGCCGGGTTGGCCGTCACGGTGGCGGAGAAGGCCGAGTTGGCACAGCTGATGCCGCTCGTTCCGCTGGCGCTGCTGTAGAAGGTGGCGGTGGTGCCCGAGACCAGACTGGCGGTGAGGACGTCGCCGACGGCGACGTCCGGGCCGCTGCTGCTGCCGGTGGTCAGCACCGCGGAGCCGTCGGCCTGGGCGGGTGCGACGGCGGCGCAGGTGAAGGCGAGGGCGGCGAGGGCCGCGGTACCGAGCGTGCGGCGAAAGCGCATGAGGGTGACCTCTCTCCGTGCGGAGACGGGTGGGGGTGGCCCGCGGTGCGGGTGTGGTGGCGTGCACGGCGGGGGAGGTGCGTGGGCATGGCGTGCCGGGGGCTTCGCGGGGCCGTGGTGCGGCGGGCCCGGCGCCACGGGCCCGCTCGTACGGCACAGCGGTGTGAAGGTGCGGACGTGCGCTGCGAGTGCAGGAGTGCACGTCGGCGGCTGCCACCGCCGCGGGCCTGCGTCCGCTCGTGGTCCCGTGGCCCGGGCTGCTCGCCCGGGGCCGCCGGAGCCCCTGGAGGTTGTCCGGTGGTGACAGGGTCGCCCACCGGTTGGAAACCTGTCAGTGTTGTAAACCCGATGTTGCGTCAATGTCAATACAGGTAACAGGAGTTGGTGATGGAACGGAAACACCTCCGAAGTGCCGACGTGATCCTGCTGCCGGGCGCGCGGGCCGGTCGTGACCCAGCCCGGTCCATCAAGCGCGGCCCGAGCCGGCTGCCCCCGGGCGTGGTGGCCGCGACCCAGCGCGAGCGGCTGCTCGACGGGCTGGTCCAGACGGTGGCCGCGCGCGGCTACCAGCACGCCACGGTCAGCGACATCTGCCGCGCGGCCGGGGTGACCAGGCCGGTCTTCTACGAGCTGTTCAGCGGCAAGGAGGACGCCTTCCTGGCCGCGCACCGGCACGGCACCGGGGTGGTTCTCCGACGGATGGCGGCGGCCTTCGCGGCGGAGTCCGACTGGTGCGCCGGGATCCGGCAGGCGCTCGGCGCGATGCTCCATCTGTTGGCGGGGACACCGGCCTTCGCGACCATGGCGGTGATCGAGATCGAGGCGGTCGGACCGGCCGGCCGCCGCGAGCGGGACCAACTCCTCACCCGGTTCCGGGCGTTCTTCGCCGAGGTGCCCCAACCGCTGGGCGGTGTGCGGGTTGTGGAGCTGGTGGATGCCGTGGTGGGCGGGGTCTACAGCGCGCTCTACCGGCGGATCGACTCCGGTCGGACGGTTCAACTTCCGGAACTCCTGCCGGTGTTGAGCATGTTCTGTCTCGCGCCCTTCCTCGGCCCGGCGCAGGCGGCCGTCCGGCTCGGGTTGCCGATCGGTGAAGATCCTTCGTGCACCCGTATTGACCCGGCCACTACCGGGCAGTAGCTTCCCAGTTACTCAAAGCGCGGCCTGACCGTGCCCGCCCCGCTGCCGAGGGGCGGGCGGCCCGGTCGGGCCGTGGAACGCTGTCCGCGCCAGGGCACCGTGCCAGTGCCTGCACATCCCACCCACCCAACAGGGAGCACACATGGCCATGTCCGAGGACGCCGCCGCCGCGGCCGAGACCCCGGAGACGCCGACCGGCACCAGGAGAGGGCGGGTACGGCTCAAGCGCAGCGCCTGGATGGCCGTTCCGGCCGTCGCGGCGGGCGCCGTCCTGATGGCCCTCACCGCCCAGGGCGTACTCGCCGCCCAGTTCTCCATCAGCGGCATGCCGTTCACGATCACCGCGGACAAGCTCGACGGCAAGGGCTTCGCCCAGTTCGGCAGCCTGGACTCGATGATCCCCGACAGCCCCAACCAGGGCTCCACCGGCGGTCAGGTGCTGGTCGCGGTCTCGGCGATCAAGAAGGCCGAGATCACCAACCTGTGCCAGAGCGTGGACCTCGGTGGCGTCAACCTGGTGATCCACGCCGGCGACGCCGGCACCCCCGTCTCCGCCACCGACCTCACCACCGACTCCGACATGCTGTCCGGTGACGCGGAGTTCACCAACATCGAGATCGGCGGCGACGCCAGCACCTACACCAAGGCCGGCAACGCGGGCAAGGGCAACCCGGGCGTCTTCGGGCAGCAGGCCGACACCGTCGTGCTGACGCACCTCAAGCAGCACAACTACGCGAGCACCGCCGTCGGGTTCAAACTGCCCAACCTGCGGCTGAGCTTCAGCTCCCAGGGCTGCTGACCATGACGGAGTCCGTACCGGAGCCGGCCGGTTCCGGCGAGGGCGTCGCGGAGGGGGCCGTGGGGACGGCTCCCGCCCCCGCTCCCGCCACCACCCGACCGGTCAAACGCGACTGGCGGGGCCAGCGGCCGTTCTGGGGCGGGCTGCTGGTGCTGTTCGGCGGCGCCGAGATCCTGTTCACCCTGCGTGCCCCGCTGCCCGTCGTCCTGCACATCGGGATGCAGGGGCTGGCGGGCTACCTGGTGCCGGCGGTGATGGTGCTGTGCGGCCTGCTGATCCTGTTCAACCCGGCCCAGCGGCTGTTCTACTCCGTCCTCGCCGTGCTCGCCGCGCTGGCGAGCTGGCTCACCTCCAACCTGGGCGGCTTCGTGATCGGGATGCTGCTCGGACTGGTGGGCGCCTGCCTCACCTTCGGCTGGCTGCCCGATCAGCCGCTGCGCCGGGGGCGGCAGCGGCGGGAGGACCGGCGCCAGGAACGCCGGTCGTCCCGAGCGGGCACGGCCGGGGCCGGGGCCGACCCGGCCGGGGTCTAGCCCGAGGCGCCCCGACGGCGCCCGCCCCCTGGTGATGGGAGAGCACCAGGGGGCGGGGCGTCGGGGCACGGGGGAGTGCGGGGTCGGGCCGTGACGGTCAGATCGTCGCGGCGTCGATCACGAAGCGGAACCGGACGTCGCCGGCCAGCACCCGCTGGTAGGCCTCGTTGACCTGCTCGGCGCGGATCAGCTCGATCTCCGCAGTGATGCCGTGCTCGTCGCAGAAGTCCAGCATCTCCTGGGTGGCCGGCAGCCCGCCGATCATCGAACCGGCCAGCGAACGGCGGCCGGAGAGCAGCGCGTGCGCGTTCACCGTGACCGGCTTCTCCGGCGCGCCGACCTGCACCATGGTGCCGTCGGTGCGCAGCAGGCCGAGGTAGGCGCTCAGGTCGAGGTCGGCGGAGACCGTGTTGACGATCAGGTCGAAGGTGCCCGCGAGCTCGGTGAAGGTGGCCGGGTCGGAGGTGGCCCGGTAGTGGTCGGCGCCGAGCTTCAGCCCGTCCTCGCGCTTGCGCAGCGACTGGCTGAGCACGGTGACCTCCGCGCCCATGGCGTGGGCGAGCTTCACGCCCATGTGGCCGAGCCCGCCGAGGCCCACGATCGCGACCTTCCTGCCCGGCCCGGCGCCCCAGTGCGCGAGCGGCGAGTACAGCGTGATGCCGGCGCACAGCAGCGGCGCGGCGGCGTCCAGCGGCAGGTTGTCGGGGATGCGCAGCGCGTACGCCTCGTCGACGACCAGCTTCGAGGAGTAGCCGCCGTAGGTCGGCAGGCCGTCGTGGCCGACGCTGTTGTAGGTGAAGACGGTGCCGCCCTGGCCGGTGCAGTACTGCTGGAGGCCGGCCCGGCAGTTGTCGCACTCCCGGCAGGAGTCGACGATGCAGCCGACTCCGACCCGGTCGCCGGCCTGCCAGCGGGTGACGCCCGGGCCGACCTCGGTGACCACGCCCGCGATCTCGTGGCCCGGGACCATCGGGAAGATGCCGGTGCCCCAGTCCTCGCCGACCTGGTGGATGTCGGAGTGGCAGATGCCGCAGAACTTGATGTCGATCACGATGTCGTGCTCGCCCACCGCCCTGCGGGTGACGGTGGTCTTCTCCAGCGGGGAGTCGGGCCGCGCCGCGGCGTAGGCGGCGACCGTGCGGGTGGTGCCCTCGGTGGTGCTCGTCGTCGTTGCGTTCGTCGAGTTCGTCATGCTTCCAGCCTGCGTCGGTGCGGCGCGACCAGCCAGACCAGAGCCTTTCGTACGTACGCCACGCCTAGGGACCCCGGACGTACGACCACGGAACGTACGCACGGCGGTATCACCCTTCCCCCCGCCCCCGCCGCCCGGATCCCCCGCATACTGCAGACATGGACCAGCGCACCGAACTCAGCGAGTTCCTCCGATCCCGCCGCGCCCGGCTGCGGCCCGAGGACGTGGGCCTGCCGGACAGCACCACCCGGCGGCGGGTGCCCGGCCTGCGCCGCGAGGAGCTGGCCCTGCTCGCCGGAGTCAGCACCGCCTACTACACCCGGCTCGAACAGGGCCACGGCGAGAGCGTCTCCGCCGCCGTCCTGGACGCCATCGCCCGCGTGCTGCGGCTCAGCCCCGCCGAGCGCGAGCACCTCGGCCGGCTCACCAGGCCCGCCCGCCGTCGCCCCGGCCGGGCCGCCGCCCGCCCGCAGCGGGTCCGGCCCGCGCTCCAGCAGCTCCTAGACGCGATGGACTGCGTGCCCGCGTACGTCCTCGGCAGGCGCCTGGACATCATCGGCTGGAACCGGCTCGGCACCGCCCTGCTCGGCGACTTCGCCGCGATGCCGCCCGAGCAGCGCAACATGGCCTGGCAGCTCTTCCTCGAACCGGCCTCCCGCGAGCTCTACGAGGACTGGGACGGCAAGGCCACCGACGTCGTCGGCATGCTGCGGCTGGACGCCGGACGGGATCCGGACGACCCCAGGCTCGCCTCGCTGATCGGCGAACTCTCCCTCAAGAGCGCCGACTTCCGCCGCCTCTGGGCCACCCACAGCATCCAGGACAAGGGCCACGGCACCAAGCGGCTGCACCACCCGGTGGTCGGCCGGCTCAACCTCCAGTACGAGACGCTGCGCCCGGCCGGGGACGTCGACCAGGTGCTCGTCACCTACCACGCCGAGCCCGGCTCCAGCTCCGCCGAATCCCTGCGCCTGCTGGCCAGTTGGGCGGCCACCGAGTTCCACCCCGAGCCCGCCGAGGCGACCCCGGCCGATCCCGCCCGGTAGCGACGCGGGGCCTCTCTGCCCGGCCTTCCCGTCGGGCCTCCCCGTCGGGCCCTCCCGCGAGGCCTCCCCGCCGGGCCCTCCCGCCGGGTCTTCCCGTCAAGGGGTCGATGGTCCCGGGTCCGATCGGGGCCATCGGCCCTTCTCGCCGGTAACCGGGCGGCGATTGACTGGACGGGTCATGGACACCACCACCAGCGGAAACACCACCAGCGGCACCACCGCCGAGTACGACCGGCTGATCGCCCGCCACCACGCGATGCGGCTACGCCGCCAACTCCTCACCCCGACCTCGCCGTTCGGTCCAGATCCGGCCGGCGTCGGCGTCGGCGCGTACGGCGGCGCCGCCGACCAACGGCTGATCCGGCGCGACCTCGGCCTGCTCGAACCGCTCTCCGAACTGATCGATCACCTCTACGCGGTGATGTTCCGCCGCCGCCCCTACCTGCGTCCGCTCTTCCCCGCCTCGATGGAGTTCCAGCAGGCCCACCTGGAGCGGATCCTCCGCCACCTGGTGGACCACCTCCACCACCCGGCCGAACTGGCCTCGACCCTGCGCCAACTCGGGCGCGACCACCGCAAACTGGGCGTCCGGCCGGTCCACTACGAGGCCTTCGAGGAGGCCCTGTGCGCGGCGATCCGGCACCGGGCGGCCGCCCGGTGGACCGAGGAGATGGAAGCGGCCTGGGTCCGGATGCTGCGCTTCGCCGTCGCGGCGATGACGGCCGGCGCCGACTCCGCGCTCACCGAACCCCCGTACTGGCACGCCGTGGTGACCGGCCACGAGCGCCGCCGCCCCGACCTCGCCGTCCTGCGCGTGCGCACCGGCGAGCCCTACCCGTACCGGGCCGGACAGTACGGCACGGTCGAGCACCCGACGCTCCCGCACACCTGGCGGCAGTACTCGATGGGCTGCGCGCCGCGCACCGACAACGAGTTGGAGTTCCACGTCCGGCGCACCGGGCCGGACGGGGTCAGCGCGGCCCTCGTCGAACGCACCGCCGTCGGCGACCGGCTGCGCCTCGGCCCGCCGCGCGGCGGGCTGCTGCCCGAGGACGACACCCGCGACCTGCTGCTGGTCGCCGGCGGCACCGGCCTGGCCCCGATGAAGGCCATCGTCGAGCAGCAGGCCGCCCGGCGCCCGCGCGGCCGCCGCGTCCACCTGTTCGTCGGTGCCCGGGACCGCGGCGACCTCTACGACTGGTCCGCGCTCTCCGAACTCGGCCTGCACAAGCCCTGGCTGGCGCTCACCCCGGTCACCGCAGGCCGGCTCGCCGACGCCGTCGCGGGCACCGGGGACTGGCGCGAGCACCTCGCCTGCGTCAGCGGCCCGGCCGGCATGGTCGCCTCCGTCCGCTCCGAACTGCTCGCCGCCGGGCTGCCCCTGGCCCAGGTCCGCTACGACCAGGCGCTCGCCCGCTAGCCGTACGGCCTACCGGTAGTGGTACGTCCTACCGGTAGGCCGTACGGGCCGCTGGACGTCCTACCGGTAGCAGTAGGAGTCCGAGGAGGCGTCGCCGCCCGCGAGGTGGGTCTGGTGCACCCGTAGACCCCGGAAGTCGGCGCCGTGCGGGAAGAAGCGCTCGTCGACGCTCAACCCGCCCGCCTCGGTGTCGGCGTCCAGCTTGACGATCCACGGCTCGATGCCGTCCGGGTAGAACTGGTCGTCCCAGGCGCCGTAGAGGGAGTTGGTGAGGTAGAGCCGGCGCCCGTCCCGGCTGATCTCGACCATCTGCGGGGCGCCGCTCAGTGGGCGTCCCGGCGCGGCCGGGTGCGGGGTGCGGGCGACGACCCCGCCCAGCCGCACCGAGTCGGCGAGTCTGGGGTGGAACGGATCCGACACGTCGTACTGGAACAGTTCGCCGGTGCCCCACGCGGACACGTACAGCCAGCGGTCGTCCACCGACAGGTTGATGTCCGTGATCAGCGGCGGCACCGCGCCGAACGGTTGCAGCGCGGGCGGCAGGTCCTCCGTCTTGGCGGGCTCGGCGGGGATCTCGATCACCTTGCGCGCAGTGAACGCCGGGCCCTCCCGGTACCAGAGCCAGACCGAGGCGGACAGGTCCTCGACGTTGGTCACCACCCCGGCGAAGCCCCACTCCGCCTGCGGATCGTGCGCCGGGCGCAGCTCCAGCACCATCTGGTACTGGTCGCCGAGGTCGACCCGTTGCAGGTGCCGCCCCGAGTCCAGCTCCCAGAAGTGCAGCGCGTGCCCGTACTTGCGGCCCAGCAGCAGCTCCGGGACGACCCCGCCCTCCACCATCCAGGGCGTGCCCCACTCGCTGGTCACCCCCACGTTCGTCCCCAGGTGCCACCAGACGTCGTACGCGAAGTGCTGCGGCCCGCGCTCCGTCTCCCAGGCGCGCAGCACCTCGAAGGTGGTGTGGTCCAGCAGCGCCACCCCGCCGGGCCCGTCGTTCCCGTCCCCGCTGCCCAGGCAGGACAGGAACACCCCGTCCGGTCCGCAGTGCAGGGTGTGCGGGCGCGAGTAGCCGGCCTTGGCGGCGAGTTCCGCCGCCTCGACGGTCTTGACGAGGCGCGGCCGGACGGGGTCGGGCCGGGTGTCCATCACGTGCAGCCGCGAGGAGCGCAGGCCCGGGAGGAGGAGGTAGCGCCGCTCGGGGTTCTCGTGGCAGGCGTGCGCCAGTGCGCTGGAGCAGGCGTTCCAGCCGAAGTGGTGCAACTCGTCGCCCAGTGTCGGAAGTTCGGCGAAGTTGAGGACCTTCCCGTAGCTCGCCGAGGCCGGATCGGTGTCCACGGTGAGCAGTGCGTCCGGCCGCTCCCCGGCCCGGTCGAACCCGGCGACGTACGCCAGCGTCTCCGGTGGCGCGGCGATCGCCTCGGCGGCCGAACGGTACAGCGACGGATCGGTGTGGCCGGCCTGCGGCATGTGTTCTCCTCAACTCGCCTGCGTGACAACCGGAGTTGGATCTGTCCGGGTAGCGTTCCACATGACCGCCGGCGCACAGCAGGCGCACGGGGAGCGATCAGGAGGCGCGGACGGCCGGGTCGCACCGGTGCCCCGCAGAGCGCCGCCCGACAGGCAGCCCCGGGCTACCGGCCGGTATTGTCGGGGTCCTGGATCAAGAGCACCTGCGACGGACGGCAGGTCGAGCATGAGGACGGGTGCGGCGCAGATGGAGTTTCGGGAAGACATCCTGGGTGCCCCCTACGAGACGGCCGAGCTGACGCTGCGGCCGGACGCCGAGGGGGAGGTCTGCGCGACGCTGGTGCGCCGTCTGGTGCCGGGGGCGGAGCGGGCCGTGCTGTACATCCACGGGTACAACGACTACTTCTTCCAGACCAACCTCGCCGACCACTTCGCCGCGCTCGGGTTCTCCTTCTACGCCCTGGACCTGCGCAAGTACGGCCGCTCCCTGCGCCCGCACCAGTCGCCGAACTTCGTGCGCGACCTCGCCGAGTACGACGAGGAGATCGACGAGGCGGTGCGGATCATCCGCGAGGTGGACGGGCACCGGAGGCTGCTGCTGAACGGGCACTCCACCGGCGGGCTGATCGGCGCGCTGTGGGCGGGGCGGCGCTCGGGGCGCGGCCTGGTGGAGGGGCTGTTCCTGAACAGCCCGTTCCTGTCGATGCCGGCCGCGCCCGCCGTGCGGACCGTCGGCGGCCCGGCCGTCACCGCGATCGGCCGACTGGCGCCCACCCGCGTGCTGCCGTCGACGCTCAACCCGCACTACACGCACAGCCTGCACAAGGACCACCGGGGTGAGTGGGACTTCGACCTCGCCCTCAAGCCCGCCGAGGGCTTCCCGCTGTACGCGGGCTGGCTGGCCGCCATCCACCAGGGCCACCGGCAGCTGCGGCACGGGCTCGGGATCGACGTGCCGGTGCTGCTGATGGCGTCGACCAAGTCGATCGCGACCACCAAGTGGCACAACGCCCTGCACCACGCGGACGCCGTGCTGCGCGCCGACGACATCGCCGGCCAGGGCCCGCGACTGGGCCGGCACGTCACCATCGTCCGGATCGAGGGCGGCATGCACGACCTGGTGCTCTCGGGCGAGGCCGCCCGCACCCAGGCCTTCGCCGAACTGGACCGCTGGCTCGCCGCCTACCTCGACGTCCGACTGGCGGACGTCCGGCCGGTGGACGCCCAGGCCGTGGGGGAGAGCGCGTGACGGACGAGCCGGTGACAGACGAGCCGGTGACAGACGAGCCGGTGCCGGTCGGGCGCCACACCGACCTCGGCTTCGCCAAGCTCATGCCGGACCTCGACCGGGACGGCGGCTGGCTGCTCATCCTGGACGGCACCCCGCAGTCCTACGTCGACCTCGCCGACCCGACCCACCTGGAGTTCGAGTACACCCGGCGGCTCGGCCACCTCGCCGACGCCCTCGCCCCCGCCGGGCAGCCGCTGGACGTGCTGCACCTCGGCGGCGGCGCGCTCACCCTGCCCCGCTACCTCGCCGCCACCCGCCCCGGCTCGCGCCAGCGGGTGGTCGAGGTGGACGGGCCGCTGCTCGACCTGGTCGCCGAGCACCTGCCCTGGCAGGGGCCCGGCGCGGACATCACCGCGACCGTCGGCGACGCCCGCGCCGCCCTCGCCGAGACCCCGCCCGGCAGCCGGGACCTGGTCATCGCGGACGTCTTCCACGGCTCGCGCACCCCCGCCCACCTCACCTCGGTGGAGTTCCTGCGGCTGGCCGCCGCCGCCCTGCGCCCCGGCGGCTGCTACGCCGCCAACCTGGCCGACGGCCCGCCGCTGGCCTTCGCCCGGGCCCAGGCCGCGACGGTCGGCGCGGTGTTCCCGTACACCTGCCTGGTCGCCGAGGCCCCGGTGCTGCGCGGCCGCCGGTACGGCAACATCCTGCTCGCCGGTTCGACGGCGCCGCTCCCGGCCGCCGAGCTCACCCGGCTGCTGGCCGGCGACATCTTCCCGGCCCGCCTCACCGACGGCGCCGACCTGGCCGCCCTGGTCGGCCGCACCGCCCCGGTCACGGACGCCGACGCCACCGACTCCCCGCCCCCGCCGGACGGCGCGTTCAGCATCGGCTGAGCGGCGCGGCGGCCCGAGCGTCCCCGCGTCCGGGGTGTCAGAATCGGCGGGTTCGGGCCGGAGCGTGGAGCACGTCGGAGCGTGGAGCACGCCGAGCGCGGAACACGTCCGGCGCGGAGCAGGTCCAGCGCGGAGCACATCCGAAGGAGTGAGCGATGAACGGCGGGGAGCGGCCGGAGTTGGCGGAGGTGCCGGAGACGGCGTTGTGGACGCTGTGGCACCGCGCGGTGGAGGCGCGTCGGCCGGACACGGTGCTGGAGGACCCGAAGGCGGTCGAGCTGGTCGATCGGATCGACTTCCCGTTCGCGGAGTGCTTCGGGGAGGGCGCGCTGGTCAGCCAGTTGCAGGCGCTGCGGGCGGCCTGCTTCGACCGTGAGGTGGCGGACTTCCTGACCCGCTGCCCGCGCGGCACCGTGGTCGGTCTCGGGGACGGCCTGGAGACCCAGGCGTGGCGGGTCGACAACGGCCGGGCGGACTGGCTGTCGGTGGACCTGCCGGAGACGGCCGCGCTGCGGGAGCGGCTGCTGCCGCCGGACGAGCGGCGCCGGATCCTCGCCTGCCCGGTCACCGACCCGGGCTGGATGGACGAGGTGGATCCGGCCCACGGGGTGATGATCTGCGCCGAGGGCCTGCTGATGTACCTGCGGCCGGAGGAGGTGCGGGCACTGATCGCGGCCTGCGCCGAGCGGTTCCCCGGCGGGTCGATGGTGCTGGACGCGGTGCCGCGCTGGTTCAGCGCCCGGACCGTCCAGGGCAAGCTGCGGACCCGGCACTACCAGGCCCCGCCGATGCCGTTCGGCATGGACGCGGACGAGCGCGGCAAGCTGGCCACCGCGCACCCGGCGGTGACCGACGTGCGCGAGGTGTACCCGGAGGGCGGGCGGGGCCTGCTCCGCGCCCTGCTGCCGCTCGTGCGCCGGGTGAACGCGCGGCCGTCCGTGGTCGCACTTCGCTTTGCCGGATCTTGAAGAACGGCTGGTCACGCGGGAACCATGGGGCACCACCGCACGTCGTAACCACGGGTGATCGGCCGGGGGGACAGGCCGCCCGGCACGTTAGGCTGCCCTTATGGGGAAGCGGCCGCGTTGCCGCCATCGGACAACTGCCGGAACCGGCGTGCGGCACCGCTGAGGGCCGCGCCGGCTCCGACCTGCCACGGAGGTACTGGCCTTGCACATCGACGCCTGGATCGAGAGCGTCCCACCGACCGCGGTGTACGCCCTGGTCGGCCTGATCATCGGGCTGGAGTCGCTGGGCATCCCACTGCCCGGCGAGATCGCGCTGGTCACGGCCACCCTGATGGCGGTCAAGGGTGTGGTGAGCCCGGAGTGGATCGCGGTGGTCGCGATCCTCGGGGCGATCATCGGCGACTCGATCGGCTACTCGATCGGCCGCAAGGGCGGCAAGCCGCTGTTCGAGAAGCTCGGACGGAAGTTCCCCAAGCACTTCGGGCCGTCCCACCTGGCGACCGCCGAGCGCTCCTTCCAGAAGTGGGGGATGTGGGCGGTCTTCTTCGGCCGCTTCATCGCCCTGCTGCGCATCTTCGCCGGGCCGCTCGCCGGCGCGCTGAAGATGCCGTACTGGAAGTTCCTGATCGCCAACGTGCTGGGCGGCATCGTCTGGGCCGGCGGCACGACACTGCTGGTCTACAAGGTCGGCAAGAGCATCGAGCCCTGGCTGTCCCGGTTCTCCTGGGCGGGCCTGGCCGCGGCGGTGCTGATCGGCGGCGCCTCGGCCTGGTTCATGAAGCGCCGGGCCGCCAAGACCCACGCCAAGATCGAGGCGGAGGAGGCGGCCGCCGCGGCGACCGCCGCCAAGGCGCCCGTCGCGGAGTGAGCGGAGTAAGCGGAGTGACGAGGCGTCTGCACTGAGCACGGCGGGGCTGTCGGGCCCCCGGAGTAGCATCGGCGGGTACCTGCCGATCATGCACAACTGGAGGGCCCGATGACCCAGTCGACGTGGGATGCCGTGGACGCGTACTTCTCCGAGCAGCTGGTGGGGCACGACCCGGCGCTGGACGCCGCGGCCGCCGCCGCCGACGCGGCCGGGCTGCCGAAGATCGCCGTCGCCCCCAACCAGGGCAAGCTGCTGCACCTGCTGGCGCTGACCCAGGGCGCGCGGCGGATCCTGGAGGTCGGCACGCTCGGCGGGTACAGCGCGATCTGGCTCGCCCGGGCGCTGCCCGCGGACGGCACCCTGATCACCCTGGAGATCGACCCGAAGCACGCCGAGGTCGCCCGGGGAAACATCGCGCGCGCAGGGCTGGAGAAGGTCGCCGAGGTGCGGCTCGGCCGGGCCGCCGACTCGCTGGCCGCGCTGGTGGAGCAGGGCGTGGAGCCCTTCGACCTGGTCTTCATCGACGCGGACAAGCCCAGCAACCCCGAGTACTTCCGGCGGGCGCTCCAGCTGACCAGGCCGGGCTCGCTGATCATCGTCGACAACGTGGTGCGCGGCGGCGCCGTCGCCGACGCGGACAGCACCGACCCGGCCGTGGTCGGCACCCGGGCCCTGCACGATCTGATCGCCGCCGAGCCGAGGGTCACCGCCACGTCGGTGCAGACGGTCGGCAGCAAGGGCTATGACGGCTTCACGCTGGCCCGCGTACAGGGCTGAACCTTTTCAAGTACCACGGAGGAACGGAGACATCGTGCGGATCGGACTGTTGGGCGCCGGCCCCTGGGCGGAGCGGGTGCACGCACCCGTCCTCGCCGAGCACCCCGGGCTGGAGTTCACCGGCGTCTGGGCCCGCCGGCCCGAGGCGGCCACGGCCCTCGGCGGGACGTACGGCGTCCCCGGCTACGCGGACCTCGACCAGTTGCTCGCCGAGGTGGACGCGGTCTCGATCGCGCTGCCGCCGACCGTGCAGGCGGGCCTCGCGGTTCGGGCCGCCGAGGCGGGCTGCCACCTGCTGCTGGACAAGCCGGTCGCGCTGACCGTGCCGGACGCGCAGGCCGTGGCCGAGGCCGTCCGGGCCCACGGGGTCGCCTCCGTGGTCTTCTTCACCGTCCGCTTCGGCGGGGAGCAGATCCCGTGGATCGAGCAGCAGGCGGCGCTGGGCGGCTGGTTCACCGGCCGCTCGGACTGGCTCGGCTCGGTGTTCGCCCCCGGCAGCACCAGCCCGTACGCGGCCTCGCCGTGGCGCGAGGAGAAGGGCGCGCTGTGGGACGTCGGCCCGCACGCGCTGTCGGTGCTGCTGCCGGTGCTCGGCGACGCGACGCAGGTCACGGCGGTGGCCGGCCCGCTGGACACCGTCCACCTGGTGCTGCGGCACGCCGACGGCGCCTCCAGCACCCTGGCGCTGAGCCTGACCGCGCCGGTCGGCGCCGGTGGCGCCGACCTGGAACTGCGCGGCGAGCACGGCATCGCCCACCTGCCCGAGCGCGGCGAGGGCCCGGCCGCCGCCCTGCACCGCGCCCTGGACGCCCTCCAGGCCTCGGCCGCCACCGGCCAACCGCACCCCTGCGACGCGGAGTTCGGCCTGCGCGTGGTCGAAATCCTGGCCGGCGCCGACCACTCCCTGGCCACGGGCGCACCGGTCGCGGTCTGACGCCCGTCGACGGAGGTCAGACCGGCGGCAGGGTGGGGTTGGTCGGGCCCGGGCGGCGGTCGGTGGGGCGGGCCGGAGGGATGACGGGGGCGTGGAAGTCGCGCGGCCCGGTCCACAGGGCGGGGACGGCGTCGCCTCGGCGGGCGAGTTCGTAGGCCAGCGCCTCGTAGTTGACGCGCCAGCCGTGGAAGTGCTGCCAGGCCTCGTCGACCGGGCGCTCGCGGGGGAAACCGGCGGACGTGATCATGGCGACGGCGCCGATGTACTCGGTGTAGGTCAGGCGGATCGGGACGTCCGGGTCCGGGTCCGGGTCGAAGTCGATCCGCACGGAGCGGCCGATGTCGCGCAGCGCGGTGAAGCCCGCGCGCAGCACCAGGCGGGCCTCGGGCGGGGCCGAGCGCGGGCAGAGCGACAGGTGGAGGGCGGCCGCGTCCAGCACCGCGATCAGGCCGACCACCCAGCTGCGGTTCGGCTGCGGGGAGCGGAACGACAGCAGCACCGGGTAGTTGGAGTGGCTCTCGCCGATGTCGGCGGCCAGCCGCTCCCAGTCCCGGTAGAGCTGGGGGAGCGCGGTCTCGGTGTCGACGAGGGACTGCCGGGCCAGCAGCTCCGGGCCCCAGGCGGGCTCGCCGGCCCGGGACTGGAGGAGCGTCACCTCGGTCTCCCGCCGCTGGTAGGCGGCGTAGAGGGTGGGCAGGTAGGCGATCTGGAGGGCGATCACCAGCGGCCCGCTGGCGGCGGCCATGAAGTCGATCGCCGAGAGTTGCAGGCGCTCGCCGCTGGCGTAGCCGAGGGTGAAGAGGCTGGACCCGGCCTCCCGGATGGCCACCGACCAGCTGAGCTCGGACGTGCCGTGCAGCAGCAGGGTGTAGGCGAGCAGCATGCCGCTGAGCCACACCCCGAGCATGCCGAGCAGGATCAGCGGTGCCAGCCAGGTCAGGGCCCGGTCCTGCGCGTAGTAGCCGCGGAACGGAGTCGCGTAGAGCCGGAGCACGGTCCGCAGCACCCGCCAGAGGCGCTGCACCAGCGCCGAGTACAGCCCGCGCGGGACGACCAGCGTGCGCAGGATGCTGCCGACGATGAGCAGGAGCAGCAGGGCGCCGGCCAGGGTGTGGATCATCCTCATGGCGCCATTGTGGCGGTCCGGCGGAGCAGTTGCGGCGCGGGGCGCTGGGTTATGGGGTGGCGGAGGCCAGGTGCCGCTGGAATGCCTCGGCGGCGATGGTGCAGAAGCGCCTGATCCGGTTCGAGGAGCCGGGCGCGCGGATGTGTTCGTGGCGCTCGTGGTCCCAGAGGCCCCAGGGCGCTTTCCAGGGCTCGTGGCGTGCGGGGTGGCATTGACAGCGGGCGGCGTCCGGCTGAATGCTAAGCAAGCGCTTAGTCAACGAGGCCACACCCCGAGGAGCTGCCCGATGCCCGAGACCCCCGCCGAGCCGCCCGGGCTGGACCTCGCCCGCCTCCGCGCCCACCTGGACCGCGAGCTGCCCGGGCTCGTCCAGGGCCCGCTGCGGGCCGACCTCATCGAGGGCGGCCGCTCCAACCTCACCTACGTCCTCACCGACGGCACCGGCCGCTGGGTGCTGCGCCGCCCGCCGCTCGGACACGTCCTGGCCACCGCGCACGACATGGGCCGCGAGTACCGCGTCATGACCGCCCTGCGCGACACCGACGTGCCCGTCCCGCGCACCCTGCTGCTCGATCCCGGCACGGAGGTGCTCGGCGCCCCCTGGTACCTGATGGAGTTCGTCCCCGGCCTCGCGCACCGGGCCCTCGCCCCGTTCGCCGCCCTCGGCGAGCAGCGCGTCCACGCGCTCGGGCGACGGCTGGTCGACACCCTCGCCGCCTTGCACCGGATCGACCCGGCCGACGTCGGCCTCGCGGACTTCGGCCGCCCCGACGGCTACCTGGAGCGCCAACTGAGGCGCTGGTCCACCCAGTTGGCGAACTCCCGCAGCCGCGAACTGCCCGACGTGGAGCGGCTGCACGCCCTGCTCGCCGAGCGGCGGCCGATCTCCCCGGCGCCCGCCCTGGTGCACGGCGACTACCGGCTGGACAACGTGCTGGTCGGCGACGGCGACGCGATCACCGCCGTGCTGGACTGGGAGATGTCCACCCTCGGCGACCCGCTCACCGATGTCGGCCTGCTGGTGATGTACACCGAGGTCGCCGGCGTCGGCGGCGGCATCATCCCCTCCGCCGCGACCGCCCCCGGCTTCCCGAAGCCGGACGAACTAGTCGCGTACTACGCCGAGTTGACCGGCCGCCAGGCCGCCGACCTGGACTGGTACGTCGCCTTCGCCTCCTTCAAGCTCGCCGTCGTCGCCGAGGGCATCCACTACCGCTACCAGCAGGGCCGCACCCTCGGCGCGGGCTTCGAGCGGGCCGGCGAGATGGCCCCGATCCTCGCCCGGTACGGCCTGAGCACCCTCAAGGAGCACTGACCGATGGACTTCGCCTACGACGCCCGCACGAACGAACTCCGCGAGCAACTGCTGGCCTTCATGGACCAGCACGTGCACCCGGCGGAGGCGGCCCTCGCGCAGCAGCTCGCCGACCCGGCCCGCGAGGCCTGGAGCATCCCGCCCGTCGTCGCCGAACTCCAGGCCGAGGCGCGCAAACAAGGCCTGTGGAACCTCTTCCTCCCCGGGGAGGGCGGCGCCGGCCTGACCAACCTCCAGTACGCACCGCTCGCCGAAATCACCGGCCGCAGCCCGCACTTGGCCCCGCCCGCGCTCAACTGCGCGGCCCCCGACACCGGCAACATGGAACTGCTCGCCCAGTTCGGCACCGCCGAGCAGCGCGAGCGCTGGCTGCGCCCGCTGCTGGACGCCGAGATCCGCTCCGCCTTCGCGATGACCGAGCCCGAGGTCGCCTCCTCGGACGCCACCAACATCGCCACCCGGATCGAGCGCGACGGCGACGAGTACGTCGTCAACGGCCGCAAGTGGTACATCACCGGGGCGATGAACCCGCAGTGCCGGATCCTCATCGTGATGGGCAAGACCGACCCGGCCGCCGAACCGCATCGCCGGCAGAGCATGGTGCTCGTCCCGCGCGACACCCCCGGCGTCACCGTCAGGCGCGGCATGACGGTCTTCGGCTACGACGACGCGGACCACGGCGGCCACGCCGAGGTGCTGTTCGAGGACGTCCGCGTCCCGGTCGGGAACCTGATCGGGGAGGAGGGCGCGGGCTCCGCCATCGCCCAGGCCCGGCTCGGACCCGGCCGGATCCACCACTGCATGCGCGCGATCGGCATCGCCGAGCGCGCCCTGGAGTTGATGTGCCGCCGGGTGAACGGGCGGGTCGCCTTCGGCCGGCCGCTCGCCGAGCAGGGCGTGGTGCAGGACTGGATCGCCGAATCCCGGGTCAGGATCGAGCAGTTGAGGTTGCTCGTACTCAAGACCGCCTGGCTGATGGACACCGTCGGCAACCGGGGCGCGCACACCGAGATCCAGGCGATCAAGATCGCCACCCCGCGCACCGTCGAGTGGATCCTCGACAAGGCCGTCCAGGCGCACGGCGCCGCGGGCGTCAGCCAGGACACCCCGCTCGCGCAGCTCTGGGCCGGCAACCGCACCCTGCGGCTGGCCGACGGCCCGGACGAGGTGCACAAGCGCTCGCTGGCCCGGCGGGAGCTGCGGCGGCACCCGTAGGGGTGTCATACCGGAGTACTCAGGGGCGGGTTGGCTCCTGGGTATGACGGCCGCGGCCCGCCCCCGCCCGTACTGTCCTGATCAGCAGGTCGGCAGATCAGAAGGCCGGCAGGTCGACGGGGACGAGGAGAGACATCATGGGCGGGCGGGGACGGGCCGCGGCGGCGGTACTGCTGGCGGCGACGGCGGTGCTCGGAGTGGTCGGCGCCCCCGGGGCGGTGGCGGCAGCACCGGCGCCCGGGGCGGACGGCGGCGGCGAGCGGCAGGCCCGGGCCTGGCTGCCGGAGCCCACCGGGCCGTACCCGATCGGCACCACCACGCTGCACCTGACCGACGCCGGGCGGGAGGACCCCTGGAAGCCCGGGCAGCGCCGCGAGCTGATGATCAGCCTCTGGTACCCGACCGCCCGCCCGGCCGCCGGCGCCGACCGCGCCCGGTACATGGCGCCCGCCGCCGGCGAACACTTCGGCACCGAGGGCAGCATCGGCCAGGCGAACTACGGCGCCACGCCCGGCCGCACCGACTGGGCGGGCATCCGCACCCACGCCCGGACCGACGCCCCCGCCCTGCCCGGCGGCCCGCGTCCGGTGGTGCTGTACTCGGCCGGCCTCGGCGACCCGCGCACCTGGGGCACCGGGCTGGTCGAGGACCTGGCCTCGCGCGGCTACGTCGTGGTCACGCTGGACCACACCTACGAGGCCTCCGAAGTCGCCTTCCCCGACGGGGAGCTGGCCACCTCCGTGTTCCCCGCGCTGGTCGGACAGCCCGGCCTGGACATCGGCGCGGTGCTGCGCGAGTCGATGCGGACCAGGGTCGACGACACCCGCTTCGTACTGGACGAACTCGGCGGTCTGCGCCTGGACCCACGGCTGCCGGCCGGTCTCGCCGCCTCGCTGGACCTCGACCGGATCGGCATGGTCGGCCACTCGGCGGGCGGCTTCACCGCCCTCCAGGCCATGCACGACGACCCGCGCATCGCGGCCGGCGTCAACCTGGACGGCCAACTGCACTTCCCCGGCCCCGACGGTCACACCGGGGTGTACCTGCCCAGCGTCGCCCAGGACGGCCTGGACCGCCCGTTCCTGCTGATGGGCACCCGCAACGAGGACTCCGGGGACCACCACCGGCAGCCCGGCTGGGACGCCCTCTGGCAGCACAGCACCGGCTGGCACGCCGACGTCACGCTGAACGGCTCCCGGCACGGCTCCTACACCGACGCGCAGTCCCTGCTGCCCCAGCTCGCCCGGCAGGGCGCGATCACCCCGGAGCGGCTGAGCGCCGACGTCGGCGACATCCGCCCCGACCGGGCGGTGCTCGCCACCCGCTCCTACGTCGCGTCCTTCCTCGACCGCTGGCTGCGCGGACACGACGACCACCTGCTGGACGGGCCCTCGGCGCGCTTCCCGGAGATGGAGTACGCGCGGTAGGGCAACATCCGCCGACCACCGCACCGCGCTCCCGTCGAGCCTGCCGTCAGTCCCCGAGGACGGCGATCCGGCCGGTGCTGCGCCCGTCGGCGACGAGCTGGACGGCGTCGGCGGCCCCGGTGAGCGGCACCCGGGCGCTCACCAGGGGGCGGACCACCCCTTGGGCGGCGAGCCGGGTCAGTTCGTCGTGGGCGGCGCGGACGGCCTGCGGGTCGTGGGTGTTGTAGAGGCCCCAGTGCAGGCCGAGGATGGCGTAGTTCTTCACCAGCGCGTGGTTGAGCGCCGGTGCCGGGATCCGGCCGGCGGCGAAGCCGACCACCACGATCCGGCCCTCGAAGGCGACGCACTTGGCGGAGCCGGTGTAGGCGTCCCCGCCGACCGGGTCGAAGACCACGTCCGCGCCGCGCCCGCCGGTGAACTCCTTGACGGCGGCGACGAAGTCCCCGGCCTTCCGGTCCACCACCAGGTCGGCGCCGAGCGCCCGGGCCGCCTGCGCCTTGGCGGGGCCGCCGACCACGGCGACCACCCGGGCCCCGGCGGCCCGGCCCAGTTGGACCGCCGCGCTGCCCACGCCGCCCGCCGCCGCGTGCACCAGCAGCGTCTCGCCGGCCGCCAGCCGGGCCCGGCGGTGCAGGGCGAACCACGCGGTCTGGTAGCCGATGTGCAGCGCGGCCGCCTCGGCGTCGTCCAGCGCCCCGGGCGCGGGGAAGGCGGAGGCCGCGTCCAGCAGCGCGTACTCGGCGAAGGCGCCGTGCGGCAGCACCGGGTTGCCGATCAGCCGCTCGCCCCGCCGCGCGCCGTCCGCCACCTCGCCGCACAGCTCCACGCCGGGCGTGAACGGCAGCGGCGGGCGGACCTGGTACTGGCCGCGCACCATCAGCGCGTCCGGGAAGTTGACCGCCGCGGCCCGCACCCGGACCAGCAGCTGCCCCGGCCCGGCCACCGGCCGCGGCACATCCTCGGCCAGCCGCATCACCTCGCCCGGCTCGCCGAGCCGCTCCACCTGCCAGGCCCTCACAGCGCCTCGCTCCTCTCCAGCCCCTGCTGGAGCCGGTTCATCCCGTTGATCCAGCGGTCCGGTTCGGTGGCCCGGACCCGGTAGTACTCGGCGACCTCGGGGTGCGGCAGGATCAGGAAGCGGCCCTCGCGCAGCCCGGCCAGCGCCGCGTCGGCGACGTCCTCCGGGTCCAGCGCGGTGGGCGCGAGCAGTGCCTCGCCGACCGCACCGGTCGAGGTGAGCATGTCGGTGCGCACGCCCTGCGGGCAGAGCGCGTGCACCCGGACGCCGCGGTGGCGGTACGTCGCGGAGAGCCATTCGGCGAAGGCGAGCGCGCCGTGCTTCGTGACCGCGTACGGGGCCGATCCCAACATGGTGAGCAGCCCGGCGGCGGAGACCGTGGCGAGGAAGCGACCGCCGCCGCGCTCCAGCCAGCGGGGGAGCAGCAGGTCGGCGGCCCGGACGTGGGCGAGGACGTTGACCTCCCAGGCGCTCGCCCAGGCCGCGGCGGGCGCGTCGGCCCCGCCGACCGGGGCGACGCCCGCGTTGGCGCACCACACGTCGATCTCGCCGAGCGCGGCCCGGGCCTGCCCGACCAGGGCGGCCAGCCCCTCTGGGGAGGCGGCGTCCCCGGGGGCGGCGGTGCCGCCGCAGTCCCCGGCGACGGCGCGGGCGGCGCCGGCGTCCAGGTCGTTGACCACCACCCGGGCGCCGGCCGCGGCGAAGGCCCGGGCCAGGGCGGCGCCGATGCCGCGCCCGCCGCCGGTCACGACCACGCCCTGGCCGGCGAAGTCCGTCGCCGGAGCGTCCGTGTCCGCTGTGTCCGTTGCCGGGGCCTCCTGGCCCTCTGCCTCCGCGTCCGCCGCGCCGCTCACAGGCCGCCGCCGAGGGTGACGCCGCCGTCGACGACCAGGGTCTGGCCGGTGATCCAGGCGGCGTCCGCGGAGAGCAGGAAGGCGACCGCGCCCGCGACGTCCTCGGGCACGCCGAGCCGGCCGAGCGGGTAGGCGGCGGCGACCTGATCCTCCCGGCCCTCGTACAGGGCCTCGGCGAACCTGGTCTTGACCACGGCGGGGGCGACGGCGTTGACCCGGATGCCCTGGCCGCCCAGCTCGGCGGCGAGTTCGGTGGTGAGCCGGATCAGTGCGGCCTTGCTGACCCCGTACATGCCGATCCCGAGCGAGGAGCGGATGCCCGCGACGGAGGCCACGTTGACCACCGAGCCGCCGTGCTCGCCCATCCAGGCGGCGTGCGCGCGGCGGGTCCAGGCCAGCGGGGCCAGCACGTTGACGGCGAGGATCTTGGCGGCGGCGGCCTCGTCGGTGTCGAGGACCGGGCCGTAGAGGGGGTTGATGCCGGTGTTGTTGACCAGGTGGTCGAGCCGGCCGAAGGCCTCCAGGGTGCGGGCGACGGCCTCCTCCTGGTGGACCGGGTCGTCGGTCTTCCCGGCGACGGCGATGGCGTTCTCCGGCCCGCCCAGGTCGTGGACGGCCTCGGCGAGCGGCTCGGGGTTGCGGGCGGTCAGGCAGACCTTGGCGCCGCGGGCGACCAGCTCGCGTGCGATGCCGAGGCCGATGCCCCGGCTCGATCCGGTGACGACGGCCACCCGGCCCTTGAAGGAGTGCGCCACGGAGGGTCCTGCCTTTCGCACGGAACGTTCGACGGGGGTGCCGGGTGGACGGAGACGCCGGTTCGGCGGGGGTGCCTGGTCGGCGGGTGTGCCGGCCCATCGGCTGACTAAGCGCTTGCTCAGCATGGTGTCGGTGCGGGAGCCTGTCAACAGTCCGTCGACCGGGCGGCGGGAATGTGTGTACGAGTTCTCTGGGAGGATGGCGCCATGACCAGCACGCCCATCGCCGACCTCTGGCGCACCCTGCCCGGCGGCGCCGACTCCCGCCCCGAGGCGGCGTACCGGCTGCTCCAGGCGGCCGTCGAGTCCTTCGCGGAGCGCGGTTTCCACGCCACCACCACCCGGGACATCGCCACCGCCGCCGGGATGAGCCCGGCGGCGCTGTACATCCACTACCAGTCCAAGGCCGCGCTGCTGGCGGAGATCAGCCAGGCCGGGCACGCGGCCACGCTGGAGCTGGTCCGGGCGGCGGCGTCCGGCGAGGGCGGCCCGGTGGACCGGATGCGCCGGCTGGTCGAGGAGTTCACCGCCTGGCACGCCCGGGCCCGTACGGTCGGCCGGGTGGTCAACTACGAACTGCACGCGCTGCCCGAGGACGCCTACGCGGTGGTCGCGGCGCTGCGGCTGGACATCGAGCGCGAGGTCAGCGCGCTGATCGAGGCGGGCGTGAGGGCCGGTGTCTTCCAGGTGTCCGAGGTTCGGACGGCGGCCCGCGCGGTCACCTCGCTGGGCATCGACGTCTCCCGCTGGTTCACCGACCGCTCCACCGAGACGCCGGATGAACTCGGTGGTCGCTACGGCGAGTTGGTGCTGCGGATGCTCGGCGCCCGGATCTGATCCGCCGGGCCGACCGGCCAGTCCTCGACTTTCCGGACGTCCTCGGCCGGCGGTCGGTAGGATGACAACTCAGTTGCCATGTGCTCCGAGGAGGACCGATGACGCGTCAGACCGACGATGTTCCCGCCCTGCTGGCCGAGGCCTGGGCCTCCTGGGCGGAACGCGGCGCGGCCCTGGACGAGGCGTCGTGGGGGCTCGCCACCCGGTTGCCCGGCTGGACCGTCCGGGATCTGTACGCGCACGTGGCGCCGGTGCCGGAGATGTTCGCCGGGCTGCGCGGGGCCCTGGTGGACGGCCCAGCCGAGGTGACCACCGGGGTCGGCATCCTGCGGGCCTACAACCGGCCGGGCGGGATCGCGCACACCGCCGCCGAGCAGGTCGCCGAGGCGGCGAAGCAGACCGCCGCGGCGGCCGAACCGGCCGAGCTGGTCGCCCGGTTCGGGGCCGAGGGCCCGGCGGCCCTGGCCGGCATCGCCGACCTGTCGCCCACCGCCGCGGGGGCCCACCCGCTGCTCGGCTCGGTGACGGTCGGCGCGCTCGGCGAGGTGGCGCTGATGGAGGCGACCGTCCACCTGCTCGACCTGATCGCGGCGATCGGCGGCCCGCCACCGTCCGACGGCGCCCTGCACTTCACCCGCACCCTGCTCGCCGAGGTCGCCGACCCGGTGGCCTTCATCGAGGGGGCGGCCGGTCGCGGCACCACGGCGGTCCTGCCCGTCATCCGCTGACGCCGGGGCGCGGCGCGTAGGCCGCGACGGCGGAGCTGTGCCCGGGGTGGACGGCGGCCGGGCCCGCGCCCCGTCGGCCGGGCCTGTGGGGGCCGTCGCCGCAGGTCCCGGGTCTCGGGGCCGGTTCGCGGGCTGTGGCACGATGCCCGCAGGCCGGTCACCAGGGACGGCCCGCGCCACGCCGCAGGCACGAGCGGCGGGCGGTTCCACCGCACGCAGAATGAGGACCCGCCATGTCCGAGACCATCCCCAGCCATGCCCGGCCCACCGGGCAGCCCGCCTTCCGCCCCGCCACCCTCGCCGACGTACCGGCGCTGGTCGAGCTGGTCGAGTCCGCCTACCGCGGCGACGCCAGCCGGGCCGGCTGGACCACCGAGGCGGACCTGCTGGAGGGCCAGCGCACCGACGCCGAGGGCGTCGCCGAGGTCATCGGCCGCTCCGACGGGGTGCTGCTGGTCGCCGAGCGGGACGGCCAGTTGGTCGCCTGCTGCCAGCTGGAGCACCGCGGGGACCGTGCGTACTTCGGCATGTTCTCGGTGCGCCCCGGGCTCCAGGGCGGCGGCCTCGGCCGGGCCGTGCTCGCCGAGGCCGAGCGGCTGGCCGGCGAGGAGTGGGGCGTGGGCGAGCTGGAGATGACCGTGATCGAGCAGCGCGCCGACCTGATCGCGTGGTACGAGCGGCGCGGCTTCCGCCGGACCGGGGTCTTCACCCCGTTCCCGTACGGCGACGAGCGTTTCGGTGTCCCGCTGCGCCCTGATCTGCGGTTCGAGAAGCTGACGAAGGAGCTGACGAAGGCGCTGAACGGGTCGCTGGAGGAGGCCTGACCGACGGGGCGCGGGCCGGCGGTGCTCGGGGTCGAATCCATGATCGCTTGACGGTTCGTCGGTACGTGATGCCATGTCAAGTCACTGACCAGGGGCGATGCGGAGATGTCACACCTCGTTCATGATTGGTCTAGGCCAATGTGAGAGGCTGAGGGCGAACGGCCACGTTCCGTCCCATGCCCAGGGGGGCCACTTCCGCATGCCCGTACTCCATGGCACCGCCATGCCCGCGCCCGAGGCCGGCCCGCGCCGGATCCCCGCGGACCCCGACCTCCGCCTGCCCAGCCCGCCCGACGACGAGGAGCTCTACTGGTACTTCGGCCCGCAGCGCCGCTGGGTGCTGCTCTGCGCCACCCTCTCCTACGCGGGAGCCACCGCCACCCTCGGCCTGTTCGCCCTCAGCCGGCCGCTGCTCTGGCCCTTCCTGGTGCTCACCGTGCTCAACGCGGCCACCTGGCTGCTCTCGCTCACCGACGGCCAGCGCGCCCGCCGCTACACCCGCGACTCGCACGACCTGCTGATGCGCGCCTGGCAGCCCGCCCGCCACCCGAGCGTCGACCTGCTGCTGCCGACCGCCGGCGAGCCGCTGGCCGTCCTGGAGAACGCCTACCGCCACACCGCCGCCGTCCAGTGGGCCGGCGCGCTGACCGTCATCGTCCTCGACGACGCCGCCCGCCCCGAGGTGCGCGAACTCGCCGAGTCCTACGGCTTCCAGTACCGGGCCCGCCCCGACCGCGGCCGGTTCAAGAAGGCCGGCAACCTCAACCACGGCCTGGCCGAGGGCAACGGCGAGATCGTCGCCGTCCTGGACGCCGACTTCTGCCCCCGCCCCGACTTCCTGCACCACCTGGTGCCCTACCTCGACAACCCCGAGGTCGGCATCGTGCAGAGCCCGCAGTGCTTCGACACGGACGCCGACATGTCCTGGCTCGAACGCGCCGCGGGAGCCACCCAGGAGATCTTCTACCGCTGGATCCAGCCCTCCCGGGACGCGCAGGACGGCACCGTCTGCTGCGGCACCAACGCCCTCTACCGCCGCGCCGCACTCATGCGCGTCGGCGGCTTCGCCGAGATCGACCACAGCGAGGACCTCTACACCGGCCTCTCGCTCGCCCGCGCCGGGTGGACCACCCGGTACGTGCCCGCCCTGGTCGCCAAGGGCATGTCGCCCACCGGCCTCCCGGCCTTCATCAGCCAGCAGTACCGCTGGTGCCTCGGCTCCCTGGCGCTCGTCCGCGACCCGGACTTCCGCCGCGGACCGCTCCCTCGCTCCGCCCGGCTCTGCTTCTGGAACGGCATCCTCGGCTACGTCACCAGCGCGGTGAACGTCTTCGCCGTCCCGCTGCCGGCCCTGATCATGCTGTTCTTCGCCCCCGGTGAGATCCAGCCGTGGCAGGTGCTGCCGTTCCTGCCGCCGATCTGGGTCTCGCTCGTCCTGCTGCCCGCGATGTCCCGCACCCGCTGGCGCTTCGAGGTCACCCGGGTCCAACTCCTCGGCGGACTCTGCCACGTGGTCGCCATCGCGCACGCGCTGCGCCGCCGCAGTGCCGACTGGGTGCCCACCGGCGCCGTGTCGGGCGGCAGTTCACTGGCCAAGGCGGTCGCCCGGATCGGCGTCGGCTGGCTGGGGTTCGTCGTCCTCGCGGGCATCGCCGGACTCGTGCGCGCGGCCGTGCTGTACGGCTGGCAGCCCTACTGGGCGCTCACCGCGCTGCTCGCGCTCACCGCGTACACCATGATCCCGCTGATCCGGTCCCTGTGGCCGCTCCTGCGCGGTGGCAACGGGGCCGCCGTCGGAGAGGTCGCCCCGCCCGTGCGGCGCCGGTCCGACCTGGGATTCGGCCACGCGGAGGCCGTCGCCGTCACCGCCGTGCTGCTGCTCTGCGGGCTGCTGGCCTCCGGCTGGGCCGATCCGCTGATCTTCTGACGATCCGTCAACTCCGCTCGTCGATTCCGCTCCATCAACTCCTGACGTCAAAGTCGATGTCTGACGACCCATCAACTTCGTTCGGATCCACCGCGTTTCCCAGCGCGTCGCCCCACCGGCGCGGATGCGCCGCCCGGCCGCCCCATCGGCCCGGCGGTCCCGACCACCCGCTGCCTGCCCCTGCGAGGAGCACCGCCGTGTCAACGGCCGTACCACCACCGTCGTCGTCCCCTTCCTCCCCTGCCGCCACCGCCTCGGCCGAGCTGCTGCCCGGCGTCGTCCGAATGGACCGGCAGGCCGCGCCCGAGCGGCGCCCCTCCGCAGAAGCCGTCGCACCGCCGCAGGCCCAGCGGCGCACCGGCTTCCGCCCCGACATCGAGGGCCTGCGCGGCGTCGCCGTCCTCTCCGTCCTCGCCTACCACGCCGCCGTTCCCGGCTTCGCCGGCGGCTACGTCGGCGTCGACGTCTTCTTCGTCATCTCCGGCTTCCTCATCACCGGACTGCTGCTCGGCCGCCCGATCGGCCTGTGGGACTTCGCCGCCCGCCGCGCCCGCCGCATCCTGCCCGCCGCCGCCACCGTCCTGGTCGCCACCGCCGTCGCCGGTGGCGCGCTGCTCGACCCGCTGCGCGGCACCGACCTCGCCCGCGACCTGATGGCCTCCGCCGGACAGTTCGTCAACTGGCGCTTCGTCGGCCAGCAGACCGACTACCTGGCCGCCGAACACGCCCCGAGCCCGCTCCAGCACTTCTGGTCGCTCGGCGTGGAGAACCAGTTCTACCTGCTGTGGGGCGTTCTGCTGCTCGGCCTCGCCCGCTTCCTGCACGGCCGCCGCCGCACCGTCGCGATCACCCTGGCCACCACGGCCATCGGCGCGGTCTCGTTGCTGCTGTGCGTCCGGTGGACGGCGACCTCGGCGCCGCTCGCCTACTTCTCCACCGGCAGCCGGCTCTGGGAGTTCGCGGCCGGCGCGTGCGCGGCGCTGCTCGCCGGCGCGCTGGCCGGCCGCACGCAGCGGCGCGGAACGGCCTGGTCGCTGCGACTGCTCGGCTGGGCCGGCGCCGCCGCCGTCCTCGCGTCGATCCTGCTCTACGACCGGAACACCCCCTTCCCCGGCACCGCCGCGCTGGTGCCCGTCCTCGGCGCCGCCGCCGTCCTGCTCGCCGGCCCCGCCCACCGCGCGCTCGGCGCCACCGACGCCGGGCGCCTCCTCGACAGCCGCCCGCTGCGCGCCGCCGGACGCCTGTCGTACGCCTGGTACCTCTGGCACTGGCCGGTGCTGACCATCGCCCAGGCCCGCTACGGCGCCCTGCCCTGGACCACCCTGGCCGCCCTCGCCGCAGCCAGCGCGCTGCCCGCCTGGCTCACCATGCGGCTCGTCGAACAGCCGCTGCGCTACGGCAGCAGCCCGGCGCCGCGCCGGGGCCTCGCGGTCGGCGCCAGCGCGCTCGTCATCCCGCTGATCGCCGCCCTCACCCTGGGTGGCGGCACGGTCCGCGCCCTCGGTGGCACCGCCGACACCCCCTCCGCCGCCCCGGCCGGGGCCCCGACCGGCCCCACCCTGCTCGCCCCCGGCGCGCGGGTGCTCGGCCTGACCCCCTCGCTGGCCCGCGCCCGGGAGGACTTCCCGCCCGGCAAGGGCTGCGAGATCCCGCTGAACGCCGACAGCAGCCCGCGCTGCCTGTTCGGCGCCGAGGACAGCCCCGACCGGATCGTGCTGCTCGGCGACTCGCACGCCGGCCAGTGGATATCCTCCGCACTCGCGATGGCCGAGCAGCGACACTGGGCCCTGGAGGTCCTGGTCAAGCCCGGCTGCCCGCTCGCCACCCTCACCGTGCGCAACAACGTCCTCGGCCGCACCTTCGAGGAGTGCGACCGCTGGCGCGAGAACACCCTCACCCGGCTCACCTCCGGGCCCAGGCCGCGCCTCGTCCTGATGGCCGGCCTCAACCGCTACGGCAGCCAGGAGGAACGCACCCAGGGCTGGACCCGCACCCTGGACCGCCTCGCCGCCGTCGGCGCCCCGCTCGCCTACCTCGGCGACACCCCGATGCCCGGCAAGGACATCCCGACCTGCCTCGCCGCATCCGACGGCCGCTCGGACGCCTGCTTCTTCCCGCGCGACACCGCCTTCGAGCCGGACCCGATGCTCGACGGCGGCCTCGCCGCCCGCTACGGCGTCCGCACCCTGGACCTGGGCCCGCTGCTGTGCCCCGGCAGCGGACCGGACTGCCCGGCGGTGCTGGAAGGCGTGGTGCTGTACCGCGACACCGGCCACATCACCGACACCCTGGCCCGCGTCCTGGCGCCGCGCCTGGACAAGGGAATCCTGGAGGCGGCCGGGTAGCGCGGCTCCACCGCCTGGGGCGCCCCGCCGGATCGGTCCGGCGGGGCGCCCTCGTCGTGCGGGTGCGGGTGCGGCCGCCGCAGGCGTTTTTTCAGCCGTAGATGCTGTGGCAGAGGCGGGCCTGCTCCGAGCCCGCGGGCCAGCGGCCGACGCGTTCGGCCTGGTCGCAGATGCCGCCCGCGCCGAGGGTGGGCAGCGCCGTGCCGGGGGCCGGAGCCGCCGGGGTGGCGCCGGCGGGGGCGGTGCCGTGGGCCGACGGCGAGGGGTGCGCGGTGCGGCCGGGCTTCGGGTGCGCGGTCGCCGCGTGCTGCGCGTCGGCCGGCTCGTCCTCGTTCGGCGCGGCCGCCGCGGTGGCCGTGGCCAGGGCCGGTCCGGCGCCCTGTGGCGTGGGCGGCGGCAGCGGGGACGGCGCGGGCGTGGTGGGGAGCGGGGAGAACGCGGGCGGGTCCGGAGCCGCCGGGTCGGACGCGGAGGGGGAGGCGTGCGGCAGGGCCACCACGTCCAGCTCGTCTCCCGACCCCGGCCCGCACATCGCCAGGACGGCGGCGAGGACGGCGACGGTCCCGACGGTCGCGGCGGCCCACACCTTCCGCGACCGCCGCGACGCCGGTGCGGGCGCCGGAACGGGGGCCGGCGCGAACCCGGTGGGTACCGGGGGTGGCTGCCACGCGTCCTGCGGCCACTGCCACTGTCCTCCGGTGGGCTGCCCAGTCATCTTGTCGTCCTTCCAGCGCCGAACCCCCCACCGAATCCCCCGTCATGCCTTCCCCGTGCTCAACGAGCGCGCCGACGCCGGGACATGACCCGGAAGAGGGGTCTGGAGGGGCGCCGATTGCCACCGCGCCACATGCTGGGGGCATGGAGACCAACAGCACGTCCAAGCACCTGGTCGAGGTGGCCGACTTCCGGACCGACAGCCGCTACCGCCTGGTCCACTTCGAGGGCCACGGCTGGGAGCCGCTCGCCCCCGAGGAGTTCGAGCCCCGGATCCACCAGCTCTTCCCGGACCTCGACCCGCGAGATCCGGTCCGCGTCCACTGGGCGGATCGCCCCTGGGAGTGGCCCCTCTGGCACCCCGGCGAGGCGTGAGCCGCGCTTTCGTTACGCTGTCCGGGTGAGCGTGGATCATTTCTGGCGCCGCCTGCCCGGCCAGGAGGTCGACACCTGCTCGCCGACGGAACTCGGCGAGCTCGTCCCCGACCGGCAGGACGTCCGCTACGACCAGCTGGCCTCCGCCGGGCTCCTCCTGGGCGTGCGGAGCACCGCCCGGCTGATGGAACTGGCCCTCACCGAGAACGGCCTGCACCCCGACCCGGCCGCCCGCCTGCCCGTGTACGGCGGCGAGCGCCGTGAACCCGACGCCGCGCAGACCGATCCGCTGGTGCTGAGCCCCGCGCAGGTCGCGGCCGCCTTCACCTTCCTGCGCGACTCGGCGCTCGGCGAACTCGTGCGCCAGCAGGACACCGTGCTGGCCCGGACGGTCGCGCGCCTCGGGTACCCGACGCCGTGGTCCGAGACCTGGGCGTCCCGGGTGGTCGCCGACCTGCGGGAGCTGCGGGACTTCTTCGCCCACGCGGCGGCGGCCGGTGACGCGGTGGCCGTCCGGGACCGGAAGGCATGATCGGGGTGGACGAGTTGGGCGGGGTGGAGGACGTGAAAGGGGTGGGCGGGGTGGAGGACGTGAAAGGGATGGACGGGCTTTCGAGCACCGCCGGTTACGCCGAGGCGGCGGAGGAACTCGCCGTCCAGTACGAGAGCGTGACCTTCGCCGAGGTCCACGCGGACCTGCTGCACAGCTACCCGCCCCCGCCCGCCGCCGTCCTCGACGTGGGGGCCGGCACCGGGCGCGACGCGGCCGCCCTCGCCGCCCTCGGCCATCCGGTGGTGGCCGTCGAGCCGACCGCCGAACTCCGTTCCGTCGCCGAGCGGTTGCACGTGGGCTCCGGCGTGCGCTGGGTCGCCGACGCGCTGCCCGAGCTGCCGCGGCTGAGCGCCGGCGCCGAACGCTTCGACCTGGTCCTGCTGACCGCCGTCTGGATGCATCTCGCCCCCGCCGAGCGGCCGTTGGCGATGGCCGCCCTCGGTCGGCTGCTGGCCCCGGGCGGGCGCCTCGCCCTGACCCTGCGCCACGGCCCCGTCCCGCCGGGCCGCCGGATGTTCGACGTCCCGCCCGAGGAGACCGTCGCGCTCGCCGCCGCCCGGGGCCTGCGACTGCTCCACCGCGCCGAACGCGGCGACCTGCACGGCCGGTCCGGGGTCCGCTGGACGAGCCTGGTCTTCGGGTAGGCCGCTCTCCTGCGGTCCGGGCCGCGCCTACGCGGTACGGGGGTCAGTTCACGTCGACGTTGTCGAAGAGTTCGAGCATCTGCGTGAGGACGTGTACGCAGGCGGTCAGGTCGGCGTCGGTCAGCTCGCCGCCGACCTGGCGGAGCAGGGCGTGCTCGCGGGCGCTCGCGGCGGAGACGGCGGCCCTGCCGTGGTCGGTCAGCCGGATCAGCGAGGACCGCTGGTGGGCGGGGTTCGGGGTGATCTCGACCAGGTCCAGGGCTACCGCGTCGTTGACCATGCGTTGCACGAACTGCCTGCTCAGCGCTTGTGCGCGGCCCATCTGAGGGACGGTCATGGGCCCGTGCTCCGCGAGCAGGAGCAGCACGGCGCGCACGCCGACGGACAGCCCCTCGATGGGAGCCGCGAGTTCCACCTTGCGGAGCACCCGCCGGTACAGCGGGCCGACCAGGTCGAACACGTCCATGAGCCGGTGGGCGAGGACGTCGGGCGGGAGCGGGGCATCGGTATCGGTCACCCCGTCATCATGGCACCTGGGTTGCCAATCCTCGCGGGGGATGACAACTTGGTTGTCATGACTGACGCATCCGACGTGTTCTCGTTCGACGACGGCCGCAGCCACCTCGCCTACCGTGACATCGGGTCGGGCCGACCCCTGGTGCTGGTGCACGGCGGCCTGCTCGACCACCGCATGTGGAGCGACCAGATCGCCGCCTTCGCGGCCGACTACCGGGTGATCGCGCCGGACGCCCGCGGCCACGGCGAATCCTCCAACGCGACCGGCCCGTTCCGGCACACCGACGACCTCGCGGCCCTGCTGCGCCACCTCGGCACCGGCCCCGCGATCCTCGTCGGGCTGTCGATGGGCGGCGCCATCGCCGTCGACACCGCGCTCGAACACCCGGACGTGGTCGAGGCGTTGGTCGTCAGCGGCGTCGGCACCAGCGAACCCGAGTTCAAGGACCCGTGGCTCGGCGAGATCGAGGCCGAGGAGGCCCGCGCCATGGCCGCGGGCGACCTCGAAGGCTGGATCACGGCGTTCACCCGGCTCGCGGCCGGCCCGCACCGCACCCTCGACGACGTCGACCCGGACATCGTGCGCACGTTGAAGGACATGACCCGGCGAACCCTCGCCAAGCACACCCCCACCGAACCCGACCACCAGGTGCCCGTCACCGACACTTGGGCGCGGGCGGCGAAGATCGGCGTCCCGGTGCTGGCCATCAACGGCGGGATCGACTCCGACGACCACCTCGGCATGGCCGAACGCCTCGTCCGCAGCGTCGCCGACGGCCGTACGGCGACGGTCGACGGCACCGGCCACTACCCCAACATGGAACGCCCGGACGCCTTCAACGAGCTCCTCGACGACTTCCTTCGGACCCTGCCGGTGCACGGGGGCTGACGGTGGATCCTGCTCACGGGCGCCTTCCGGATGGAGTCTCACCCCAAGGCTGACAGCGGCAGTTCGCCACCGGCTGGCCGGACGGCCAGCCGGGCCGCTTCGCGCTCGTCATGGACCCGCACGGCGCGCCGTGGTTCACCGGGGCGGGGCGCCGAAGTCCTCGGCGACCAGCCGGTCGGCCCAGCGCCGGAGGGCCGGGGCGAGGGGCGGGTGGACGAGGCCGGCGGCGGTGGCGAGGTGGTCGGCGGAGGTGGTGTCGTAGCGGTCCTCGGAGAGGAAGCCGAGGGTCTCCGGGTCGGCGCCGGTGAGGGCGCGGGGGAGGCGGCGGACGATGGCGACGGGGACCAGGCCGCGGGGCGGGCGGACGCCGAGGTGGGCGGCGATGAGCGCGATCAGGTCCGGGAGCACGGGGGTGGCGGGGTCGAGGACGGTGTGGGCCATCAGGGCGGAGCCGTCGGGGGCGGGGGTGGTGGCGCTGTCGTGCGCGGGGACGGCGGCGAGGAAGCGGGCCAGGTGGTCGACGGTGACCACGGGCAGGAAGGTGCGGCGGGTGCCGGGCAGCAGCGGCAGGCGGCCGCGGTGCAACTGGCGGACGAGCTGGGCCAGGCCGAGGTACTGGCCGGCCTCGCCGGTCCGCGAGTGGCCGATGACGCTGCTGGGGTTGACGGTGGTGAGCGGGACGCCGAGTCGGGGTGCGGTGACCCGGACGGCGGCGTCGCCGAGCAGCTTGGAGGCCTCGTACGCGCCGAGGCACGCGTAGGCGGCGGTGGTGGCGCGGGGACTGGGCGGGTACAGCGGCTGCGGGTCGCGGCCGACGCGGTAGCCGGAGAGGTGGACCAGGCGGCGCAGCCGGGGCCGGGTGGCGGACCAGTGGAGGGCGTGCAGGGCGCCGTGGACGTTGGCGGGTTCGGCCTGGGCGCGGGTGAGGCCGAACTGGTAGCGGGCGGCGAGGTTGTGGACGTCGCGGACCTCGGTGAGCCGGGCGTCGTCCTCGGGGGAGAGGCCGAGGCCGGGGCGGGTGAGGTCGGCGGCGACGGTGGTCAGCGCGGTGTCGTCGGCGTCGTGGGTGCGCAGCCAGCGGCGTAGTTCGGTGTCGCGGCCGACGCCGCGCACGGCGGCGGCCACGGGCTCGCCGCGGGTGAGGAGTTCGAGGACGAGCCAGCGGCCGAGGAAGCCGGTGGCGCCGAGGACGAGGGTGCGGGGCGATGGCGGGAGGGGCGGCATGGGGCAACTCCTGGAGCTGGAATCTGTAGACCGGTCTGCATATTTTTTGGGCGCGAGGAGACTTCGGGCACGGGAGATTCGGGCACAAGGAATCGGGAGGGTCGGAAGGGGCGGAGCCGCGCACCGGTCGGCGGCGGCTCCGCCCGCGACGCCCTACGCGGTGCGGGCGGCCGGCTTGGCGCAGAGCAGGTGGCGGACGGCGTGCAGCGCGTGGTCCAGCGGCTCGCGGCTGCGCCGGACCGACGCGAGCAGGACCGCGCCCTCCATCAGCGCCAGTGCCTGCCCGGCCGCCGTCGCGGCCTCGGCCGGCTGGAAGCCCTCGGCCTCCAGCCGGCCGGCCAGCACGCGCTGCCAGCTCTCGTACACCTCCGCGCAGACGGCGCGCAGCGGCTCGTTGGTGCCGGCGACCTCCAGGGCGACGGTCGCGATCGGGCAGCCCTTGGTGTAGTCGGAGCCCGCCAGTCGCTCGGCGAAGACCTCCGTGAGCCGCTCGGTGAGCGCTCCGCTGTCGGCGCCCTCGGCGGCCAGCGCGGCGAGCAGGTCCTCGACCTCCTGTCCGGCCTGGACGAGGGAGGCGGCGACCAGTTGGTCCTTGCCCTCGGGGAAGTGGAAGTAGAGCGAGCCGCGCGGTGCGCCCGTCGCGGCCACGATCTGGTTGAGGCCGGTCCCGAAGTAGCCCTGTGCCTCGATCAGCGTCCGGGTGCCGGCGATCAGCCGGGCCCGGGTTTCCTCACCCTTGACTCCCATGCGGAAAACAATAGACCGGTCTGCATATTCCTGTCGACGGGCCTCAGCGCCTGGCCTCAGTACCGGGCCTCAGTACCGCGTCTCAAAGCCGGGCCTCAGCACCGGGCCTCGGACGGGAAGCCGGTCCAGCACAGCTCGTCGGGCAGGTGGCGCATGTCGTTGTGGAGCAGCACGTAGGAGGGGCGGCCGGGTGTGTAGCGGATGACGGTCAGCGCCGCGTTGCAGGAGTTGAGGCCGAGCCAGCGCCAGGCAGGGGCGCTGAGGGCGTGCCGGAGCAGCCAGCCGATCAGGAACGCGTGGGTGACGACCAGTTCGTGCCGGTCCTCGCCGCCCGCCACCGGACCGGTGAACCGCTGGACGGCCCGGCGCGCCAGCTCCGGGCCGCGGGCGCGCTCCTCCGCCGTGGACTGCGCGAGGAAGTCCAGCAGGTAGTCGGCGCTGTCGGCGGGCAGTTCGTGCCGCTCCGGGACGTACGGCACGTAGTCGCCGGCCTCCTCGCAGACCGTCGGGACCGCGCCGGCCTGCCAGCCGCCGCCCAACTGCCCGCCGCCCAACTGCTCGGCGATCAGCCGGGCGCTCTGCGCGGCCCGGGGCAGCGGTCCGTGGTGCACGGCTGCGATGGGGCGGTCCGCCAGCCGCCGTCCGAGCAGGACGGCCTGTCGGCGTCCGTCGGCCGTGAGCCCGCTGCCGTCCGGCGCGGCCTCGCCGTGGCGGGTCAGGTAGAGGTAGCGGGTGGCGGACTCGGCCATGCTCCGGGACTCCTTCGTTCGTGTCGGCGTGCGTGCTCTCGTGCTCGCCGGTGATCCTGGGCTCGTCCCGGATCGACGCCGTCGCGGCCCTGCCCGGTTCCGGATCAGCCCGTGTGCGCCTCCTGGAGCAGTGCCAACTCCTCCAGGGAGAGGCGCAGCGCCCCGGCGGCGATGTTGTCCTCCAGGTGCGCCAGGTCGCCGGTGCCGGGGATGGCCAGGACGTGCGGGCCCTGGTGGAGCGTCCAGGCGAGGCGGACCTGGGCCGGGCCGACCCCGCGCGCCTGCGCCACCGCCCGGACCTGGGCGGGTTCGGCGCCGCCCGTGCCGGACTCCCGCCCGGCTCCGGCGATCGCGTAGAACGGGACGAAGGCGATGCCCTGCTCGCCGCAGAGCCGCAGCACGGCGTCCTGTTCGGGCGAGGCGCCGATGCCGTACGGGTTCTGCACGCACACGACGGGCGCCACGGCCTGCGCCTCGGCGAGCTGGTGCGGGTGGATGTTGGAGAGGCCGAGGTGGCGGATCAGCCCGGCCTGCCGCAACTCGGCGAGGGCGCCGAAGCGTTCGGCGATCGAGTCGGTGCCGACGATCCGCAGGTTCACCAGGTCGAGGTGGTCGCGGCCGAGTTGGCGCAGGTTCTGCTCGACCTGGCCGCGCAGCCGCTCCGGGGTGCGGGCGTGCTCCACCCACTCGCCGTCGAGCCCGCGGCCCGGGCCGACCTTGGTGGCGATCACCAGGTCGTCGGCGTACGGCGCGAGCGCCCGGTTGATCAGCTCGTTGGCGGAGCGCAGCGGGGAGAAGTAGAAGGCGGCGGTGTCGAGGTGGTTGACGCCCAGTTCGACGGCGCGCCGCAGCACCCGGACGGCCTGCTCGCGGTCGCGCGGTACGGCGTCGGGGACGAGCGCCCGGCCGGTCTGCGGCAGGCGCATCGTGCCGAGGCCGATCCGGTGGACGGTGCGGTCGCCGAGCGTCCAACTGCCGGAGGCGGCAGCGGTGACGGCGGCAGCGGTGACGGCGGCGGGGGTGGTGTCGGAGGTCATGCCGTCATGATCGCCACTGCACTGCCCCGACCGCCAGCGATTCGGGAATGTGTGAATCCCCGGGGAATCCACGGGGGCGGAGATGACGGCGGACCTGGCGGGACTGTGACAACCGTCATGCCGAGTCCATGATCGCCTTCCCTGGTCCGGGGCCCCGCCCGACCGGGATGATGGGGCGCGTCGACGGGGCGGGAGCGCCCAGGGTCGGGTGAACGGGGGTCGGCGATGTCGCCGCACGAGATCGGGTTGTACGCGAGCGCCGCCGTGGTGGTCAGCGTGGGACTTCAGGCGCTGGTACTGGCCGGCTCCAACGTCGGTCAGGGAGTCGGCTCCGCAGCCGGCCCGGGAGCAGGAGCCCCGGCGGGCGCCGGGCCGGGCGAGGTGCTCGCCGTGGTCCGGGGCGCCCTGGCGCGCCGGCCCCGGGCCACCCTCACACTGTTCGCGGTGATGGCGGTGATGGCCGTGCTCCAGTACGCGGTGCCCGCCCTGGTCGAGGATCTGATGCGGCAGCCGGGAGCGCTGTCCGACGGGCAGTGGTGGCGGGCCGGGACGGCCCTGCTGGTGCAGTCCTCCGGGATCACGCAGATCGCGATGAACCTGCCGGCCCTGCTCGTGGTCGGCGCCGTCGCCGAGTCGGTCCTCGGGTGGTGGCGGACCCTGGCCGTCTTCCTCGTCAGCGGCGTCCTCGCCCACGTGGTGAGCCTGGCCGGCTGGTCGCCGCGCGGCGGCGGCGACTCCGTGGCCGTCTGCGGCCTGCTCGGCGCCCTGGCCGTCACCTGCCTGCTGCGCGGGAACACCCTGGGCCTCACCTTCAAGGGCACCTGGTACCTGCTGCTCATCCCCGCGGCCGGTCTGTTCCTGTGCGCGCTGCGGAACAACCACGGCGCCGGTCTGGTGGCGGGCTGCCTGCTCGGCCTGGCGCTCGCCGCCGGGACGAGGGCCAGGCCGACCGGGCAGCCCGCCGTGGCGTGACGGGGCTTGGCCATCGCGCGCCTCCCCGTGCTCCGGTGCCGGTGGTCCACCCCCGGGGCCAAGCTCGCAGACCCGCGGCTCGGACCGGGCCTGGCACGCCGGGCGCCGGTCGGCGTCTGGGAGAGTGCGGGCATGACACTTCGGACCCTTCGCTGCGCCGTCCTCGACGACTTCCAGGGCGTCGCCACCAGCATCGTCGACTGGTCGCCGGTCTCCGACCGGGTGGCGGTGACCGCCTTCTCCGAGCACTTCGGGTCGGAGGACGAACTCGCCGCCGCGCTGGCCGACTTCGACTTCGTCGTGACCCTGCGCGAGCGGGTGCCGTTCCCGGCCTCGCTGTTCGCCCGGCTGCCGAGGCTCAGGCTGCTGGTCGCCTCGGGCATGCGGAACTCGGTGATCGACTACGCGGCCGCCGAGGCGCACGGCGTGACGGTCTGCGGGACGGCCAGCTCCTCCACCCCGCCGGTCGAGCTGACCTGGGCGCTGCTGCTCGGCCTGGCCCGCGGCATCGTGCCGGAGAGCACGGCGCTGCGCGAGGGCGGTCCCTGGCAGAGCACCGTCGGCGCCGACCTGCACGGGCGGGTGCTCGGGCTGCTGGGCCTGGGGAGGATCGGCGGCCTGGTCGCCCGGGTCGGACTGGCCTTCGGCATGGACGTGCTGGCCTGGAGCCAGAACCTCACGGACGAGCGGGCCGCCGAGGTCGGCGTGCGCCGGGCCGCCGGCAAGGAGGAGCTGTTGAGCGGCGCCGACTTCGTCTCGATCCACCTCGCCCTGGGCGAGCGCACCCGGGGGCTGCTCGGCGAGGCCGAACTCGCGCTGATGAAGCCCGAGGCGTACCTGGTGAACACCTCCCGGGCGGCGATCGTCGACCAGGACGCACTGCTGGCCGCGCTCACCGGGAGCTGGATCGCGGGCGCCGCCGTGGACGTCTTCGACGTCGAGCCGCTGCCCGCCGAGCACCCGCTGCGCACCGCGCCCCGGCTGCTGGCCACCCCGCACCTGGGGTACGTGTCGCGCGACAACTACCGCCGCTACTACGGCGAGGCGGTCGAGGACATCGCGGCCTACCTGGCCGGCGAGCCGATCCGCCGCCTGGGCTGACCCCCGGCCTGGGCTGACCCCGGGCTGGGCTGACCCCTGGCCTGGGCCGATCCGCCGAGCCGGGCCACCGCGCCGACCGGCCCGGTCGGCGCGGCGGCGACTCGTTCACGGCACCATCCAGCCGAGGACCGGGGTGGACTGGAGCCAGGCGAGGAGGCAGAGGACGGCCAGGACGGCCAGGCTCCAGCCGATGATCTTGCGGAGGACCTCCCCCTCCCGCCCGTACGTCCCGACCGCGCTGGCGGCGATGACCAGGTTCTGCATCGCGACGGCCTTGCCCTGGACGCCGCCGGTGCTGGTGGTCGCGGCGGCCAGGAGGGGGGACAGTCCGATGTGCTGGGCGGCGGAGACCTGCATCGCACCGAAGAGCGCGTTGGAGGAGGTGTCGGATCCGGTGAGGGCCACGCCGAACCAGCCGGTGAAGCCGGAGAACAGGGCGAAGGCACCGCCGAGGCCCGCCAGCCAGGTGCCGATGGAGACGGCCATCCCGGAGAGGTTCATCAGGTAGGAGAGGGCGAGGACGCAGGCGATGGTCAGGGCCGCCCAGCGGATCTGGTGCAGCGCGTCCAGGTAACAGCGCAGTGCCCGCCGTACCGGCACCCGCAGGATGAGCGCGGTCAGGACGCCGGTGGCGAGGAGCAGGGTCCCGGCCGCGCCGAGCCAGCCGAAGTCGAAGGTGGTGACCGCCACGGGTCGGCCGCTCGGGCTGGTCACGTGGAGCCCGGGCCAGGGGAAGGAGACGTCCTGGTCCTTCACGAAGCCGGCGACGGGCCCGCCGTAGGACACCAGGGCGAACAGCGCGGTGATGATCGCGTACGGGAGGAAGGCCAGCAGGGTGTCCCGGCGGGGGGCGCGCTCCACGCGGGGCCGCGTTTCGGCGGCAGGGCCGTTCCGTCGCGCCCGGATCCTGAGCAGCACGATGACCGAGGCGAGCGAGGTGAGCGAGGCCACCAGGTCGGTGAGTTGGTAGGTGAGGTAGTTCGAGCAGAGGAACTGGCCGACGGCGAAGCCGGTTCCGGCGGCCAGGGCCACCGGCCACACCTCCCGGAGCCCCCGGCGCCCGTCGAGGAGGAGCAGCAGGACGAACGGCACCAGGGCCGCGATGACGGCGGACTGGCGGCCGACCATGGCGCCGAGGTCGGCCCCGGGGAGGGAGGTGACCTTGGCCAGGGTCTGGATCGGATTGCCCACCGAACCGAAGGCCGCCGGCGCCGTGTTGGCGAAGGCCGCGACGGCGGCGGCCTTCAGGGGGTCCAGTCCCAGGCCGAGCAGGATGAGCGAGGTGACCGCGATGGGGGTGCCGAATCCCGAGAGGGACTCGATCATCGCCCCGAAGCAGAAGGCGATCAGCACGGCCTGGATCCGGATGTCGCCGGAGAGGGACGAGAAGGTCCTTCCGATGACGTCGAAGTGTCCGGAGGCGCGTTGGAGGCGGTTGATCCACACCGCGCCGAGGATGATCCACACGATCGGGAACAGTCCGAAGGCGGCTCCCTCCAGTGCGCCGTCGGCGGCCTGGCCGAGCGGCATGCCGTAGCCGGCGGTGGCGATCAGGAAGGCGGTGGCGAGCCCGGCGAGGGCGGCCCAGTGCGACTTCAGTCGCACCAGGCCGAGCAGGACCAGGAGGACGAGGAGGGGGGTCGCCGCGAGCAGGGCGGCGAGAGCGGGGTGTCCGAGCGGGTCTGGGACTTGGCGATACACGGGTGGGTCTCGCTTTCTCCAGTCGGCGATGACCGCGACGGCGAGAACGCTCGATCCACCCGGGTACGGACGATCGGCGCACGCACGTTTTCGCATCATGGAACCCGAGTTCCATCAGGCGCCAAGCATGGGATGCGCCGATACCGCCGTCAAGGGGGCGGGGTGCGGGCTCAGGATCGGGAGTGCCGGTTCTGACGTATCGTCAGGAAGGCGTGGGGGAAGCCGAGTTCGCCGTCACCCGCGCGCTCCGAGCACGACGCCGAGCCGCTTCGCCGCCGCGTTGACCAGGGTTCCGTGCTCCGCCCGCGACTCGTCGGTGGCCCGGCTGGCGGGGACGTTGACGCTGATGCTCGCTACCGGCAGCCCGAGGCCCCCGATGACCGCCGCGGCGACCGCTGAGACGTCGGAGCGCCACTCGCCGCTGTTGGTCGCGTAGCCCCGGCGCCGGACCTCCGCCAACTCGTCCAGCAGCCGCCGTGGTTCGACGATCGTCGTGTCGGTGTACCGGGCCAGCCCCTCGGCGAGATAGCTCTCCAGCGCCTCGGCGGGGCTCGCGGCGAGCACCGCCTTGCCGTTGGCGGAGGCGTGGGCGGGCAGGTCCTGCCCGAGCGGAAGGACGATCCGCACCGGCTGGCTGGTCTCCAGCCGCTCCACCAGGATCACCCGGCCGCCCTCCGGCACGGCCAGGTGGACCGTTTCGCCGGTCTGCCGGCGCAGTTCCTCCATCACCGGCACGGCGGCGTCGCGCAGGCCCAGTTCACCGGTGGCCTGCCGGCCGACCTGCAGCGCCTTGGCGGTGACCAGCCACCGGGTGGGTGCCCCGCCGGCCTGGCGCAGCCACCCCGCCGTGTGCAGGGTGAGCAGCGCCCGCTGCACGGAGCTCTTCGGTAGGTCCATGGCCCGCGCCAGCTCCGCGACGCCGATCGGCTGGCGCGCGGCGACCTCCTCCAGTACCCGCAGCGCGTTGAGCACGTTCTGCATCCTTGACCCCCTTCGAAGGTGGCGCCTACGCTCCACTATGCCGCTCCACGATACGACGTGCCGTCAGACGGCACAACCCTTAAGGGGGTTCGACGCGTATGTCCTTCCGTACCGGCCGCCACTTCCTCCAGATCCCGGGCCCCACCAACGTCCCCGACCCCGTGCTGCGGGCGATCGCGGCGCCCACGACCGACCACCGGGGGCCCGAGTTCGCGGCACTGACGCTGCGTCTGCTCAAGTCGATCGGGCCGGTGTTCGGCACCTCGGGCCCGGTCGTGATCTACCCCGCCTCGGGGACCGGCGCCTGGGAGGCCGCCCTGGTCAACACCCTCAGCCCCGGCGACCGGGTGCTCTGCTTCGAGACCGGACAGTTCGCCGCGCTCTGGCGGGAGATGGCCCAGGACCTCGGCCTCCAGGTGGATCTGGTCCCCGGGGACTGGCGCCACGGTGCCGATCCCGAGGTGCTCGCGCAGCGACTCGCCGAGGACGCCGACCGGACGATCAAGGCGGTGTGCGTCGTCCACAACGAGACCTCCACCGGCGTGACCAGCCGGATCGCGGAACTGCGCCGGGCCCTGGACGAGGCGGGCCACCCGGCGCTGCTGCTGGTCGACGCGGTGTCCTCGCTCGGCTGCCTCGACTACCGCCACGACGAGTGGGGCGTCGACGTCACGGTGTCCGGCTCGCAGAAGGGCCTGATGCTGCCGCCCGGGCTGGGGTTCAACGCGGTCAGCCGCAAGGCGCTGGTCGCTTCGCGCACCGCCGGGCTGCCCAAGTCGTTCTGGAGCTGGGCGCCGGTCATCGAGGCGAACCGGAACGGTGCCTTCCCCTACACCCCCGCCATCAACCTGCTCTACGGCCTGGACGAGGCCCTGCGGATCCTCGACGCCGAGGGCCACGACAACGTCCACGCCCGGCACGCCCGGCACGCCGCCGCCACCCGGGCCGCCGTCCACGGCTGGGGCCTGGAGGTCCTGTGCGCGGACGAACGCGAGTACTCCGGCTCGCTCACTGCGGTCCTGCTGCCGGAGGGCCACGACGCCGACCGGTTCCGCGAACTCGTCCTGGAGCGCTTCGACATGTCGCTCGGCGCCGGTCTGGGCAGGCTCGCCGGCCGGGTCTTCCGGATCGGCCACCTCGGCCACCTCAACGACCTGACCCTCATCGGCACCCTCGCCGGGGTGCAGCTGGGCCTGGAACTCGCCGGGGTGCCGATCGACCCGGCCGGCCTCGGTGCGGCGCTCGACGTGCTCCGCCGCCCGTGAACGCCCCGGCACCCCCAGACACAGGAGTCAACCGGACATGACAGCGAGCAGTTCCGACGCCTCGACGGCCGGCCGCGGCCCCGAGCGCGCCGCCCGACCCGAGAGCGGCACCCGCCACGGCGACACCCGCGCGCTGGAGCACCGGCTCCGCCGCGACCTCGACGGCGAGGTCCGCTTCGACGACTACACCCGGCACCTGTACTCCCGGGACGCGAGCATGTACGCGATCACCCCGGTCGGCGTGGTCCTGCCCCGGCACGCCGACGACGTCCAGGCCGCGGTCGCCGCGGCGGCCGAACACGGCGTACCGCTGGTGCCGCGCGGCGCGGGCACCAGCCTGGCGGGGCAGACTGTGGGGCCCGGGCTGGTCCTGGACCTGTCCCGCCACCTGAACCGCATCGTGGAACTGGACCCCGAGGCCCGCACCGCCCTGGTGGAACCCGGCGTCGTCCAGGCCCAACTGAACCGTGCGGCGGCGCCGTCGGGCCTGGTGTTCGGCCCCGACACCTCCACCGCCAACCGGGCCACCATCGGTGGCATGATCGGCAACAACTCGGGCGGCAGCGGGTCGCTGCGCCACGGGATGACCATCGACCACGTCCGGGAGCTCGACGTCGTGCTCTCCGACGCCAGTCGGGCCCACCTCGCCCCGGTCGACGCGGCGGAGCACCGCCGCCGGGCCGCCCTGCCGACCCTCGAAGGTGCCGTCTACCGCGAACTCCCGCGGATCGTCCGGGCCAACGCCCGGGCCATCGCCGAGGGAACACCGGAGTTCTGGCGCCGCTCCGGCGGGTACCGCCTGGAACGGCTCGTCCGCGAGGGCGCCGAGGGCGCGGAGGGCGCGGTGGACGCCCCCTTCGACCTCGCGAAGTTCGTCGTCGGCTCGGAGGGCACCCTCGTCATCGCCACCAGGGCCCTGGTCGACCTGGTGCCCAGGCCCGCGCACACGGTCATCGCCGTCGGCCACTTCACCTCCGTCGCCGGGGCCGTCGACGCGACCGCGGACGCCCTCGCCTGCGAACCCGCCGCGGTGGAGCTGATGGACCGGACGATCCTCGAACTCTCCCGGCGGAAGATCGAGTACGCCCCGCTCGGCGGCATCCTGGCCGGCGATCCCGGGGCGCTGCTGTTCGTCAGCTTCAGCGGGGACGACGAGGGCGAACTGCGCGGCCGGCTCCAGCGGCTCACCGCCCGGTGGGCCCGGCACGGCCACGGCTACCACACCCTGCACGCGGTGACCGCGAAGCAGCAGGAGGCCCTGCTCAAGGTCCGCTCGGCCGGCCTGGGCCTGCTGATGGCCGCCGGCGAGGGCACCCGCCGTCCGCTCGCCTTCGTCGAGGACACCGCCGTCGACCCGGTCCACCTCGTCGACTACACCCGCCGCTTCCAGGAGGTGCTGGACCGGCACGGCCTGTCGGCCGGCTTCTACGGGCACTGCTCGGTCGGCTGCCTGCACATCCGCCCCTTCGTGGACCTGACCGACCCCGCCCAGGTGACGACCATGCGGGCGGTCGCGGAGGAGATCCGGGACCTGGTCACCGAGTACGGCGGTGTCAACTCCAGCGAGCACGGCGACGGCCTGGCCCGCAGCGAGTTCAATCCGCTGCTCTTCGGGCGGGACCTCTACGAGGCGATGCGCGGTACGAAGCGGCTCTTCGACCCCCGGAACCTCTTCAATCCCGGCAAGATCGTCGACGCCCCCGCGATGACGGACCACCTGCGGGACCGGGCCCTGCCGCCCGCGCCCGAACTGCGCACCCGGCTCGCCTTCGAGGTCCTCGGCGGCATGCGCGGGGCGGCCGACCGGTGCATGAACATCGGGCTGTGCCGCAAGAGCGCCACCGGCACGATGTGCCCCTCCTACATGGCCACCCGGGAGGAGGAGCACTCCACCCGCGGCCGCGCCAACGCCCTGGTGAAGGCGCTCTCCGAGCCGGACCCCCGGCAGGCGCTGGGAGACGAGCGCCTGCACGGGATCCTCGACCTCTGCCTGATGTGCAAGGCGTGCAAGAGCGAGTGCCCGCTCGGCGTCGACATGGCCACGCTCAAGGCCGAAACCCTCTCCCACCACCACGACCTGCACGGGGTGCCGCTCAGATCCCGGGTGTTCGGCGCCATCCGCCTGCTCAACCGGCTCGGCTCGGCCACCGCGCCGCTCTCCAACCTCCCGGGGCGCAGCCGGCTCGTCCGCCGACTGCTGGAACGGAGGTTGGGGATCACCGCTGCCAGGCCGCTGCCGGCCTTCGCGCGGGACAACCTGCTGCGGTGGTTCCGGCAGCACGAGGGCGCGGCCCCGTCGGCCCCCCTCGGTGAGGTGACCTTCCTGGCCGACTCCTTCACCACCTTCACCGAGCCGGCCATCGGCCGCGCCGCCGTCGAACTGCTGGAACTGGCCGGCTGGCGGGTCCGGCTGGCGGCGCAGGGCTGCTGCGGTCGCGCGAGCCTGTCCAAGGGACTGCTGGACGACGCCAAGCGGCAGTCGGCCGACTTCGCCCGGGCCATCGCCGCGACGGCGGCCCCGGACTCACCGGTCACCGGCTGCGAGCCGTCCTGCCTGATGACGCTGCGGGACGAGCACCTGGCCCTGCACCCGGACGACCCGGTGGTCAAGGATCTCGCGGGCCGGGTCCGGCAGGTGGAGGAACTGCTCACCGAGGCGATCGACGCCGGACGCCTCCGCCTGAGCCCCGAGGCCTGGCCGGCCGGTCGCCGACTGCTCTACCACGGCCACTGCCACCAGAAGGCCGAGGTCGGTACGGCCGCCACCATCGCCCTGCTGAACCGGATCCCCGGCGTCGAGGTGGTCGAACTGGACGCCGGCTGCTGCGGGATGGCGGGCTCCTTCGGTTTCGAGAGCGAGCACTACGAGGTGTCCATGACGGTGGGGAACGACCGGCTCTTCCCCGCCGTCAACGCCGAACCCGAGGACACCGTGATCGTCGCCACCGGCGCGTCCTGCCGCCAGCAGATCTTCCACGGGACGGAGCGCCACGCCTGGCACCCCGTCCAACTCGTCCGCGAGGCCCTGCTGACCGGCACCGCCCCCGCCCCGTCCGGCTGAGCGGGGTCCGGGGGCGCGAGGTCCGGGGGCGCGGCGGCCCAGGTCGCCTGGGCCGCCGCGCCGGACCGTGCGCGTCAGTTGACGTTGACGCCGCTCCAGGCCGCCGCGACGGCCTTGTACTCGGTGCTGTTGAGGCCGTACAGGTCCTTGGCCGCGCTCAGGGAGGCGGTGCGGGCGCCCTTGTAGGTGGTGGTGGAGGTCATGTAGACGGTCAGCGCGCGGTACCAGATCTTGGCGACCTTCTGGTTGCCGATGCCGGCCACCGTGGAGTTGTTGCAGGTGGGGCTGTTGTAGGTGTAGCCGTTGATGGTCTTGCTGCCGCTGCCCTCGCTGGCCAGGTAGAACCAGTGGTTGCCGACGCCCGAGGAGTTGTGCACGTCGAGCTTGCCGACCGAGCTGCTCCAGCAGTCCGCCGACCGGCCGTCGAGCGAGGGCTTGTCGAAGCGGCGCAGCCACGGCGGGGTGGACTGGTCGCTGAACAGGTAGTCGGGGGTGTCCACCTTGTTGTTGGCGTACCACTCCACCATGGTGCCGAAGATGTCGCTGGTGGACTCGTTGAGGCCGCCGGACTCGCCGCTGTAGCGCAGGTTGGCGGTGGCGCTGGTGACGCCGTGGGTCATCTCGTGGCCCATGGTGTCGAGGTCGACCTGCTCGGGGTCGGTGCTGCCGTCGCCGTCGCCGGTCATCATGCAGAAGCAGCTGTCGGACCACTGGGCGTTGTCCCAGTTGGTGCCGACGTGGACGAAGACGGTGGCGCCCTTGCCGTCGTTCTTGATGCCGTTCCGGCCGAAGGTGTTCTTGTAGTAGTCGTACGTCCAGGCGGTGTTGGCGTGGGCGTCGACGGCGGCGGTGGAGCGGTCGGTGGAGAACTTCTTCCCGTCGCCCCAGACGTTGGTGGTGCTGGTGAACGCGGTGCCGGAGCCGGCCTTGAGCGCGCTCGCCGCGACGTTGTTGGCGTCCTTGGTGACGTGGCCGCGGACCGAGTCCTTGAGGGTGTAGCCGCCGCCGCTCTGGGCGGTGGTGTCGATCGTGATGTCGCCGGTGTACTCGGAGTGGCCGGTGCCGGAGGCCTGGTGCTCGGCGTCGTAGGTCTCGATCTGCTCGCCGGTGGTGGCGTCGGTGACGACCACCTTGCCGGCCGGCTGGCCGTGCTCGCCGGTGCCCTCGACGGTGGTGCGCCAGGCGAGCCGGGGCGTGCCGTCGGCGGCCCAGACGACCAGTTCGGGCGTGCTGGTGGCGTCCTGGACGCCGGGGGCGGCCGTGAGCGCGGCGGAGGCGCCGGCCTGCGCGGGCACCTTCGGGACGGTGGACCCGACGGCGGCGTCGTGGGCGGCCGCGCGGGAGGAGTCCTTGAGCCGGCCGCGGGCGTCCTGGTGGACGACCAGGTCACCGCCGACCACCGGCAGGCCCTGGTAGGTGCGGTCGAAGCGGACGTGCTGGGTGCCGTCGGCGTCGAGGACGACGTCCTTGACCACGAGGTCCTGGCCGGCGCCGAAGCCGAACACCCCCGCGTTGTGGGTGACGTTGGCGCGGGCCTGGGATATCGCGGCCTCGCGCATGCCGGGGGCGGCGGAGGCCGTGCCGGTGGGGACGGCGACGGCGACGAGGGCGGCGACGACCGCGATGGCTCCGGCCGCGAGGGGGCGGCGGGAGGAGGAGGTGGGGCTCACTCGGACTCCAGTCGGGGTAGCTGCAGGGAAAAGAGCTGCGACCGACATTGACGGCGATCAGTCAGGTAGAGCTAGAGGAATGGTCATATCTTTGCCAAGTTGTGTCCTGTTCAAATCAAAAGTGAGCAGAAATCAACACCCGTGCCGCATATGGCCGATCGCGTTCCGACGCATGACGCACGACCTGACGAGGCCCTAGGCTCGCCCCCATGGACGGATGGGTGGGGGCCTGGACCGGCGGTCGGGCGGCTGTCCACGTGGGCAACGTCGCGGACTTCAACGAGCAGTTCTTCGCCCCGGGCATGGACGCCGCCCAGCGCGCCCGACGGCTGCGGCAGGCACACCACTACGCCTGCCTGGCCACCTGCTACAGCCCCGAACCGGCACTGCTGGTGCTGCCCGCCGAGGTCGGCCCGGAGTGGACCGACTGGCTGGCCCGGGAGCTGGAGTGGGGCCCGGTCGAGGTGCACGGCGGCGTCGCGCCCGAGCGGACGGTCGCCCGGGCGCTCGCCGAACGGCCGGCCCTGGCCGCGCGGATCGCCGCCCTCGGCCGGCCGGTGGTCACCTGGGGCCGCACCGCCGCCCAGGGCGAGGGCCCCGAACTGGCCGCGGTGCACCGCTACGAGTCCAAGGCGGCGGCCCACGACCTGTTCGCCGAACTCGCCCCCGACCACCCGGGCGTCGTCGTCCCCCGGCAGGAACGCCCGGCCGGCCGGGGCCGGGCGGCCCGCCGGCTGACCGCCCGCGCCGCCCGGGGGCTGACCACCGTGCTGAAGAGCCCGCACGGCGTCGGCGGCTACGGCACCGTCGTGGTGGAGCCGGCCGACCTGTTCGCCGCCGGCGGCGGCCGGGCTCTGCTGCGGCGCCTGGTCCGCTCCGAACTCCTGCCCGCCCAGGGCGGCCTGCTGCTGGAGGAGCACGTCGACCCGGGCCCGGCCGCCCGGCTGCGCGACCTCACCTACGACGCGCTGGTCGGCCCCGACGGAGCCGTGCACCCGGTGGGCGCCGGCGACATGCGCGTCACCGGCACCCGCTACCAGGGCGTCACCGTCGGCCCCGACGCGGTGCCCCGGGGCGCCGCCGCGACGGCCCGCCGGTTCGCCCTCGCGGTGGGGGAGCGGCTGGCCGCCGAGGGCTACCGAGGCTGGTACGACGTGGACTTCGTCACCGACCGGCGGCGCCGGCTCGCCCCCACCGAGATCAACCTGCGGCTCACCGGCCCGGCCGTGGCCTTCATGCTGCGGGCCCGCCTCGACCAGGTGCGGGGCCCGGGCCACCTCGTCCGCACCCTGGACACGATGCCGCTCGGCGCCCGGCTCGCCCCGGGCGCGCTGCACGACCACCTCGACCGGCTGCGGCCGCGCTGCGCCCGGCTCGACGTCACCCTCCTGCCGCTGATCCCGACGGCGGGCCACGACCCGGAGCCCGCCGTCGGCCTCGCTCTCGCCGGGCCGAGCACCGAGGCGCTGGACGCCGCGCAGGCGCTGCTCACGGCCGCGCACCACGGGCTGGCCGGGATGTTCGAGGCGCTGCGCTGACCGGTCGTCAGCGCAGGCCGTCACCGCCGAGCGGCCGTCACCGCCGGCGGTCCAGGGTGAGGTTGCGCGGGGCGACCACCAGGGTGGCGCCGGAGCCCAGCGCGCGGACCCAGTCGGCGGTGAAGACGTCGAACTCCAGGCTCGACGTCTGCAGGATCCGGTCCGCCGGGGACAGCCCGTACACCTCGTGCCAACCCCGGTACGCGGACAGCAGGTTGCGGTGCTCGACCAGGGCCCCGGCGGGCAGGCCGGTGGAGCCCGAGGTGTAGAGGACGCAGGCGAGGTCCGTCGGGCCGGCGGGCGCCCCCGGTGGGTCGGACGGCTCTTCGGTGAGGTCGGCCGTGTCCAGGCAGACGATCCGCGCCGGGCCCGCGTCGGCGAGCCGCACCCGGTGGCTCTCCTCGGTCACCACCAGGTTCGGGGCGGCGTCGGTCAGGATGTGCCGCAGCAGCGCGTCCGGCGCGCTCGGCTCCAGCGGCACGTACGCGGCGCCCGCCTTCAGCACCGCGAGCAGCGCGACGTACACCTGCGTGCCGCGGCCCAGGGCCACCGCCGCCCGGCCGCCGGGGGCCAGGCCGCGCGCCGCCAGGTGGCGGGCCAGGGCGTCGGCCCGCGCGTCCAGTTCCCCGTACGTCAGCTCGGCATCGCCGCAGCGGACGGCCACCGCCTGCGGTGCCTGCCCGGCCCGCAGTTCGACCAGCCCGTGCAGCGTGTCGGCCGCCCGGTCCTCGGCCGCTTCCCCGTCGGTCGGCATCGGCGCTCCCCTCGTCCCCTCCGAATGCCCAGATCATCCTCCCAACTCCCGCAGGGTGACAGGGTTCTGGAGCGTCCACTCCTCGGACGGCCCGGACCCGCGTGCGGTGACGGTTGTACTCTGCACGCAGACGGTCGGCGCCGGCCCGTCAGGTACGGCGCTTCGCCCGCGCCCTGTCCGGCGCCGCACCTCGGAGGTCCGCCCCCATGAGCTCGTCCGTCCCGTCCTTCGACGGCCCGCTGCTGCGCACCCAGGACGTGGACGTCGTACGCGACGGCCGCCACCTGCTGCGCGGGATCACCCTCGCCATCGAGCCGGGCGAGCACTGGGCGCTGCTCGGCCCCAACGGCGCCGGGAAGTCGACCCTGCTCGCCCTGCTCGGCGCGGTCTCCCACCCCACCCGGGGCGAGGTGGACGTGCTCGGCCGCCGGCTCGGCCGGGTGGACATCCGCGAGCTGCGCGCCCACCTCGGACACGTCAACCCCCGGCACCCGCTGCGCTCGCCGCTGAGCGTGCGCGAGGTGGTGCTCACCGGGCACACCAACACCATCGAGCCGGAGTTGCACCGCAAGCCCGGCCCCGAGGTGCTGGAGCGGGCCGAGCAGCTGATCGAGACGCTCGGCATGGGCGCGATCGCCGAGTCGGCGTGGACCACCCTGTCCCAGGGCGAGCGCGGCCGGGCCCTGATCGCCCGCGCGCTGATGCCGAGCCCCCGCCTGCTGCTGCTCGACGAGCCCGCCACCGGGCTGGACCTGACCGCCCGCGAGCTGCTGCTGGACAGTCTGGACCTGCTGCGCCACCAGCACCCGGAGCTGGCCAGTGTGCTGGTCACCCACCACCTGGAGGAGCTGCCGGAGAGCACCACCCACGCCCTGCTGCTGCGGGACGGGGAGTGCGTGGCGGCCGGGCCGGTGGACGAGGTGATGACCACCGAGCTGATCAGCGTGACCTTCGGCCACCCGATCCGGATCAGCCGGCACGAGGGCCGGTGGACGGCCCGGGCGGCCGCGCGGCGTACGCCGGGGCGCTGACGGGTCCCGGTCGGGGCGTGGGCAGGCTGGGCGGTCGGCCCGCTTCCGACGGGGGCGGGTATGGACGTAAAAAAGTTTTTACGTAAGGTATGCCTTAGCTAAGGCGGGGTTGTCGCTGGTTCGACGCCCCCACCGGTGCTCAGCCCTGCCCCGCCCTGGCACACCCATGCCCTTTTCCGTTGGAGCCCGCATGTCCGCCCGTCGCCGTTCCACCGCAGCCGTGCTGCTCACCCTCGCCGTGGCGACCGCCGCCCTGGCGGGCTGTGCGGCGAAGAAGGACGACAAGGCGGGCGGCGCGGACGCGGTCAAGATCAACGCGACCGACACCGCCTGCGAGGTCTCCAAGACCAGCTTCCCGGCCGGCCACGTCGTCCTGGACATCAGCAACAAGGGCGCCAAGACCACCGAGGTCTACGTCTACGGCGCCGGCGACAAGATCATCACCGAGCGCGAGAACATCGGCCCCGGCACCAAGGCCACCATCAACGCCGAGATCAAGGCCGGCTCCTACGAGATCGCCTGCAAGCCCGGCATGGTCGGCGACGGTATCCGCCAGAAGATCACCGTGACCGGCGAGGGCGCCACTGCCGCCGCCGCCGACCCGCGCCTGACCGCCGCCGTCGACGCGTACCGCACGTACGCCCAGCAGCAGGCCGACGCCACCATCCCGGCCGTCGAGGCCTTCGCCGCCGCGATCAAGGCCGGCGACGTGGAGAAGGCCAAGTCGCTGTACGCGCCGTCGCGCACCGGCTGGGAGCGCACCGAGCCGGTCGCCGAGAGCTTCGGCGACGTCGACCCCAAGACCGACACCCGCGAGGACAAGCTGGAGGCCGGCCAGGAGTGGACCGGCTGGCACAAGCTGGAGAAGTCGCTCTGGGCCGACGCCAAGATCGGCGACGACGAGAAGAAGCTCGCCGACCAGCTGGTCAACGACCTCAAGGACTGGCAGAAGAAGATCCCCGAGGCCGAGATCACCGCGACCAGCATGGCCAACGGCGCCAAGGAGCTGCTGGACGAGGTCGCCACCAACAAGATCACCGGCGAGGAGGACCGCTACAGCCACACCGACCTGGCCGACTTCCAGGCCAACGTCGAGGGCGCGCAGAAGGCCTACGAGCTGCTGAAGCCGGTCGCCGCCGAGAAGGACCCGGAGCTGGCCAAGACCCTGGACTCCGAGTTCACCGCGATCCAGGCCCTGCTCGCCAAGTACAAGCAGGCCGACGGCACCTTCACCTCCTACGACAAGGTCACCGAGGCCGAGCGCAAGACCTTCTCCGACGCGGTCAACTCGCTGGGCGAGCCGCTGTCGAAGCTGGCCGCCGCCGTGGTCGTCAAGTAACGACCGCGGCCCCACCCGAGCACCGTCCCCACCCCACCGACGCCGTGGCGGCCCGAAGCGGCCGCCACGGCATCGGCGAGTCAGCACAGAGAAGGATCCGCCCGCCGATGGACGCCGAGAACGCCAAGGGCACCGAGAACCCCGAGAACCCCGAGGGCACCGCGAACGCCCCCGCCGCTGCCGCCGGGGGCGCCGTCAGCCGACGGGCCGTGATCGGCTGGGCCGGCGCGGGCGTCGCGCTCGGCGCCGCCGCCGTCGGCTCGGTCGCCGCCGCCACCCGGCAGGACGACCCCGCCCCGGCGGCGGCCGCCCAGACCGGCGCCGAGGTGCCCTTCTACGGCGAGAACCAGTCCGGCATCGCCACCCCGGTCCAGGACCGCCTGCACTTCGCCGCCTTCGACGTCTCCGAGAAGGCGACCCGCGAGTCGCTGGTCAAGATGCTCAAGGAGTGGACCAAGGCCGCCGCCGCGATGACCGGTGGCCGCGAGGTCGGCACCGGCGCCGCCGACGGCCTGCCCGAGGCGCCGCCGGACGACACCGGTGAGGCCCTCGGCCTGCCCGCCTCCCGGCTCACCCTCACCATCGGCTTCGGCCCCACCCTGTTCGACCAGGACGGCGTCGACCGCTTCGGCCTCCGTGCCAAGCGCCCCGAGGCCCTGATCGACCTGCCGAACTTCAAGGGCGACAAGCTCGACCCGCTGCGCAGCGGCGGCGACCTCTGCGTCCAGGCCTGCGCCGACGACCCGCAGGTCGCCGTGCACGCGATCCGCAACCTGGCCCGGATCGGCATGGGCACCGTGAACATCCGCTGGTCCCAGCTCGGCTTCGGCAAGACGTCCTCCACCACGCCGGACGCCCAGACCCCGCGCAACCTGCTCGGCTTCAAGGACGGCACCCACAACATCGCGGGCACCGACGGCGCCGGGCTGGCCGAGCACGTCTGGGCCGCCCCCGGCGACGGCCCCGAGTGGATGACCGGCGGCTCCTACCTGGTCGCCCGGCGGATCCGGATGCACATCGAGACCTGGGACCGCGCCTCGCTCAAGGACCAGGAGGACACCTTCGGCCGCACCAAGGGCGAGGGCGCCCCCTACGGCAAGGCCAAGGAGCACGACGCGCCGGACCTCAAGGCGATGCCCGCCGGCTCGCACGTCGCCCTGGCCCACCCGGACGCCAACAACGGCCTGATGATCCTGCGCCGCGGCTTCTCCTTCACCGACGGCACCGACGGCCTCGGCCGCCTGGACGCCGGCCTGTTCTTCCTCGCCTACCAGCGCGACACCCGCAAGGCCTTCGTGCCGCTCCAGCAGCGGCTCGCGGCCGGCGACAAGCTCAACGAGTACATCCAGCACGTCGGTTCCGCCCACTTCGCCTGCCCGGCGGGCGTCCGCAAGCCCGGGGAGTGGTGGGGCCAAGCGCTCTTCGGCTGATCCCCCGCCCCGTTCAACCCCCCGAGGAGAGTGCCGTGTTCGGCAACTACCTGATCGGCCTGCGCGAAGGCCTCGAAGCCAGCCTGGTCGTCTGCATCCTGATCGCCTACCTGGTCAAGACCGGCCGCAGGGACAAGCTGCCGCCGGTGTGGATCGGCGTCGCATCCGCCGTGGTGCTCAGCATGGTCTTCGGCGCCGTGCTGCAGTTCGGCTCCTCGCAGCTCACCTTCGAGGCCCAGGAGGCGCTGGGCGGCTCGCTGTCGATCATCTCGGTCGGGCTGGTCACCTGGATGGTGTTCTGGATGCGCCGCACCGCCCGGCACCTGAAGACCGAACTGCACGGCAAGCTGGACGCGGCCATCGCCATGGGCACCACGGCCCTGGTGGTCACCTGCTTCCTGGCGGTCGGCCGCGAGGGCCTGGAGACCGCGCTGTTCATCTGGTCGGCGGTGCAGGCCACCAACGACGGCTACAACCCGCTGATCGGCGCCGCGCTCGGCCTGCTCACCTCGGTGGTGCTCGGCTGGCTGTTCTACCGCGGCGCGCTGAAGATCAACCTGGCCAAGTTCTTCACCTGGACCGGCGCGATGCTGGTGGTCGTCGCGGCCGGCGTGCTCGCCTACGGCGTGCACGACCTCCAGGAGGCCGGCTGGCTGCCGGGCCTGCACAGCGTGGCCTTCGACATCAGCAGCACCATTCCCAAGGACAGCTGGTACGGCACCCTGCTCAAGGGCGTGTTCAACTTCCAGCCGGACCCGACCGTGCTGCAGCTCGTGGTCTGGCTGCTCTACCTGGTGCCGACCCTCGCCGTGTTCTTCGGCCTGTTCGGCGGCAAGGCGAAGCCCGTCGCCGCCAAGCCGGCCGCCTGACCCCTCCGTTCGGCGAACCGCCCCGCCCCGTCCGGCACCCCGCCGGGCGGGGCGGTGTCGTGTGCGGCGCTATGTCCCGCACAGGCACGCGGCGCTATATCCCGTACACGCAGAGGAAGACGATGAAGGCGACCAGCCCGACGGCCGCGGCGATCCACGGGCCCGGCGCGAACTCCTGTCGGACGTACCCGGCGTCGTGCGTCTGCGACAGGTGCTCGGAGGCCTTCGCCTGCGCGCCGAACGTCGCCGACCTGCGGTAGCCGCAGCTCTCGCAGACCACGCGCCGGGTGTTGTTCCGCCCCGAGACGACCTTCACCGCGTGCTGGTGCCCGTGCGGGTCCTCGCCCGTGAACCGGCTGGTCTCCATGCCTTGGCCCCCTTCGCCTCGCCCCTGTGCGCGCGAGCATCCTTGCACGCACCACCGACAGCCGTACCCCGGTGGGACCGGGATACGCCGGAGCCCCGGACGGTCCTCGACCGTCCGGGGCTCCGGCGCGCTTGCGGGGGGGCGTCTACTCGCTCTTGATCGCGCCCAGGATGTCCATCCGGGCGGCCCGGTGGGCCGGCCAGAGGGCGGCCAGCAGGCCGATCACCGCGGCCGCGACCAGGAAGCCGACGATCTGCAGCGGCGGCACCACGGTGGTCATGTTCTTGAACGAGTCCGCCATCGTGCGGTTGCCCGCCCAGGCCACCAGGATCCCGAGCCCGATCCCGACCGCGCCGCCGAACAGCGCGATCAGCAGCGACTCCAGCCGGACCATCCGGCGGATGCCGATCCGGTCCAGGCCGATCGCCCGCAGCATGCCGATCTCCCGGCGCCGCTCGAACACCGACATCGCCATGGTGTTGACCACGCCGAGCACCGCGATCACCACGGACATCCCGAGCAGCCCGTACATCATGTTCAGCATGTCGGTGACCAGCTTGCGGCTCTCCGCCTTGATGTCCTTCTCGCCCTTGACCGCGATCAGCGGGTTGCCGCCGGTCGCGTCGCGCAGCGCCTGCTTCAGCTTCTCGTCCGCGCCGTGGACGCCCTTCACCAGGACCTTGTCCGGTCCGGCGCCGGGCAGCGCGTGCGGGCCCACCACGTTGTCCGGGGCGACGATGCCGGCCAGTGCGGTGTTGGCCTCCAGCACGGCGCCGACGGTGAGCGAGCCCTTGGTCTTGTCCGGGTAGGTGACCGTGACGGCGTCGCCGACCTTGTAGCCGTTGCGCTCGGCGGTGCCCGAGCTGACCATCAGCCGGCCCTGCTTGAGGGCGTCCGCCGAACCGTCCTTGACCTTGATGGTGGCCAGCTGGTCGATGGTCGCGGCGTCGACGGCCGTCAGCCACTCGCGGTCGGACTCTCCCCGGCCGGTCTCCACCGGGACGCTGCGCGTCACGCTCATCGCGCTGACGCCGGGCGCCTTGGCGATCTGGCCGGCGACGTCGGGGGAGAGCATCGAGCCGTTCTGCATGGCGACCGTGAAGTCGGCCTTGAGGTCGTTCGCGGTCGCCGCGTCGACGGCCTTGTTCACCGAGGCGCCGACCACGGTCAGCGCGGTGATCAGGGTGACGCCGATGGTCAGCGCCGAGGCGGTGGCCGCCGTCCGGCGCGGGTTGCGGATCGCGTTCTCCTGGGCCAGCTTGCCCGGCGTGCCGTAGAGCTTGCGCAGCAGCGGGGCGAACAGCGCGATCAGCGGCCGGGCCAGCAGCGGGGTCAGCACGAACACGCCGATCAGCAGGACGCCCGCGCCGAGGCCGACCAGCTTGACCTCCTTGCCGCCCGCACCGGCGGCCAGGGCGCCCGCGCCGGCCAGCGTGAACAGCAGGCCGATCGTGTTGCGGATCCGCAGGCTCTTCTGGGTGGCCGGCTGTTCGACCGAGCTCATCGCGGCCACCGGCGCGATCCGGGAGGCCCGGCGGGCGGGCAGCCAGGCCGCCAGCACGGTCACCAGGACACCGACGCTGATCGAGGCGATCACCGTGGAGGGGCTGACCACCAGCGGGCCGTCCGGGAGGTTGGCGTCCACCGGGCCGTTCAGCAGCGCCTGGAGCCCGGCGGCGATGCCGATGCCGGCGAGCAGACCGGCCACCGAGGCGGTCAGGCCGACGAGCAGCGCCTCGACCAGCACCGAGCGGGTGATCTGCTTGCGGCTGGCACCGACGGCGCGCAGCAGGGCGAGCTCCTTGGTGCGCTGCGCGACCAGCATGGTGAAGGTGTTGGCGATGATGAAGATCCCGACGAACAGCGCGATGGCCGCGAAGCCCATCAGGAAGGTGCTCAGGACCCTGGTGCCCTGGGCGATCATCCGGTCCTGCTCTTCGGCGAGCGCGCGTCCGGTCTTGGCCTCGATCGAGTCGTCCTGCGGGACGGCCTGCTTGACGGCGGCGAGGAGCGCGGTGTCGTCCGCGCCCGGCTTGCCCTTGACGTCGAGCTCGGCGAAGCGGCCCGGGTTGAGGTAGAGCTGCTGGGCGGTGGCGGTGTCGAAGGCGGCGAGCGAGCCGCCGGCCAGCACGCGCGGGTCGTTGGTGTGCAGGGTGCCGGTGAGCTTGAGCTCCATCACCGGGCCGTTGACGGCCACCCGGACGGTGTCGCCGACCTTGTAGCCGCCCTTCTCGGCGGTCTTGGCGTCCAGCGCGATCTCACCCGAGGTGCGCGGGCCGCGCCCGTCGACCAGCGGGTAGCGCGGGTCGGTGCCGTCGGCGCCCGGCACGTAGTTGGTGCCGGTGGTGGAGAAGCCGTCGCCGATCAGCGCGCCCTTCTTGTCGGCGATGCCGGCGAAGCCGCTGACCACGCCGCGCGCCTCGGCGGCGCCGGGCAGCGCCGCGACCGCCTTGCGGGTGTCCTCGGTGAGGGCCGCGCCGGAGGAGGTCCGGCCGGTGTGGTCGTAGCCCCGGCCGACGGCGTCGCGGTCGCTGACCGTGACGGCGATGTCGGTGTAGCTCTTGGAGCTCTGGGTCCTGAGCGCGTCGCCGAGGGTGTCGGTGAAGACGAGCGCGCCGGAGACGAAGGCGGTGCCGAGCAGCACGGCGAGCATCGTCATGAGGAGTCGGCCCTTGTGGGCCAGCACGTTGCGCAAAGCGGTGCGGTACATGAGGGGGTGTCAGTCCTGGGGTTCTCGAAGGTCGGGGGCGCCGGGGCCAGCGGGACGCTCTAGCTGGTGCGGCCCTTGGCGTCGAAGCGGCGCATGCGGTCCAGGACGGTGTCGGCGGTGGGGTGGTGGAGTTCGTCGACGATGCGGCCGTCGGCGAGGAAGACGACGCGGTCGGCGTAGGAGGCGGCGACGGGGTCGTGGGTGACCATGACGACGGTCTGGCCGAGTTCGCGGACGGAGTTGCGCAGGAAGGAGAGGATTTCGGCGCCGGAGCGGGAGTCGAGGTTTCCGGTGGGTTCGTCGGCGAAGATGATGTCGGGCTTGCCGGCGAGGGCGCGGGCGCAGGCGACGCGTTGCTGCTGGCCGCCGGAAAGCTGGGAGGGGCGGTGGCTGAGGCGGCCGGAGAGGCCGACGGTGTCGACGACGCGGTCGAGCCAGGCCTTGTCGACCTTGCGGCCGGCGATGTC